>NZ_BJMS01000056.1 GCF_006539285.1 Sporolactobacillus inulinus
AAGACACGAGCCCATCACACATGGCTGGAGGGTAAGGACCGGGCGTATTCTGCCCGGTTTTTCTTATTGATAGATATGATTGCCGTTCTTAAAGAAGCAGTGGTCGCGGAGCTATGCTTCTAAAACGGTGGTATTGTTCGCGTTAGGGTCGGACGGTGACTGTATCTTATGAGGTTAAGCCTAACCGCTTGTTTCGATAATATTTACGTTTTTTTACGCAGACACGCAAATCCTTCACGCCCTTTTTACGCAAAAACAAGATAAGATTGCTTTATGAAAATAGTTTCCGAATTGAGTTGTGCAAGGGGGGAGAATATGGGAGACCTTTTGTCCGTTACACTATTTGTTGCTATTTTTTTACTTTTTTCGGTCATGGTTCGGCTATTAGACAAAACATAAAGAGAGGTGCTGTTTCAATGTGGCTATTACTCGTTCTTGCCATACTCATCATGGTGTATTTAACCTATGCAATCTTTAATCCAGAAAAATTCTAGAGTAATTGATGCAGATAAGTAAAGGAGATGGATAAGGTGACATGGTTAGGAAGTCTTCAGATTTTCATTGTTTTAGCATGTGTGCTAGCTGTTGCGGTTCCACTCGGCGGCTACTTATATCGTGTGTTTGCGGGACAGCGTAATTTTCTCGAACGTGTCTACGCGCCTTGTGAAAAAATGATTTACAAAGTTTCTGGCATTAATCCATCGGTGGAGATGGATTGGAAGGCGTATATCAGATCTTTATTGTGGGTTAACTTCATTATGGCGCTTTTTGTTTTTCTTATTCTCCGGCTGCAAGGGATCCTGCCGATGAATCCGGATCATATGAAGTCTTTGCCTTGGGACCTATCGTTTAATACGGCGGCTTCATTTGTTACAAATACGAACTGGCAGAATTATGGTGGAGAAATGACCATGTCTTATTTGTCACAAACCCTAGCGCTTACCTTTTTGCAGTTTACTGCAGCTGCAACGGGACTCGCGGCAGCTTTTGGCTTTATCAGGGGCATTATTGCACGAAAGTCAAAAAATATGGGGAATTTTTGGGTTGATTTTATCAAAGCGCATACGCGTATCTTGATTCCTGGCGCGATCGTGTTGTCAATTGTATTTATTGGGCAAGGTATGCCGCAAACCTTTCAGGGTGCGCAAACGGTGCACACGGTACAGGGGGCGGTGCAAACAATCTCCCGCGGTCCCATTGCTTCAATGGAAGCTATCAAGGAACTTGGGACAAACGGTGGCGGTTTTCTGAACGCAAATTCTACCCATCCGTTTGAAAATCCGTCCGTACTGACCAATATACTGCAAATCATTACACTTTTGTCTTTGCCGACTGCTTCGCTTTTTGCTTTCGGTCGGTTTCTGAAGAACCGCAAACAATCTTATGTGCTTTATGCAGCGCTTGCAGGTTTGCTTCTGATTGGAACATTCGTTATTTATTGGGGTGAAACGGCTGGAAATCCCATTCTTCAAAAAGTGTTAGGCATCACAGGGACTAATATGGAAGGCAAAGACGTGCGCTTCGGGTTGCCGCTCAGCAGCTTGTTTACTGCAGCGACAACAGCCACATCAACTGGTGCCGTAAACATGATGCATGACAGCCTGACACCGATAGGGGGCTTCATTCCTCTTCTGTTCATGATGTTTAACGTGGTATTTAGCGGCGTTGGCGTAGGGTTGATCAATATTATCATGTACCTGATTATTACGGTATTTATCGCTGGGTTAATGGTCGGTAGAACTCCCGAGATTTTTGGTAAAAAAATTGAAGCGCGGGAAATCAAACTGGCAACATTTTCGCTGCTTGTCCATCCCATTCTGATTTTGATCCCGACAGCTATAGCTTTGATGACTCACGTTGGAACGGCAAGTATCCTCAACCCTGGGTCCCATGGATTTACTGAGGTGCTGTATGCCTTTACCTCGACGGCTGCAAATAACGGTTCGGCTTTTGGGGGATTAAGTGGAAATACTCCGTTCTACAATATTATTCTTGGTGTTGTTATGCTGCTGGGACGCTATGTAACGTTGATTGCGATGTTTGCAGTAGCAGGGTCACTCGCGGCAAAACCGCATATTCCAGAGTCAGTTGGGACATTGAAAACGGACACGTTCGTCTTCAGTGGGGTTTTTGTTGTCATTACCGTTATTGTTGGGGCACTGACCTTTTTCCCCGCATTAGCGATTGGACCTATTGGCGAACAGCTGCAAATGTGGTCAGGACTGTTAAGCAAATAGGAAACAGAGGCTCTTATTGAGGAGGAAGAAATATGGGAAAACAAATGCCTGCTAAACAAGCGAAAAAGAAGTTATATCGCTCAGCGATTGCTGAGTCATTTATAAAACTGGATCCAAGAGTGATGATAAAAAATCCCGTCATGTTTGTCGTTGAAATCGGCTTTGTGCTGACACTTCTACTCAGCTTTTTTCCTGATTTGTTCGGTAGCCAAGGAGCGGGAAACGAGCGATTCTTTAACTTTGTGATTTGTATCATTCTCTTTATCACCGTGCTTTTCGGAAACTTTGCCGAAGCGATTGCCGAAGGCAGAGGGAAGGCGCAGGCAGAGTCATTACGCAAATCGAAAACGGAACTGACCGCGAATCGGCGAAAGAAAGACGGAACTTATGAACAGATTCCGGCATCTGTACTTCGCAAAGGAGATATCGTTCGGGTTCAGGCCGGACAAATGATTCCGGTCGACGGAGAGGTACAGGAAGGATTGGGCAGTGTTGATGAGTCGGCGATTACAGGTGAATCCGCACCAGTCATCAGAGGTGCGGGGGGGTGATTTTAGCTCAGTTACCGGAGGAACTAAATTACTATCAGACGAACTCATTATTCAGGTAACAGTAGATCCTGGTGGCTCATTCTTAGATAAAATGATTGGACTTGTTGAAGGGGCGAACCGGCAGAAAACACCTAATGAACTGGCACTAACCGTATTACTTGCCGGATTGACACTAATTTTCATGATCGTCATCGTAACACTTAATCCGATGGCTCACTTTGTTAATGGCTCAATTGGTATTGCGACACTGATTGCACTCCTTGTTTGCTTGATACCGACAACAATTGGTGCTCTATTATCGGCGATTGGCATTGCGGGTATGGATCGGGTCATCCGCTTTAATGTGGTTGCGAAGTCCGGAAAAGCAGTTGAAGCGGCAGGCGATGTGAATACGTTGATTCTGGATAAAACAGGAACGATCACGATTGGCAACCGTCTTGCCAGCGAGTTTCTTCCGGTCTCTGGCCATAAGGAAGAAGAATTGAGCAAACAAGCTGTTCTATCTTCTCTGTTTGATGAAACACCGGAGGGTCGTTCAGTTGTTGAACTTGGGAAGAAAAAAGGCATATTAGAAACGCCTGAACGTAATAAAGACGCGGAAAACATTGAATTTAGTGCGGATACGCGTATGAGTGGGATTAATCTACCTGATGGAACAATTATCCGGAAGGGTGCCGTTGATGCGATCAAAAATTATGTACGGAAAAATGGTGGTTCCGTCCCTGAGGAGCTTGACGCTAAGGCTGAGACGATAGCCAAGGAAGGCGGAACACCATTGGCGGTCATGAAAAACAATGAGATATACGGCCTCATTTATCTTAAGGACATTATCAAACCAGGCATGCGCGAACGGTTTGATGAATTAAGAAAAATCGGTATCAAAACAGTTATGTGTACAGGGGACAATCCTTTAACAGCCGCAACGATTGCTCTGGAAGCTGGTGTGGACGACTTTATTGCTGAAGCAAAGCCGGAAGATAAGATGCGTTTGATAAAAGAGGAACAGGAGGCTGGCAAATTAGTCGCGATGTCGGGTGACGGAACGAATGATGCGCCGGCACTTGCTCAGGCAGATGTCGGACTTGCGATGAACAGCGGAACGATTGCTGCCAAAGAAGCGGGGAATATGGTTGATTTAGATTCCGATCCGACAAAGCTCATCGAAGTGGTGTCGATTGGTAAACAATTATTGATCACAAGGGGTTCAATTACGACTTTTTCCATTGCCAATGATGTTGCGAAGTATTTTGCGATCATCCCTGCCATATTTGTAGCGATGATTCCGCAGCTTCAATGGTTGAACATTATGGGGTTAACTAACCCAAAAAGTGCGATTCTTTCAGCACTGATCTTTAATGCTTTGATTATCCCTCTGCTTATCCCGCTTGCGATGAAGGGCGTTCGCTATCGTCCGATGAGCGCAACAGCCCAGCTGGTTAGAAACTTGCTCGTTTATGGAATTGGTGGAATCATCGCTCCATTTATCGGGATCAAAATTATCGATGTCATCATCACTGCATTGGGATTAGCAAATATATAGGAGGGTGAAAGAGATGACTAATGTTTGGCGTTCCATTCGAATAACCGTTGTTTTTGCTGTGCTTCTAGGCCTTATCTATCCTGCGTTCATCACGGGTATCGGCAATCTGTTCTTTCCCTATCAGGCTAAGGGAAGCATTATGAGTCAGGACGGTCAACCGGTCGGATCAGAACGAATTGGACAGAAAACTGACCGACCTGGGTTGTTCCGTTCCCGTCCTTCGGCGATTAATTATGCCGCAAACGGATCGGGAGCATCAAATCTTGGAGCAACCAACCCGGCTTTTGTGAAGGAAGTACAAGAGAATAGGAATAGCGTCCAGAAACAGATTGGGACCACACAGAAAAACCTGCCTGTAGATATGGTGGAGTCCTCTGCCTCTGGGCTTGATCCTGACATTTCAGTTGAAAATGCAAAATTACAGGTACCCTCTGTTGCAAAAGCAACTGGAATCAGCGAAAAAATACTGTTTGGTCTCGTTGATAAAAATAAAGAGAATCGTTTATTAGGGGTATTCGGCGAACCGAGGGTCAATGTTCTCAGGCTGAACCTCGCTGTTGAAAAAGAAAAACAAAAATAAATTATTGATTCTAATAAGGGTATCGCAAGGAATAAATCGTCCATGCAGCCCTTATTTTTCACACACAAAAGGATTAGAAGAAGGTGATCATCGTGGATCACAGGGAACATGAGAATGCTGAACCAAAAAATCCTTCAAAAAAAGGCAGATTAAAGATTTTTGTCGGAGCGGCTCCCTGGGTTGGGAAAACATATAAAATGTTGCAGGAAGCATGGTCGATGCATGAAAATCATGTTGACGTGGTTATTGGCTATGTTGAAAATCATGAGCGAAGAAAAACAGCCGGACAAATAAAGTCAATGGAAATCATTCCGAGGAAAACGTTCTGGATCAACAAACGCAAATTTGAAGAAATGGATGTTGAAGCCATAGCTGAAAGGCGTCCGAATACGGTAGTGGTTGACGAACTCGCACACACCAATATCGCAGGTTCAAAGTTCAACAAGCGCTATATGGATGTTGCCTTTCTTCTGGAACAGGGAATTAACGTGCTCACAACGATCAACGTGCAACATCTTGATGACATCAGCAAAGAAGCAGAAAAAATAACGAAAACAAAGATAAGGGAAATCGTTCCTAGGGCTTTTATCGACTCTGCTGATGAGATTGAAATGATCGATGTACCCCCTGAGACGATTCGTGAGCGGCTCCGAGAGGACCAATTATCTTCGAAGGATGCACTTCGTCATTTTTTTAAAAAAGAAAACCTCTCTGCACTTAGAGAGCTGACACTTAGAACTGTGGCGGATACGGTGGATGACCACTTTCAGAAATCTTATGAACGCACAAGTATTCATGGACCCGTAGGT
Organism: Sporolactobacillus inulinus; assembly: GCF_006539285.1. GTDB lineage: Bacteria > Bacillota > Bacilli > Bacillales > Sporolactobacillaceae > Sporolactobacillus > Sporolactobacillus inulinus. Next base: position 5,718 of record NZ_BJMS01000056.1, read on the forward strand.
GTAAAAGAAGCAATCCTTGTCTGTACAAGTTTTCTGCAACGCTCTGCGAAACTGATTCGAAAGGGGTACCGGATAGCAAGAGCATTGAATGCTGATCTCTATGTACTTACGATCATTGAAACCAAGGAGCAGGAGTTGCCGCTCAATGATAAAGAAAGGCTTGAGAAATTGAGACAACTGGCACAATTCTGTCACGCTGCATTCATCGTTGAATCGCGCAATGATCGAAATTATGGAGCGGTCATGATTGATGTAGCGCATCGATGCAATGCAACTCAGATCGTCATGGGTCAGGAAAATTCTTCAAAAAGGTGGGTTTTCCATTTCCACAGCCCAATTAACTACTTATTAAAGCATCTTCGCTATGTCGATGTACAGGTCATTGGGTGGAAAGAAGAAAATCGCCCCGCTTCTTTCAAATCGAATACAAATTACAAAATAGAAAGAAATCCTCTGAACGGAAGCCAATATCCGGGCCGTCTCACTGTGTATATTGGCGCAGCGCCTGGCGTAGGTAAAACGTATCAGATGCTGGAGGATGCAAATGACATGCTCCGTGATGGAAAGGATATTGTCATTGGTGTCATTGAAACACATGGGCGCAAAGAGACCTTTAAACAAATCAAGCAATTACCTGTAATTGAAGAGAAAAAGGTACAGTACAATGGCCATCTTTATCGTGAACTCAATATAGAAGAAATAATAAAAAGAAAGCCGGAGATTGTTGTCGTTGATGAGCTTGCGCATACCAATATTCCTGGAAGTGCACGTGCAAAAAGATATCTCGATATTATCTATCTTTTGAAACAGGGCATTCATGTGATGACCGCAGTTAACATTCAGCATATCGAAAGTTTACGTGATATTGTTGAGCACATTACTGGAATTAGAGTGAGGGAGCGTGTTCCGGATTCTTTTATTGATCTGGCGGATCAAGTGAAAATGATTGATATCACGCCTCAGGCCTTGCAGCAACGACTTGTTCTGGGAAAGATTTATACAAAAGATAAAATAGAACAATCAATCAGTAACTTCTTTAGAATGGGAAATCTCTCTGCTTTAAGAGAACTTGCGTTACTTGAAGTGGCCGACGACGTTGATCAGAAACTGGATGATTTGCGTGGCCATTTTCAAGAAACAAAGAAGAAAAGTAAGATTCTCGTTTGTGTTAATTATCGGCCCCACTCTGAAAAACTCATTCGTAGAGGGTGGCGAATGGCGGTTCGCCATCATGCAGATTTATTGGTTATGGCTGTAATTACCTCAAAGCAGATGACAGAAAGAGAAAAGAAGGATATGGAGACACTGAAGGCATTAAGCGGGCAGTTTAATGCTGCATTTATTGTTAAGACATCAAATAAGAAAACGTTAGGGAAAACAATTGTCAAAACAACGGAGCAGCTACAAGTCGAACGCATCATTATGGGGCAACCTGTGCTGAAAAATAGATTTATAGCTTGCCTGATGGATTCACCCGTTTATTCCGTACTCCGTCATGCGGCTTTTGTCAATTTGCAGATTGTTGCTGATTCAAGGAATGATGCAGAATGAAAAATTTGCAAGAGACAAACATAACTTATGTAGGTGTAAAACGGCACTGCTTGGATATATTTTCACTAAAGTATCGCTGGTTTGGGGCTGCGTGGCTGCATACGAATCAGCAACGGATTATCCAGAATTATTGGTTTGCTGATACTGAACAGGAATTGCTGACAAAACTTGAAGACTACGGAAAAGCGATACGTGATGATTCAGCTGTAGAAAGTGTGTACGAAACCATTCGCAGCGATCAAACAAAGAAGGACTGGGAGCACCGTACATTAAAGCCTATTGGAAGTAGAAATAGAGTGCCTTGGAAACGAATGAAGACGGGATGGTATGTTCTTCGCCTTCAAAGCACATTTCCCTGTTACTCAGCTGCTGTTCATGTTAAGACCTTTTTTGTCTGGATGATCCATTCGACAGTATGTGAAAATCAGCAGGATTTCGATGAATTTATTAAGAAAATTTCCTTGGATCACAAATTGAGTCATCAATAAACCATTATTGCTCGTTAATAATGTGTCACATTTTTTATGGTATGATTATAGTTATTTAGCAATAGCCATTAATTGGCTTGCCGATGTTTACCAACGTCTCGCCTTAAGTGGAGGAATCCGTGATAATAAATAAGGATCATTCAATCGACAACAGTGACGTGCGACAAATAAAAAACAGTGATGATGATTTAAAGAAGAAGCAGGCAAGTTATGAATCCACGAAGCTTGCCTGCGCCCAAAACCAAGGAGAGCGGAACAAGCGAAAAATACTCGTTTGCATTGGTGGCAGCCCTTTTTCTAAAAAATTGATCTACACTGCTCGGCAGATGGCTTCAGACATGAATACACAATGGATGGCGCTAAGTATTTCAAAACCGATTTATTTTAATTATCATCCGCAGAATCAGAATATGATTGCGGAAAATGAGAGGTTGGTTGATGAACTGGGTGCTGAAGCGTATAACGTTGTCGGGCGTCGTATTGCGGATACAATTATCTCTTTTGCGAAACAGCATCACATTGGCCATATTATTATTGGCCAACCCGGGTCTTCATTTCTTTTTAACCTCCTGGGCGGCATGACTGTAAATCGTGTCATACAAAAGAGCGGGAACATCACTGTTCATGTTATTCCAGGCGATACTAAGGAAAAATCAAATCGGAGAACGATACGTATTGGCGCGCAGCAATCTGCGACATCTTATATTATTCTGACTGCACTAATTGCTCTGATGACTTTGTTTCTGAAAGGTCCATTGATCCCGTTTGACCAAGTTAACATTTTGCTACTGTTCTTGTTACCTGTGTTGTTGGGTGCAGCGCTTTGGGGAATCGGCCCGGGATTATATGCAGCAGTGATGGGGGTACTCAGCTTTGATTTCTTTTTTGTTCCTCCATTTCAGAGCCTTTCTGTAGGAGATTTACGCTACATCTCTTCTTTTGTCATTTTTCTGATTGTCGCGGTTTTAACCGCGGGCCTTTCGTCCGGATTGAAGCAACAACTTGAGATTGCTCAGCAAAATGAACGAATCACTTCTATTTTGTATACATTAAGCAGAAAGATTACGATTATGGATCAACTTGACCAAACGCTTCAAAGTATTGTTCAAAAAATATCTGAAACAATCGGTTATCGGGTTACGATCTATTTACCTGATGAAAAAGGGAAGTTAAAAAATGCAGTGAGTTCTTTTTCGGTACAGGAGAATGAAGAACGGGAACGCCTCATCGCGGAATGGACGTATCGACATGGCGTGCCAGTTGGCCGCGGTTCGGAAATGTTAAGGGAAATGAACTGCTTCTTTTTACCGATGCGAACAGAAGAACAAATACATGGGGTAATGAGTATTCATTATGATAAATTTCCCAATACCCAGGAACATCGCCGCTTGATTGAAGCAATCAGCAGATTAACCGCTCTGGCGATTGTACGTGCACGTTCACGGGAAGAAGTAGAAAAAGCGCGCCTTACCGCAGAATCTGAAAAACTCCATGTTATTCTTCTGGATTCAATTTCTCATGAACTACGCACGCCACTATCAACAATGATTGGATCTGCTACTGTTCTCTATGAAAATGATGAACTGTTTAGTCAAAAGGATCGACTAGAATTGCTGAAGACGATTCGTCATGGTGCAATCCGAATGAATCGAATTGTGACCAATCTATTAGGAATGGTCAAATTAGAGAGTGGTATGTTGAAACTTAACCAGCAATGGTGTGACCTTGAGGATATTATTGGTGTTTCGATAAACCAGCTTAAGGACGGATTGCAGGATCGGAATTTGAACTTAACGATTGAAGATGATCTTCCTCCTGTTTTTGTTGATGAGTTGCTGTTCGAACAGGCGCTTACGAATATCCTTAGTAATGCAATGAAGTATTCGCCTGTCGGAAGTTCGATTCATCTTGATGTTCATCAGAGCGGCGGTAAACTGAATATATCTGTCAGTGATCAGGGAGAAGGTGTGGCCCCAGGTGAACTCAGTCACATTTTTGATAAATTTTACCGATTGAAGACGAACGCTCATGTTCCAGGAACTGGTCTTGGTTTAGCGATTGTCAAAGGTATTGTCAATGCGCACGGCGCAAATGTCACTGCTCATAATAATGAAGAAAAAGGATTGACCATTGTCCTTTCATTAAGCGGTGGTCTATTGAAAAATCGTGGTCAGTAATTTCTGGCAAAAAATTGGACGGTTAGGAGTCATAGTGGATCATGAGTGATCTTGGAGCAAGAATTTTGGTTATTGATGATGAAATTCAAATACGTAAACTATTGTCCATTGCTCTTAAGGCGCATCATTTTACGATTACCGAAGCGTCAACCGGAGCAGAAGCAATAAACCAAGCGTCAATGGGACATCTGGATCTGATTATCCTAGATCTTGGACTTCCGGATATGTCTGGATTCGATGTATTGACGTATATTCGGGAGTGGTCGAAACTACCTATTATTGTGCTGACTGCAAAGGAGCGAGAACAAGATAAAATACACGCACTTGACAGTGGCGCGGATGACTATGTAACAAAACCATTTGGAATGGGCGAACTTCTTGCGCGAATTCGCGTTGCACTTCGACACACGGCCAAGTCACCGGATCAGCCCGTACTTGATTTTGGTCACTTACTGATTGATTTGCCGCGAAGACGAGTAGTAGTAAATGGGGAAGAAGTGAAATTAACCCCTACAGAATATGATTTGCTGAAGATATTAGCCATTCATTCAGGACGAGTCATAACGCATAAGCAGTTGTTAGATGAGGTTTGGGGCGGACAACAGCTAAACAGTGAGAGTAATTATCTTCGTGTATATATAGGACATATTCGCAAAAAGATTGAAGAGGATCCGACACGACCGAAGTGGATTATCACCGAACCGGGCATTGGCTATCGGTTTAAAGATGCGTCGGAAACAACGGAATGCTAACAGAAAAGAGTACAACCAATGACGACAGTTCTATACAAAAAGCGAAAAATGGGTAAATAATCGGTGAAGGCGGTGAACCATTCCTCGGATGGGTGCGTCTAGTCAGGTCTCGTGAATAAAGTGTTCGAAAGAATGTTCTTGCTGAATAGTGGCTGCTCTCCGGGTATAGACTAGGTAAAGGTGAGAATGCCTAACGAAGGGAGCAATGCACGATGATTACAACCGTCACACTGAATCCTGCACTGGACAAGTTGCTTGAGACAGACGCGTTAGAAGTAGGAAAGGCGAACCGCATGCGGCTGTTATCGGTTTCAGCGGCAGGAAAGGGCATTGATGTTGCCAAAGTCTTGCGTGATCTTCACAAAGAAGTTGAGGCGACCGGATTTCTTGGCGGAGATGTTGCTGATATCTTTGTCCGTTGTTTTCAAGAAGAAGGCATTGGCAACTCTTTTGTAGCTATTGAGGGGTCGACAAGAACCAATATCCAGCTTTTTGAGAAAAATGGGACACGCACTGAACTGCTGGAAAATGGACCCACCGTTACCGAAGCGGAATGCACTTTATTAATGGACCGATTCAGGTCATTGGCTGAAAAAAGTGAGGCGGCAACCATTTGCGGAAGTGTGCCACAAGGCGTCAGCACGGATTATTTCCGTGAACTGCTGCGCACAGCAAGGAAGTCTTGCAACTTTGTGATTGCGGACACATCCGGCGAGTGGCTTCGCATTGCTGTTGAAGAAAAACCGGATCTGATTAAGCCAAATCGTGACGAAATGACCGGTCTTATGGGTAAGAAAGAAGCGACCGATGAGGAGATTATTGCGTTTGGACAGCAACTCGTCGGCAAAGGAGTCTCTAATGTACTCGTTTCTTTGGGTGGGGAGGGCGCCATGTTAATCTGCAAAGATGGGGTATGGCGTGGAAAAGCTCCTGAAATAGAAGTGAAAAGCACATTGGGGTGCGGAGACACGATGGTTGCTTCACTTAGTGTTTCGCTCTCGGAAAAGCGTCCTCCTGAATACATGTTGCGCCATTCCATCGCTCTGTCGGCAGCCAACGCGATGACTTTTGAAACGGCTCATGTGATCCTAGAGGACTACAAAAGGCTGATCCCATTGTGTGACATCACAAAACGGGATGTTATTTAACCGGAAGAATACTTCTCTGCGTACTTCTCTGCGCCGGTTCGTGTAAATAACTTTATTTAATAGCCACTGATAAAATTTAACCTTTAATTTATTTCAGCATCGCCAGCACTTCGTCAGTCGTTCGGACGTTACCGATTCGCGGGAAAATATGGGTGGTGCAGTGATCATGTTCTTCTTTAGTTGATGCAGTCATCGCATCTTCGACAAAGATTTGCTGATAGGCGCGCGCATACGCTTCCCGCGCGGTCGTATCAACACCAATACCGGTTGAAATACCGCATAATACAAGGGTATCAATGCCGCGGCGACGCAGCTGCAAATCTAAGTCGGTTCCAAAAAAAGCGCCCCATTGCCGTTTGGTTAGTCGGTAAGTCTTTTGAAAAGCATCCAGCTCAGGTACATAGTGATCCCATCCGTCAGGAAATCCCGGCGTAGAATGACTTGAATCGGTTTGCGGAACAAACCAATCCTTTCCATCAAATGAAGAGACCCGGACAAGTGCAACAAAGGCCCCATTTTTCGTAAATGTGTTCACCAGTTTCGTTGTCTTTTCCACAACTTGTGCACCTGTGTATGGGGCATGCTGACTGTTGACAATCCCATTCTGCAGGTCAATCACCACTAAAGCCGTTCTATCTTTATTCATTTTCATCGCTCCTTAACCTATGTGTTGTGCTCGACTGGGCTGCGCAGGCGATTTGCCGATAGACGCGACAATAGACCCACAATCCGTTCATAAGCAGCAGTGCGGCTGTGCAAAAAAATACTGCACGAATACTTAACCATGCGGCAATTTGGCCGCCAAAGACCGATCCACCGAAAACACCTAAGTACATGGCCGACATACTAAAACCGAATACGCGGCCGGTCAGCGCGGTTGGTGTAATTTTGCGAATCATAATATTCACGGAAGGCATTAACCCGCCGGCAGTAAGTCCGAACAGAAACCGAAGCATGATCAATTGCCATGGCGCAGTGACAAAAGCTTGCGGGATAAAAAGCAGGCCTGCCGTAACAAGCGCAATCACCATGACCTTGTGTGCGCCAACCCGATCAGACAGCTTTCCTAAGCGCGGTGCAGCGATAATATTTGCAAGCCCCGACGCTGAAAAAGCAAGCCCGGACAGCAGTGCGAGATGACTGCTGTTTGTCAGATGTCCCATGAATACCGTCACGATCGGCTCAACGGAATATAAGGCGATGGTCAAGATAAATGCGGTCACAAACAGGGTAACGGTCAAACTTTTTTCCGGGATTTGATGCCAAATCTCCTTGGCGTGACGTACTTTTTTATCGGTACGCTGAAACGATTCCTTGACGAAGAAAAACGTTGTAAAAAAGGAGACCATCATCAGTGCACCGGTCATAAAAAACACATTTTGCAAACCAAAATGCTCACTTAGAAATCCGCCGATGAGCGGACCGAGTAGTGCGCCAGCTATATTGGCTGTAGAAAGGGTGCCAAGCGCCCATCCGGCATGTTCTTGATCCGTTTGCGTAGCAATCAGCGTCGTACAGGCTGTGCTGTAACCGGTGATCACGCCTTGTAAAAGGCGCAGCCCAATCAGTACAGTGACATTGGGGGCAAACCCCATGCAGCCGATCACGATTGCCATACCTAGACTGGCACGAAGCAGCATAGGCTTTCGACCAAACGTGTCGGCCACCGATCCCCAAATGGGTGAGAAAATGGCAGACATAATAAAAGTACTGCCAAAAGCAATGCCCGATAGTTGAGCGACTGCTGCTTCCTGACCCACACCAAGATGGCTGATATACAGTGGCAGAACCGGTGCGATTTGGCTCATGCCAATCCCTGTCGCAAACATACCAAACCAGCAGACTACTAAATTTTTTTTCCAAATCGGCATGATCTTGGCCTCCGCGATTCAAAAATAGGATGAATAATTACACCCTCTAGTTTAAACGCAGATCAGTGGCCAATCCATGGGTGATCCGATGATCCATGGACATTTTTGCTGTAATAGTCAAGTGGGCTTAAGCCTTCCGATTTTTTGAAAAGCCGACTAAAATAGAATTCATCGGCAAAACCAAGCAGATGCGCAATTTCCTTGATCTTGTAATCTCCTTCAAGGAGCAGTTCCTTCGCCTTGTCGATTTTCAGCTGATTAAAATAAGAAATAACGGAGGAGCCGGTGCTTTCTTTAAAGATCCTTGTAAGGTAGGTTGGTGACAATTGAATAAGCGCGGATAGCTCATTCAAGGTAATATGCTTCGATAAATTTCTTTGCATATAGTCGACAATTCGCTCCACCTTTAGCGAACTTGCGAAATTCTGATTCTGTTTCCTGACATTGTCTGCAATGGCGAGGAACAGTTGCTGCAGCAAGGTCCGTGCGGCAAAAGGGTATCCAGGTCTTTTCTGGTCCCAGCAGTCGGTCAAGCGTCGAAACGACGCTTCTACCTCGTAGGCATCCATTAATTGTTTCCCCAGTTTCTTCATCAGCTGTTTCGTGCATTCATGGATTATCCACTGATTTTGACTCCATTCCACCTCCGCGCAGCTAAAATGAACCGATAAAAAACCGCCGGGTCCCGCTTCGGGTTCAAATGTATGATGGAGCCCGGGACGGATGTAGCAAAGCATGCCTTTTTTAATCGAATAATGTCGCTGATCAATGGTGATGGTTCCGGAACCGCCGGTAAAAAGAATGAGTTCGTGGTGGGACAGGGTACGGTTTATTTTTCGCGGTGGGCGCTCCTTATCATCAAATGATCGATGGTTGCAATAATGAATATGGAAAAAAAGTTGGTCGGACAACATGACCTCACCGGCTTTCCAAAGTATTGGATGGCTTCCTTAATCGGCACTTTCGGCATTTTATCTCTGTGATGCTGACGAACAGCCGTTATCCTTCTTCAGCATCCAGCTTTGCCTTGATCCACTGATGAACTTTTTCATCCTCTTCTTTCGCAAGCAGGTCTTCGAAGGATTGAATCATATGCGCACGCATGTCCGGTTCAAGGCGATCCCACATTTGCTGAAGTGCCCAGGTGACCGTGCGCCGGATCACCGGACGCGGGTCATCGTGAAGTAAGCGAAGCAGTTCCAGTGCCGCGGCAACTTCCTTATAGTTGCCGAGTGCAACAATCGCATTGCGCTGGATCGGCTTTTTCCCCCGCCATGAGCCCGACACGTCGCCAAACGTTTCTTTGAATGCACGATTGGACAATGTCAGCAGCGGTGTGAGGAGCGGATGAGCGAGTTCCGGATCAGGTTCCATTTCCTCATGAAAATGGCTGTCCACATCACGATTGTACGGACAGACCTGTTGACACATATCGCAGCCGTAGAGTCTATTGCCGATTGCTTTCTTATATTCTTCCGGAAGCTCCTGTTTGGTCTGGGTAAGATATGCGATGCATTTCTGGCTGTTGAGCTGCCCGCCTTGAACCAGTGCTCCGGTTGGGCAGTGATCAATGCAGATTGTACAATCGCCGCACAGGTCGGTCGCCGGTTTGTCCGGAGGAAACGGGATATTGGTCAGCATCTCGCCAAGATAAACATAGGATCCGAATTCTTTCGTAATCAGGTTGGTGCTTTTTCCCGCCCAGCCGATGCCGGCACGCTCGGCAACGGCACGATCAGACAGTTCCCCGGTGTCGACCATGCTTTTGAACGTGGCGCCGGGAACCGTTTCAACGAGAAATTCGCCGAGCTTTTGCATGCGGTCACGAAGAATCGTATGGTAGTCCTGTCCCCAAGAAACCCGGGCAAAAGCACCGCGGCGATGACCTTTCGTGTTTGCCGGGCGCTCGGCCATTTTCTTCGGGTAGGCCATGGCGATTGAGACAATCGACTGCACGCCGTCCATGAGCAGCGACGGTTCGGTTCTTTTTTCGATATCCTTCTCCTCGAATCCGGACTGGTAACCGAGTTCCCGCTGCCGGTAGAGACGTGCCTTTAATTCCGTGAACGGATCGGCCGTCGTGAAGCCAATCTTATCCACACCGATTTCTTTACTATATCTGATCAGCTGTTCTTTCAGCTCTTGAAAATCCATCATTTCTATTATATCCCTTCATTGCTTGTCACTTTAAAAAACAGCATACATGCGTTCAAAGCAGCTGATCTCATGATAACGTGATTGGCGGACGTCGGCAAATCAACGCTGAAAGCCTGCTTGAAATTTGCGCATAAAAAAAGCTTTGCCCCCAAACATCGTGTTCGAGAACAAAACCAGTATTAGGGTGTTGCTTCTAACTTTTTCATCCAAACAACAGATAATGCACTGACAATTCCAGAGAACAAGACATAGAGTGTGAGCAACAACGGAGAGCCGCCGCCTGCCTCAAGCAGTGCAGTGGCGATGATCGGCGTAATTCCACTGGCAAAGATCCCGGAAAACTGATAGACAAAAGACACACCGGTATAACGAACTTTCGGATCAAACAGCTCTGAAAAAAGAGCGGCCTCCGGACCGTAAACAATTGGATACAGAATCCCAAATGCAACGACAAGTGTCAGGATGATGACAATCATATTCCCCCCGGACTGTCCGAAAAGCCAAAAGGCAGGAATAGCAGAAAGGCCGACAAGCAAGCTGCCCCACAAATAGATACGGATTCTGCCCACACGATCTGAGAAGTGTCCAAACAAAGGGATGAAGAAACACATGACCAGCGCAGCAACGGACACACTGAGGGTCGCTGAAGACCCGGACAGTTTGACGTGATGCGTCAGATAGTCGATGGAGAACACACCCATCACATTGAAGAAAACGCCGTCAATGTAACGCGCGCCCATTCCTGCGATGATTTTTTTACTATTCCCGTCTTTCCACATTTCTTTGAATGGGAGTGTGGTCTCCAAATTGTTTTCCTTCACTTCTTGGAATTCCGGCGTCTCTTTAACCGAGATGCGCATCCAGAGTCCGGTAATGACGAGAATGACACTAAGACCAAATGCGACTCGCCAGCCCCAAGCAAGAAATTGTGTTTGAGAAAGCAGACTGGTCAAGATACCGACGACGCCGGAGGCAAGCAGCAAGCCTAAAGCCAAACCAATTTGCGGAAGGCTGGCATATAAGCCGCGTTTACGTGCCGGAGCGTATTCATAAGTCATGAGAACGGCTCCGCCCCATTCGCCGCCCAGGCCGATTCCTTGCACCACACGAAGCAGGAGCAAAATAATCGGTGCCCAAATACCGATTTGTGCATAAGTCGGCAATAGCGCAATGAGGCATGTGCTGATCCCCATAATCATCACAGTCAGTACCAGCATTTTTTTGCGACCGAGTTTATCGCCAAAATGGCCGAAGATGATGCCACCGATCGGTCGTGCGAAAAAACCAACGGCAAAAGTTACGTAGGCAAGTAGCGTAGATAAAAACAGGTTGTCGCTGGGAAAGTAAAGATGATTAAGCACCATACTTGCCACGACACCATACAAGAAAAAGTCGTACCACTCAATCGTCGCTCCGATGATGCTGGACGCAACGACAGGTAATAATTTTGGCTGATTCAATGAAAAAACCTCCTGATTTTCTTTTTTCCTGTGTCACCTCTTGTCATGGATTCCTGAAAGAGAAAGGATAGCATGTGAAGAAAACTTACGTCAATTCATTTGACTTGTGCTGAGGAGGACATGAACGGAGACAATACTGCTGTTTGAGAGGAAAAATGGTTATTCCGGTTCCAGCTAATATAGGAACAAAAAAGTACCGCCTCCCATTCTCAAAATTTCTTAACCGGACATGATCTGACAAAATCGCCAAAGGACTATGAGCTTTAAATCTTGAATAGTAGCATTAGTAGCCTTTAGCGAGAGGTGATGACGTTGAAAAAAGGGCTGATCATGATCGGAGGAATTCTGACTGTATTTCTTGTGATTCTTATCATTTGGGGGATCGGAAAGCAGAATCATTTACAGGCGGCAAATGAAAGGCAAAAGATCGACACAAAGATAATAAAACAACGCTTTGTACCGAAAAATGTTCCAGCAGGGAGTCAAAGTGACTATACGATTCAGTTGTCCATGAAAAAGAATGGTACTTTTCATGTGAACGTAACGGTAGAAATCAAAAATACTTCCGCAGATTCTTGGGATAAACTGCTGTTTTATTTTATCCCTAACCTGTTTACAGAGAAAAATGATCCCACCGCTGTTCATCCGGCGACCGTCCATTTTTATACGCTAAACGTCGATGGCCGCGCCCATTCCTACCGCTTGGTCAAAGATAAGTTGAGTATTCCGTTGACCAAGAAATTACCGTCGGGTGAAAAAACGAATGTATCTTTTTCATATGATTTTACGGTTCCCAAAGAAGGAAAGCGATTTACACAGCGGGCCGGTAACTTTTACTTAGCGCAATTCTATCCGATGGTCGCAACCTATCGACATCACGCATGGAACGCTGCGCCCTACCAATCGATGAACAGTGAAACGTATCATACGGCATTTAGCGATTTCAAGGTGACATACGCCATCCCAAAAGAATACACGATAACGTCAACAAACGAAACAGATACATTTCCAAGCAAAAGTAAAGGTGCTTTTTCCGTTAAAAAGGTCAAAGAAGTTTTTATTGCTCTATTAAAAGATCCCTATGTGACGACGGCTAACGTTAATAACACAAAGATTCGTATTTTCGGTTTTAATAAAGAAGAATGTGAGGTGCTAAGAACTGAGGCGGCTTCAGCATTCGCTTATTACGAGCATAAAATTGGACGTTATCCGCGCAAACAGCTCGATCTCGTTCTCGGCGAAATGGGAATGGAATATCCGGGAATTGTTACAGCTGGCTACTTACACAATAGCCTGTTAGATCTGGAATCACTTAAACGAGAAGTGGATCACGAGATTGCCCACCAATGGTTTTACGGAGTTGTCAGCAATGATCCGTATTATGACGGCTGGCTGGATGAGGGCATGGCGACCTTTGCGCAAGGGCTATTCAATGTTTATCGGTCAAAGAAAGCGATTGACTACACCTACATTGACAAAGTAGTGAAAGAATATAATAAATATCCGGTGAATCTGCCGTTGGCTCAGTATCCGCCAACACAAAGAAGTACCTACACATATACAAAAGCGAGTTCAGAGCTTTTTAAATGGTTTGAACACCGTGGCGGTCGGAACGGAGCAGAGCAATTCTTAAACACGTATTATCATTTTTATCAAAATAAAGAAGTGGACTCAAAAGAGTTTATGCGATTTACGAAAGCTTATTTCGCTATGAAAAACGATGCCATGTTCCATGGATGGTTAACAGCCCAATAAGTGTAAGAGCAATCGGTTAACCGTAAACGATCGGATTGAAAAAGATGCTAAGGAGAATTTAGTCAACAAAAAATAAGAAAAATAGAGTAGTATGGAATTATCTAATGATGAACGGGGCAAGGGGGGTATCGGTGATGATTTATGCACCGGCAACAGAACGTGATGTTCCTGTTCTCCGATAATTTGACGGAGAATAGTCTCCGTTAAATTCGTAATGAACGACTGAATAATTACGAAAGCGGAGAGAACAAATGAAAAAAAATAAAATTTTCGGCGCTTTATATTTAAGCCTGGCTGCCAGCATCTGGGGCGGTATGTTTGTCGTTGTTAAAGTAGTGGTCGCGTTTATTCCGCCCGTTGAATTGGTCTGGCTGCGCTACCTCATCGCTGTTGTCGTATTATTTGCCATTGGCTGCGCGCAACATATTGACTGGCGTGTGAAACGAAAGGATTGGCCATTAATCCTCTTGATTGGCGTGATCGGCAATGCGTTGTCAATCGTAACGCAAGAAGCGGGTACATGGCTATCTTCTGCGCAACTGGGCTCTGTAATTACAGCCGCAACACCAACATTTATGATTCTCTTTGCATGGTGGCTGCTCAAAGAGCGATTAACTTGGGCTAAGATAGCTTCTGTAGCACTGGCAACGATTGGCGTACTGATGATTGTTGGTGTTCATGCGATTGGCGCGGGCAATTTGCTCGGTGCGGTTTTTTTAATGATTGCTGCGCTGACATGGGCGTTCATGTCGGTATTGATCAAATTGGTTCCGGATGACTACCCACCCGTACAGGTGACAACCCTTGCCACAGCAACGGCTCTGGTTTGTCTCTCACCAATTGTCTTGATGCAACGTTCTACCGTGCAGTGGCATTATCTGACGCAGCCAAAAATCATCGTTTGTCTTTTATATTTAGGAGTCATTTCAACGGCGATTGCTTTTGTGATGTGGAACCGGGGGTTACGGCTCATGAATGCTGCCGGTTCTGGGTTGTTTTTCGTGTTTCAGCCTTTCGTTGGGACGCTTTTAGGGTGGCTTATTTTAGGAGAAGCAATAGGATTTGGTTTTTGGGCGGGTGTGATCCTCATCTCAGCCAGTATCTGGATCACTATCCGCTATTCAGATTGATCTTTAGTCTTCTATTTAAATCTAGTGATGACTTTGTAAGGATGGATGATGTTTGGTCCATCCTTTTTCCTTTACCCTTTAATGGATATTCGATTTCATTTGTCATTAAAATGTTATCGAATTATGCCTTGTTGTGTCACATTAAGTTGTTATGATGACAACAAAAGATCCTGCTGAGGGCATTCGCCTGAAGCGATATAAATAGAGAATTCTACTAGAGGGGAACGGGATCATGAATCGGAACTACATACATACCGCAGCAGCCCTGGTGCTGGTGCTTTCCTTAATCATGGGCTACAGCGTTCAGGATGTCCATGCATCGGATCAACAGATTTCAGAGAATCAGCAACAACAAGATGGGCTCATCAATCGAGTGAAACAGACAGACCGTCGCGTGAAACAGATCAAAGCAGCCGTGGATAAAAAGCAGGAAAAGCTCGCCGAAAGTCGTGAAAAATCAAAGTGGATGAAAGCAGAAATTAAGCGGCTGAACGCGCAGATCGACAGCAGGGACAAATTGTTAAAGAAACGGTTTCGCGCCATGTATGTAAATGGCGGGAACATGAATTATCTTGACGTACTTCTTGGATCGGAAAGCTTTGGCGATTTCATTGATCGGATGTTCGCTTTAAAAACAATCTCGGATAACGATCAAAAATTACTGACCGCGCAAAAGCAAGATCAGGCGAATCGGGCCGCGCAACAAGAAGAACTCGCCAAGGAACAGAAACAACTCGAGGATGGCTTAACTGAATTAAATGATCTGAAAGATGAACTTCTTAAGAAGGAAGAAGATCAACGTAGCCAATTGGCGCGATTGAAAAAAGAAGCATCGAAAATTAAAGAAAAAGAAATGAAAAAAGATGAAGAAAAAGAAGTTTCAGAGGCGCAAACGCACGCAATAGCGTTCGAAAACGCCTCTGACAGTAATGCGGTGTTCATAAAACCGACGCAGGGCTATGTCACTTCAGGATTCGGCAAGCGCTCCTTTGACAACGGTTTTCATCCGGGCATTGACATTGCAAACAGTGAAGGTACGCCGGTTCACGCTGCTGCCGGCGGCGTTGTATTCAGAGCCTATCATTCGTCCAGTTATGGAAATGCGGTCATGATTTCGCATAAATTCAAAGGGAAATTGTTTACGACGGTTTATGCCCACTTAAGCGGTTACGAAGTCGCAACAGGTGAACGCGTTGCGAAAGGTCAAGTCATTGGCAAGATGGGCAATACCGGTGAGTCGTTCGGCTCACATCTGCACTTCGAACTGTACGAAGGCCAATGGAATCCACCACCGCATAATGGTGCTGTTGATCCGATGAAGTTTATACAGTAAAAGGACTTATTGTCACGTGTATTGAATGAACGAAGAGCAATTTTTCCACCCTCACTTTTTCGTGAAAATAGTTTACTAAATCGATGCATCACCTGCATCTTCACGGTAGTTGGCCGTTGAAGGTGCTTTTTTTGTACCGATGACCGTGTTGACATAGCTATCGGAAGACGATACAACAAATGCCGATTGACTTATCCAAGGACATACCTGTGCACCCGATAATAACCGTCTCCTTTTCATCGGGTATCGGTTCACGATCGTTATTATAATGAATGCATGAAGGAGGAGACTAGCGGTGCTGAAAAGTATGAACGAGGCGTTAGATTACATTGAATCACAATTAAATGGCGAGATCGAGGACAACAAATTGGAGAGAATAACAGGAACTTCTGTTTATCATTTTCGAAGAATGTTTTCATTTCTTTCAGGGATGACCTTAGGTGAATATATCCGTAATCGAAAATTATCTAACGCCACGTTTGACCTGCTGCATGAAGGAATGAGTGTCACAGATACAGCATTCAAATATGGTTATGCATCTGTTGATGGATTTTCGCGTGCCTTTCGGGACTGGTCGGGCATTAGTCCTTCAGAGGTTAAAAAGAAAAACATGCTTAAAGCATTTCCAAAGCTCTCCTTTCAGTTAACCATACGAGGAGGAATAAATATGGATTATCGAATCGAGAATAAGGATCCATTTAAGATTGTTGGGGTGAAGAAGAGAGTTCCCATTCAATTTGAAGGCGAAAATCCGGAAATTATAAAGTTAGCTAAACGTATTACACCGGAACAAAGAAAACAGCTGCACAGCTACGCAAATATGGAACCAAATCAGGTTGTGAATGCCTCCTATAATTTAGATGATGGATGCTTGGAGGAAAAAGGCAGTCTTGATCATATGATTGGCTGCTTAACGACAAAAGAGTCAAGTTTTGATGAGTTTGACGTAGTTGAAGTCCCATCTCTAACTTGGGCGATATTTTCATCTAAAGGTGAATTTCCCAAGGCCATGCAAGAAACCTGGGCGAAAATAGCTTCAGAGTGGCTTCCCTCTTCAGATTATGAATTAGTTGATGCTCCAAACATTTCATTTTCAGGAGATCTGTCTGACAGAAATAATGTTTATAGTGAAATTTGGTTCGCGGTGAAGAAGAAAGGGAAAATTTAAGCTGTTCATCCCTGCCACTGACTCATCTCAGTATTAAAAAACGAGAGAACGGATTCCTTTTCCCTCGTCTTTAATAGATAATTTTTTAAAGTTAGGAATGTGTGGATTCTCCACCATCTACATGAAGCACTTGCCCAGTAACATGCCGGGAATCATCGGATGCTAAATAAACAAAGGTAGGGGCGACTTCGAAAGGTTGAGCCATGCGATTAAATAAATTCGTTCCGTGCAAGGCATTTTCATCAGAAGAAAAGCTCGCTGGAATAAGAGGCGTCCAAACACGACCAGGTGCGATTGCATTGACACGAATCTGACGTTTGGCAAGGCTTCTTGCTAAAGAACGGGTCCAGCCAACAATGGCTGCCTTTGTAGCCGAATAATCGATTAATACAGGTTCACCTGCGTAGGCGACAACCGAGGCGGTTCCAATAATGGAACTGCCTCCTTTTAAATAGGGGAGTGCAGCTCTTGTTGTATAAAAATGAGAATAGATATTCAATTTAAAGGTTTCATCAAATTGTTCGTCCGTAATAGCCATAAGATCATTTTGCTGAAACTGAATCCCGACATGATTACATAATACATCGAGCTTGCCAAAGGTTTTAAGTGTTTCATGTACAATGTGCTCACATTGTTCTTTTTTTCGAAGATCTCCCGGTAGTAGGAGACATCTTTGGCCAAACGCCTCAACTCTTCTTTTTGTTCGATTGGCGTCTTCGTGCTCATCTAAATAAGCAATCGCAACATTAGCCTTTTCCTTTGCAAAAGCAATCGCTGCTGCTGCCCCCATTCCACTGTCGCCACCAGTAATAAGTGCCACTTTGTTTTTTAACTTTCCACTTCCTTTATAATGCGGGTTTTCAATAATGGGTTTTGGAACCATTAAATGCTCAAGCCCAGGTTGCCTCAATTGTCTTTGCTCCGGTTGAGCCAAGGGTATCTCTTCATAGCGAGTGATTTTTCCATACACCGGATAATGTGGATATGGATCTTGCTTTTTGTTTTCTTCAAACCACTTCTGATAAGCACGAATTTGCTCAAGTTCTTCCTTAGATAATGATTCATGATGTTGTGGGTTATGCTCATTTTTCATAACGAATGCCTCCTCCATTTCATAGGCTATGAATAGCCATCTTCTGGTGTGAAGAAAAGCTGGCTGCCTGTTCACAAACGAAGGAGGTGACAACAAGATGAGAATTGAATTTATGCCTCAGGTCACGCGTTTATTAGAAAATGTGAACGCTGAATTAAAGATCGATTATTTGCATTATCGTTTGACCACCCCAACTATTGCGGTTAGACCCCCTTACTATAGCCATCCCGTCTATAAACCCTATTATCCAAACCTATAATCCCATCGATCAGTGGGCCCTTTCTGCCCGTTAGGTGGGGGAGTATACAATGAATTTTCTGAAAAACAGTTTAATCACCATTTAATCTAAAACCGGACTGAATCCATAGGGATTTAGTCTTTTTTACAGGAAAAAGAAAGTATAAGATTTTATCCCGTCTTCAAACCAATAGACCCGTGTCTTGGCAAGAATC
>NZ_BJMS01000057.1 GCF_006539285.1 Sporolactobacillus inulinus
AGAGTAAGTATTCTTAAATTAGAGGCTAAACGATCATGTTACAATAGTCTCAAAGGTGGTGGTAGATATGATGGGATGGAATGGTGGTATGATGAGTGGTTTTGGCTTAGGTATGGGTTTTATCGGATGGCTTGTGCAACTATCACTGTTTATTGCCGTGATCTATCTAGTGATTACCCTAATTAAAAAAATGAATCACCATTCAGACACCAATAAACAAGGGTACGCGATTTTAAAAGAACGATTTGCCCAAGGTGAAATCACAGAGGATGAATACAAAAAAATGAAAAAGATCTTGGATGACTGATCATGAGATAGGTCTTAAATAAGTGTGAGGGGGAAAGTCAATATGACTTTCCCCCTCACTTTTTTGCATGAGTAGCTACTAATTCATAGAAAAATTAAAATCTGCAAAATGAGCATCGGTATACCTTGAATAAAAGGAGAGGAAAGAACGAATAATGATCAAAATATAGATGAATTATCGAGATATCAATTCATCTTCAGTCACCCATTTATGGTTTTTTATCACTTTTCCAGTCTTAGTATCAGTATAATTGACCATATAAATATTCGTTTGCTTAGCACTGTCAATTGTTGCTTCTGCGCCCATCATCCCTGGCATATGGCTGGCATTTAGCTTAACCTTTGTCCCCGTTTTGAGAAGTCCTTTGTTGTGAGTCTGTAACTCTTGCTGGATAACCCACTTATGATTTCTAACCACCTTCCCACCGTTAGTTGGATGATAAGTAACAGTATACACATTAGTAGTATAAACTCCGGCAACCGTTCCTTTAGCATTCATCATACCGGACATATGATCTGTTTTCAGCGTCACTTTACTCCCCTTTTTAAATTCAGGATTCATTGTTGCCACAAGGCCCTGTGGAACATCGCGATCCGACATAGCGTGCTGATCATGATCTCTATTCATATCATGGCTCATGGAGCTTGAACTGTCATTTGTTCCCTGGTTTGTGCTACACCCAGTTAACGCCACAACAAGAACTAATAAAAAAAAGGATACGCAGAATTTTTTTATTGCCAACGCTGATCACTCCTGACACAATAAAATTAATCACATCAGGTAATATACCCTTTAAGATGAAAATAAATCGTATGCCCTGTCAGATTTGGGAACTGCGATGTCTCCCCTTCCAGGGCTTGTACTTACGTTATAATAAGGTTATAGAGTTCCTACGGAGGTATGCCAGTTGGCTAGTAAAGAGCTCGATAAAATCATTGAAGAATACAATACATACGAGATGCGGAATCAGTTTATCATACCTAGTTTATCAATGATGAACGCCTTAAAGCATTTTGTACCATAAAAAAAGCATTACTAAGGTGGTTACTGAAATTGAAAACAGTACCTTTGGCAATGATTTTAAGAGATACTTTAGTCCACCTAAAAAAAGAAAAAAAGCCCGAAAGAAAAATGCATTCTCTCATTTCCCCTCGTATTTTTCCTGTCAAGACAAAAAGACAGCCCGAATAAACTCTTCTTTTATAATGCTACGAAGTTGAACCATTAAGACTGTATGAGAATATTTCACCGAGTCCTGAAAAAACCTACTGGCAGCCGGTGGGTTAATATTAGGCACTTATTGAAAAAAGTAATCAAGAAGCTAAACTTCTTTTTTTCATCCAATACTTCTACTGATATTTTTAACTTTTCTGAGATAAATGGCTTAACTTCTTTGAACTAACCGAAATATTTTTTATTTAACAATCATCCAATTTTTATCTTTTTGCAGAGTCAAATCAAGCTGTGAAATCTGCGTCGCCTTTGTTTGCTGATCGAGATACTTCACGGATACTGAAACCTGCACTTGATTGCCCACTTTCCGATACACCGGATTGATCATCTCTGAAAAGACATAGTCCTTGCCAATCGGTTTCAGCACATTGTCTTTGACATAGTAGGACAGTTCTTCTTTACTTGCAGTAGGATATAGTTTAAAGAACGTTTTTAAAAATACGTTGATTTCTTCTGTCGTACCTCCATTCACCGTACCATCATTTTCTACTGCTTTTGGCTCATAACCTGACTTCACAGGAATCTCACAAATGGTGGGATTTCTGACGATGACCATGTTTCCGGCTTTATCCATATAGACTCCCACCTCATAAGAGGCATTCACCGCCTTTTTTGTGTCGCCCTCCGTTATCAGCTGATCAACGGAAAAAATGACGGCATACTCGTGTTCATCGATTTGCCTTACCTTCCAGATTTCCACGTCGTTAACTGAAGAAGAGGTAGGAATGTCCCTGCGAATGGTGTCGATGTTTAAATCCTGTAATTCTTTAGTCAGATACCCTTTGAGAGCTTCTGTCCGTTGGTCGATTACATTCTGGTTGTTTTTCCATGAATAATAGACTTTGGCAAAGTTTTTGATGAAATTTTCGATCGGGTTGATATTTATCACTTGTTTTTCAATCACTTTTGTTTCATGAACCGTGTGCCTATTGATGGCGGTAAAATTTTTGTAGATGCCAAAAGCAACACTGCTTATCAGCAGAATCCACAGAAAAATGACCCATTTTCTGTGGATTCCGACTTTCATCACGTGGATCTTTGGGGACTTGAGCTGCTTTTCTTTTTTTCTTATTTTCATAGCTTAAATCTTCCTTTCTATTTGTTTTTGATCCGACCGGCGCTGACTAGGTGTTTCTGCCAGTATGAGGTTGTAAGATCGGCATACCCAATCGGATCACCAGCTTGATACATGCGATTGTTACCGACATAAATACCGACGTGTGTGATATAAGTAGCTGCATTATAGGTATCGTGAAAAAACACCAAATCCCCCGGTTTCGCTTCCGATAGCGGAAGATGCTGCGTGACGTCATACTGTTCCTGAGCTGTCCGAGGCAGTCTAATGCCCGCTTTTCCAAAGCTCCATTGCGTCAATCCACTACAATCAAAGGACGTGTTGGGATTGTCTCCCCCAAACACATAGCGCCAGCCTTGATATTTCAAGGCTTCGTTCATGATTGCCTGAACGGTGGCATTGTCGAAATGTGCCACGGTCAAATATTGCGAGACCAAAGCGACATAGAACATATTTCCGTAACGGTATCGCCAGCCACTATTTTTCTTCAATGCAATCGGGTTTGTGTAAGAAACTTTTTCCCCATCGGATTTTTCTTTCGCAAAGTTCTCCGCAAGTTCAAAGGTGTATTTTTTACCGTGGCTCGCCACGTAATCGATGAAATTTCCTCCATAGTTGTAAGATTGAATCACGGTATTGATGTCGCCTCCTTTTTTCCTAGAAGACTTTAGTAAAGCCGCAAAATATTTGCACCCTTGCTGAATCGACTTCTCCACAGTAAAGGAATGCTGAGGTTGTCCGGTCGAGGCCATCGACTGCATGACATCTGTGCCACGACCTCCGCTTTCCACCTGCATGATGGCAAGCAAATCACCGACATAGCGTTCGATTTGATATTTCTTGGCATACTTTTCCACCATTGGCTGGTGGGCCAGTACTTCCTGTGACAGATTAGCACCTGCAAGATCGATCCCATTGCCGCTGCCGTCTCCATCCTCTTCATTTGAAATGAAAACAGCGACAAAAATTAGTAGGGAAATCAGCATAGCGAAAACGGCACCGAAGATTAGCCAAACGTTTAATCTCATTTTTGGCTTCCTCTCTGCCTACGAGTCACGCGTTGCCTTGTCTGTTGACCCGTTTCTGTCCGATTATGCCTGAGGGTTGCCTCTTGTTTTTTGATCATCGTGGCCAGTTGTCGGCTCTTTTTTGGTGTAAACGGTTGTCGCGTTGCGTTTGGATGAGTCGGTGCGTGCTCTTTCTGCGTCGCAACTGGGCTTCTCCTGTTAAGATCCTGCTTGGTGAGATCTTGGCGTACTGTAGAATCTGGCATCTGGACGACCGGCCGATTGAGCTCGGTATTTTTTGCTTGGCTTTTTTTCGCCTGATCCTTGAATGAGTGGATTGAGTTTATCGTCCTTTTGTTTGTCTTCAGCGTGGAATCAGGCATTACAGACCGTGCAGGTGCCGAATGAGGCCTTGCCGTTTTTTGCTTCTTGGCTGGTTTATCTTTTGTTAATTTGGTTTTAGGCCGTTCAACGAAATCCTGTTCGGTTGCCTTTTGTTGACGGTCCCGGTTAAGTTCCAGTCGGCGTTGCGCAATCGTCGGACGCTGCTGCATTTGGTTCTCTTCACGGTTCTGTTTTTTGTCCGCGATTTTTTGCACTGTACGACTTTTGGCGTCCTCTGTCTTTTTTGTCATCGTGTCGTGCTTTTCTGTCTTCCCATGAATCAAGACTTGGCGGGTATTCAAAGGTAAAGCCGCTGTTTGCTTCTTTCTTGGATTTGGGTTGTCCGTGCTTCGCTTTATTGTCTCTTTGCCCGCACCCGCTGACCGACCTGTACGGGGCTCAAGCTGGGATTTCTTTGATCCTTGTGTTGGACGTTGGCTGCGGGTTTGCGTCCGTTGGGAAGCTCCGGACCTCGAAGCTTTTGCCCTTGCCCCAGGGCCAGCTGCCGCACCGGTTGCTCCGGCCGTAAAAAAGCGACCCATTTTCCGCTTCCATCGCCGCGTCTCGCGATGTAAGAACCGATAAGGCCGTTGCAGGATTTGGCTTCCCATCTGCTGAGAATCACTCGCCTGCAAGTGGAATAGACCCATAAGGTCACCCAGTTTGGCGTAAATACCTGCAAAAGTCACAATCTGTAAAAAGGCAATCAGGAAAAACGGGAATTCTCCGGATAGGGCGTAAAGCATGGTGGAAATGGAAAAGGCAATCGTGACAATTAGCGTAATGCCTGCCCGTGTCATGATGACATTGAAAAGCTTCATGATGGCCTGTTTGCCCATGCCATTAAAGCCCGGGATCATGGAAAGCAGAAAACTGATGGGCAGGAAGAGGGCATAGATGATGAACAGGATCTGCGAGAAAATCATGATCCCCGAAAGTAGAAACACGAAGATGGAAATCCCGATATTGAATAGAAACAGGAAGAACACCATCCCCAAACGTGGGGTCGCCTTGGTGAGTGTCAGGTTCTTATTGCCTTCTTTTTCAATTTCCTCTTTAACAACCGCTTCCCGGTCTGCGCCGTTGTTTGCGTCCGGATCTGCGGACAGCAGCTTTTCCACCCGTTTCTGTCCGATTTTAGTCATATCAGAATTGCCATACTGTAGAAGCAGCCAGGGCTGCTGCACTTGTATCGAAAACAAGTTATCCCGGATGAGGGCTGCGCTGTCCTGGCCATGACTTCCCGAGTGTGGCATCACCATTTTTGTCCCCAGCGACAGACTAGCCTTGCTGATGTCCGCCGAAAATCCATTGATTTTGCCGATATAGTCTGGGGCATAGGCAATAAAGGAAGCGGACAGAAGAAAAACCACCAAAAAGTTCATCACGGCGTGAATCACTTTGGTGGTCTCTCGCTTGATCAGCCCCACATAGGCCACATAGATCCCGAGGATTAAAATAAAAATCAGCAGGAACCCTGGATAAAAGCCAGAACTATGAAAGCCGCTGGGCGAAATTCCTGCCAATGTTTGCATGTTTTTTCCAATCGCGTTTGCAGTCTTGGAAACGAAATCTAAGGAATAGGCTTCCTGTACGAGATACCCTGTCGCATTGGACAGGTAAAGAGAAAGCGTCCAAATAAAATTAGTGATCGCGTATAGCCCATACATGACCTGTTTGCCAATGCCATCGGTCCAATTCCACGGCAGCCAGTCCCATGAATTATCCACATAGAAATCGAGCTGGTAATTGCCCAAAGGATATTTAGAGTAAGCATTCTGAGCACTGACCGTATCATCGACAAGACCGGCCGCATGGGCAATCGTTCCAAGCAGTGCGAAGAAAAGCAGCGATCCAACCGTGACCAAAAGAACAGCCATGAAAATTTTACGTCTCTTTTTCAGGTGCATTTAGGTCACCTCTTTTCTGACCGGTGGACGGGTGTCAAAGGCATGGAGCAGTTCCTCAAAGACCGGATGAATCTGGATGACACCTACACGGCCATACAAGTCAGAGATAAGGCACTGGCCATTTTCAAGTTCACGTAATCGTTTCTGGTTTTGTTCATCCTCCTTGTCCACGCCGAAGAATTCCAGTGTCTTCTTGATTTCGTGTATATCCGTCGAACGAAATGCAAATTTCAGACCGATATTGTTTTTCATCTTCTCATCCAGTAAATCATCTGCGTTCTGGGTTACGAAATAAACACCGGCATTCATGGCGCGACCAGCCCGCACCAGCTTGTTGGAAAGGGTCTTCCCCTGTGCCACCTGCAAAAAGCTCCAGGCTTCATCCAAGTCCACCATTTTAAACACGCTGCGGTTGGAGTGAATGAAATCAAGGGCAAAGGTGCTGATGACAATTAAAATCGCCACACTTAAAAGTTCCACAGTCGTGTATTCCTTAAATTCGGTTTCAGCATCTGGAAGCACCAAGTCCGCCACTTGGATGATGTTCAGCTGCTTATCCAGGCTAATCGACTGAACGGTCATGCCATCAGAGAACAACAAGTGTCCCAGGTTACTGTCCTTAATGCTGTCGATATGGTCAGCCATGCTGCTCGCAACGGAGGTGCCCTCCTTGTATAGCTCGTCAATGACGCACAAAAGCCCTTGTCGGTCGCTTTGCGTCACCCGACGGATCGCCTTACGAAGCGTTGGGAACTTCTCACCATCCCGACTGGAAATGCCTGTGAGAAAGGTAAGGATGTCGATGGCGAGGCTCTCTGCGTCCTTCGTCTGTTTCATAATCACATAAGGGTCAAGTAAGCCCTTGTTGCGTTCCTCTCTGGTCAGATTGATGATGTTAATTTCCTCGGCAATTTCCGGTAGCGTTTCCTTCCACCCACCACGCTCGGATTTGGGATCTAAGATCACCGCCTGTCCCCCGTAGAGGACGGCATAATAGACGAGTAAGTTGTTCGAGAAGGATTTTCCGCCGCCAAGGGAACCAAGAAAAGCCGCTGCAAGTGCATTAGTGACAGACCCTTTCACGCCTTGTGCTGCAAGGCTCGGCTTTAAGTAAACGTTACGCCCGGTGTCCAGATTATAGCCGATATAGATCCCCTCTGGTTCCCCAAGCATCTGCGCGGCCCCAAAGCCCAAGCTTGCAAGAAAGTCACTGGTCACATACTGGATATAATCATTCATATACCGCTTGCTGGCAGGAAGGAACTCACCGTGCAGCCCGATCATGTCTCCGAACGGTCGCACCAGTTTAATGCTTAAATCGTCGTAGAAGTCCATGACTTCGTTACATCGACGCTTCAATTCGTCCAGATCCGGCGCTGCTACCCGTATCACGTAACTGAGCTTATACATCGCTTCTTTGGTCTGGTCGAGATTCGCTTCCAGCTCGCTGACACTATCCAGGGCTTCCATCACGTCGTTACCTGACTCATTATTAGACTGCCAGGCATGGTTATCTAAGTCTTTCAATTCTTTTTTCTTGTTTCGAACCGTCGTTAAGGCTTTCTTATTCGTGACAATGTCCACATTCATCGATGTATCAATTGGAAACGTAAATTGTTGTTGCTGATAGTAAAAAATTTCTGAGGAGGGGAAGTCCAGCTCTCGTACAATCGAATTGATCGTGAAATAGGAAACATAAGTCGTCTGGTCTTCCTGCTCGATTTTCAAATATCTCTGGTTTTCCTCGACAAGGCAGCGAGTCGGCTTGATGAGGTCATACCGCTTCACCAGCATTTCCTGCTTCAGTTTCTTTGCCGGTAAATGGTAGGCATATTCCTCATAGGGCGAACCCGTCTTCCCATAAAGATGTTCAATCAGATAGCCAAAGTCATCTTTATCCAGCCTGCGAACTTTGAATCTGCGGGAAATCTTGCTTTCCAGCAGGTGTTCCATTTTCATAAACCGGTTAATCTCTTTCGTACTCATGCTGACGAAATCGCCCATCAGTTTGTGATTGACCTCGTAAAGGAAATCAGAAAAGGTCATCAGAATGGATTCACTGATCACCTTAAGGCTGACTTCCTGTTCGTTTAAAAGCAGTTTGAAGCCAATAAAAAAGCGATAGTCGATTTGGTTTTCACCAATCATTCCGACTAACGCTTCAGTCTGTTCATCAATTTTCCGGCAAGCAATGTCTCTCAATCTTCCAGAGATTTCTTTCTTGCTTCGCTCCTGCGTGGCCCGAATACTTGATTCTGTAGCAATCTGCAAGGCATGAATTTTCCCGTCACGGCTCTGGGCGACCAACTGACGAAAATGCTCATGCACCTGGTATTTTTCTTCTGGACTCAGAAAGGAGTAGTTGTAGGGAATCAGTTCATAATAGGCGAAACATTCCCCGTCGTGATTAAAAACGAGGTTATTTTCGATGTACTTGATCGGATACAGCATAACGTTCCCTCCTCACGGCGGTAATCGCTCCACCGACGGTCTCTTTTTTCAGCTTCACAGACTTTCCAGCATAGGTGACTTTGGGACGGAGCATATAGGAAAATACGGATTTCAGAAAGCCATAGGGCTTTTTCCCATCAAAGGTCTTCTGTGACATGAACCACGTGAAGCCAACCGGAAGACCCACATATTTCAGCAGGACGCCATGAATGAAAGACAACGGTGGCACGTTCGCAAAGAGCACCACCAGCAAGAGCGAGCAGACAAACCAAGCCATTTGCGTAAAAGTGACCGGAAAGGGTAGTTGGAAGTCATTGATGGCGTAGATCACCTTCTCCACGTTCCAGATGCTAGTATAGCTTCTGATTTTTTTCATCTGTCACTATTCCTTTCTGTTTAAGAGACTTTTTAGTTAACTGACGTATTCAAAAACACCGTGGGAAGTGACGAGAAAATTTCCTTCCAACTCCAAATCCCGTCCATAAGCTTCATAGTCAATATAGTTTTGCAAATGAGAAGGGACTTCACCAAGGGTACCTGACTCTTCCAATAGGTAACGGGCCACATTCTCCATATCATCACAATCGGGATAACAGATGATGTCATCCTTATGCTCCACCATTTCTTCAAAACTGCCAAAAAAGGCGTTCTGGATTTCTCTCATTTCCTCCTCAATCGGTGTTCCTTCTAATTCCTTCGCTAGAGAACACAGACGGTTGATTTCCTCAATGGGCGTGTATTCATCAATATCAAAGGGCAATTCGTAATCGTGGATGGCATATTCTTCATATTCATGATTCAATCCGATACGCTCCTTGACCTCCTCAAAGTCAACGGGTGGAGTGAACCATGCACCGACTAATTCGCCCTCATTGTACTTGCCAAGATTGGCTATATAGACTTTCATTTCCATCTATATATCACTTCCTTTTCCTAAAAATAGATACAAAAAAAGCAGTGGTTTTCGACTGCGCAATGGCTACCCATTAAATTTATTTAGATAAAAGTGCATTTCCCTGTCGCACTACCGTTTGACGTACCTGTTTTTTGGCATGCATAAGAAAAGCCCTTATACATGCCAAAAGAACAGGTGTTAAAGTTACGCACCCACGACTCTGTTAAACAGATTCAGTAAGACATCTTTGACACCTGCCGCATTGAAGACTAATCCCACGGCAATCAAAGCAATCACTAGAAAACCAATCAGCTTGGAAAATTCCCGTTTAAAACCGAGATAAAGCCCGATGACCACAATCGCCATCAAGACGAGAGACTGAGCATTATTTAAAAACCAAGTGTATAAATTCCGTCCAAAATTCATGAGCGATTTCTCCTTTTATACATCCAATTTGTGATTAAAATTTCGTTGATGCATTGTTTAAAGATCATTTTTGCCGATGATGATTCGTGACCATCTGTTCGGCAGCATCGGCCTGCTGCTGGACTATTTTTTCGTGGCGTTTCGTGAGCTTGGCATGCCGGATCATGTCATCAATGACGGTAGTATCTTTGATCTGGTCGAGCCAAAGCGCCACTTTTAATGTCGGGGCCACCTGTCGCTGTAACCAGCCTAAGGTCCGGTCAAAAGAATACGGCTCCGGTTGGGTGGTTAATTTCAATTTCTCCCGGTTTTTTCCGATAAACCAGGCCCAGTTTTCGTTCATTTTCCATGTGCTGCGTCGCTTATTTTCCACTTTATCCACAAAACGCAGGTAACGGTTGATGATGGAAAAAGCCGTACGCTCCGCATCGTGGTAAGCCATCAGGTCAAGGATGGCGTGATCGGCACGTTCGTTTTTCAGGCGGATTTCAAATCGGTTTTTGACTTCGGCTTCGTCGATAGGGATGTCACTCTTTGCATACTGCTCGTAGTCCTTTTCATAAAGGCAGAAATAGATTTCACTTTTTAGAGAACCGATATAGAGCGTGTGCCCCATGGCTTCCTTTTCCTCTCGGCGGATGAGCTCGCCGCTACGGTAACTTTTAAAGCTGCGAAACACAGAAATACATTCTTCATGTCGGCATTTTTCCGTCAGCTGCGGAATATCCAAAATGTCTGCCTTGTCATTGATCGCTAAGTCCAGCCTCTTGAATACACCGCCCTCGCAGATGGCATCCATGAAAAAGTCGGTCCAGCTTCGGTGTTGGGCTAAAAGGAATCCCTCAAACTGGCGGCAGCCTCGTCCTTTCAGTTCCAGCAGCACACCTTTTTGTTCATCAGGAGAGACCATCACAAAAATATCTCCCAAAGCGTAATGTTCCGTGTAGGAATAGAAGCCATAGTCTTCATGAAGCATGTAGTTCATTTTCAAAAGCAGAATGTCTTCAATGACATGCTTCACATCCGTGGTTGGGAATCGTATCCGCACATAGTCAAACAGCATCTCAAGTGGTGCATCGGGATTGAGCCGTTCCAATGCTTTTAGTAACGCCGTTTTGATGTCATCCGATGGGGAAGCCCTGCTGTTTTCAATATCGTTGAGATACTGTCTGGTCATTCCGGCAACAACCGCCAGGCGATTTTGTGAAAGGCCGTATGAAAGCCGCTTTTCCTTCAGATGTTGTACCCATAAATCATTTTCGCTCAATGATTACCCTCCAATCAAAAAGAGGATGTCAACTGAAAGGGGCATAGTTGACATCCTCCAAAAATTCCAGAAACCTAGACAGAATAGGGTGTTTACTGGATTTTGAAACTGTTTTTTATTGTATTTGTGCCCCCCTGTTAGATACGGGGGGCTAAAT
Source organism: Sporolactobacillus inulinus (assembly GCF_006539285.1). Classification (GTDB taxonomy): domain Bacteria; phylum Bacillota; class Bacilli; order Bacillales; family Sporolactobacillaceae; genus Sporolactobacillus; species Sporolactobacillus inulinus. The sequence goes on from NZ_BJMS01000057.1 coordinate 11,113, forward strand.
CGCTGGCGTGGCTGACGCCACACCAGCAGCAGGCTAGTCCGTCCCTTCGGCTTTCGCTTCGCACGCCGCCTGTCCGTCCTGCCTGCTTCTTATCAGTGTTCCAATCTCTTTTATAAAATTGTGTCCTTTAGGGACTAAAGGGGTATAAAACTCTGAGATGACACTTGTCCCTGTATCCACATAACCTCGCCCTTTGATTTGTTTTAGGAAAAAATCCTTTTCCACCTCACCAAACATCATGCTGTAGCCCATTTCCGACATGCGTCCCAAGGCCACACGGAAGTTGAATTGGTCACGAATCCCATCGCCTAAAAATTTAGCGTCTGGACGCTGGCAGGCAAGGATCAGGAAGTACCCGGCCTGTCTCCCAAGCATGACGATCCGTTTCAACTTGGTTAAAACAACAGAACTCTCTTTCCCAAGCATTTCCATGAACGCCACGTATTCATCAAAGATGAGGAAGTGAGCGGGCAATCCCAGATAAGCATAGTTCTCTCCGGTCTTGTAGCCAGTCATCTGTTTCATGGCTTCACTGCGTTCCATCATACTGTCATAAAACTGGTTCAGACAGGCCATCATGTCTTCTTTCTGATGATGGACATTCGGCATGACTTCAGAAAGATCAGCAAGATCCGAATTTTTTGGGTCAAGGACATAAAGCATGGCGTTTGTGCGCGCTAAGGCTTCAATGAGTGAGAAGATGAAGTAGGTTTTTCCTCCGCCTGTTCCCCCAGCAATGAGCATATGAGGTAACTTATCATACTCCCAATAAACAGACTTCATCAGCTTTAAGCGCCCGTCTTTAGCAGTGACTTCTTCAATGGAAATACGATTCGCAATCGTATCATAGAGCAGGGTATATTCTAGATAAGAATCCTTGAGCTCTTTGTCCACCAGTTCACAGTACAAGCCACTTTCCAGCTTCTTTTCCAAGTGCAGGAGCTGATCCTGATATTTACCCAACGTAATTTCTACGTGGATGTGAATCAGTCCATCTTTGAGCCGGTAATACATCTTTGGGAAATGGCGGATTCTCTCCTTTGGCCTGCCGGATGGTAGGTCTTTAAAGAGCCCGTCATGTTGCACCTGTTCGGATTCATACCATTTATTTTCTAGGATCATTTTGGCTAGCTTTTGGCGGTGCACGAGCTGTTTCACTCTACCTCGATGAAAGTGGTAATAAAGGCCGGCCACAAGCATGCTTATTCCTGCAGCTACACTGACACTGAACATGAGATAGGGCGTGATAGCAAACTGCAAGCTGCCTTCATGCAAAAGTCGTACCTTCTTCCAGTCCATTAGCATGAGCCGCTTCCCATGAAAGGCCAGCAACACGAATAGGAAAACAAGAACGAGTGAGGTAGCAGCAAATCGAAAGACAAGATGTTGATCACCCGCTCGAATCCTTTTTCCTTTATAGATGAAATGTTTCATAAATGATCCTTTCCGGAAAATGAAATGGCATTACTTTCCTTTAGTTTGTGGCTGCGGATGGGGGACGGCTTGTTTATTTTTCAGCGCTATGTCCTCGGCCTTGATATACCAGTCCACATCCGCTCCCAAAAATGTGGCAGTCGCTACTGTATCCGCTACCGGGTTGATCAGTTCCACTTCGGCATTATAGTCATAATCTTTTAACGGGATGGCGGCCGGAATACTGACCTGTATCATCTGCCCTTGTCCACGGGATTTTAGGTCATAGGTGCGTTCCCTGATTTCGTCACTGACTGTGCCGTCCTCATTATTCACGCGCACTTCACGGCGGAGTGCGGAGAACTTCAGCGCGCCAAATGTCTTGTCCTTATCAATCACAATGCCTTCGGCTAATCTCATTTTTTGCCCTCCTTATGCTTTCACCATATCGTCTGCATGCAGAATATAATTTGTAAAACCACGAGCACCAATATTATAACCCTCTGCGGTAATTCGAGGATTGATCAATTTCACCTTGTCTTCTACTTCAAAATGCTTTTCACCCGCTTCCGGTGGTAACACCAAAACGATATCGTCCGCTCGCTGGATGTCGGAATACAAATTGTAGCTGCGGGAAAGGATCATCGTGCGACCATTAACCCGGCGCTGTTCTACATTGCCTTCTCCAGCATATTCGAGGTTTCCAAATGTCTTTTCAACGTTTGGAATAATGTGTTTCAGTTCCATAAATCATTTTCCTTTCTGTAAATAATTTTGTTTTGATTAATACGCTGATTCAAACTTAAATTTTGTCGGGAAAAGAACGAGATGCTTTGGTGAAAGCACATCCCTTCCAACGCCAAAAACTTGAAATAAAAAGGCTGAAATGATTTCTCATCTCAGCACAGGATTGATTAAAATTCGTAGCACAGTAAGGGTACCTTTCGAAACAGAATGACTTGGCGGAAAATAAGACAAAAAAAGAAGGCATATTCTTCAAAATATACCTTCCGAACCTTGAACTGATACGATTCTCTGACTCCGATCCTTGGCGGAATTTTGGCGGAGATCCTTATCAATTTAAATGTTTTTATCCATTTTACCTTTGCTAAAAGTGCTGTTAAATCAACGTTTCGACACCAAACGAGGTATCTACTTTATTCCCACTCAATTGTTGCCGGCGGCTTGGAGGTGACGTCGTACACGATACGGTTGACGTGTTCAACCTCGTTGATGATTCGGGTTGAGATCTTCTCGAGCACGTCCCATGGGATGCGTGCCCAGTCGGAGGTCATACCGTCGATTGAGGTGACGGCGCGGATCGCGATGCAGTGATCGTAGGTGCGGCCATCGCCCATGACGCCGACGCTCTGAATGTTCGGCAGGACGGTGAAGTATTGCCAAATGTCGCGGTCGAGGCCGGCTTTTTTGATTTCTTCGCGCAGAATCGCGTCGGATTCGCGCACGAGTTCGAGTTTTTCTTCGTCGATGGCGCCGAGAACGCGGATGCCGAGGCCCGGTCCTGGGAACGGCTGGCGCCAGACGATGTCGTCGGCAAGTCCGAGTTCCGTACCCAGTGCGCGCACTTCATCTTTGAACAGCGTGTTCAGCGGTTCGATCAGCTTGAACTTCATGTCTTCCGGAAGTCCGCCGACGTTGTGGTGCGATTTAATGTTCTGCGATGAGCCGCCGGCGCCGCTTTCGACAACGTCGGTGTAGAGCGTGCCTTGTACAAGGAAGGAAATGTCCTTGAGCTTGTTCGCTTCATCTTGGAACAGATAGATAAATTCATTGCCAATGATCTTGCGCTTCTTTTCCGGATCGCTGACGCCTTCCAGCTTATCGAGGAAGCGTTTCTTGGCATCGACATGAATGAAGTTCATATGAAAACGGTTTTGGAATGTGTCGACAACGCCTTCTGCTTCGCCTTTGCGGAGCAGACCGTGATCGACAAAAATGCAGGTCAGCTGATCGCCGATTGCTTTGTGCACAAGCGCTGCAGCAACCGATGAATCGACTCCGCCGCTCAATGCACAAATGACTTTTTGATCGCCGACGGTGGCTTGGATCTTTTCCACTTGCTGATCGATAAAGTGTTCCATCGACCAGCTTTTTTCTGCGCCGCAAATGCCGTAAACGAAATTGCTCAGCAGTTCGTTGCCATGCACGGAGTGGCGCACTTCCGGATGGAACTGAACAGCGTAAACGTTCTTCGCGCGGTTTGCCATCGCCGCAACGGGACATGATGGGCTGCTTGCTTCGATTTTGAAGCCTTCCGGTAGCGTCTTGACACGGTCGCCGTGGCTCATCCATACCGTTTGGGTTGCCGGAAGTCCCTTGAACAGCGGGTTATCGGTATTCGCCGTGATATCCGCTTTTCCATATTCGCGGCGCGTCGCACGTTCAACCGTTGAGCCGTAGTGCTTGCTGATCAGCTGCAAACCGTAGCAGATCCCAAGAATCGGAATATCCAAATCAAAAATAGCCGGGTCGCACAGCGGTGCCCCGTCGTCATAAACACTGTTCGGTCCGCCGGAGAAAATGATCCCCTTTGGATTTTTCTCTTTAATTTGTTCTGCAGTCAATGTATTCGGAAACAGTTCGCTGTACACGCCTAAGTCGCGAATACGGCGCGCAATCAGCTGATTGTACTGACCGCCGAAATCCATGACAAGAATCAAGTTATTTGCTTGTCCCATCCTTTTGTCCCACCTCAACTGTTGTTTATCAATCACAGACAGCACTGCTTTGTATTGTCCATACTATTTAAAAAGCCGGAGGCCGCGGGAGCTTCCAGTCTTTCTTTCCGGTACTATTATTCGCTATTTTTCATCAAAATGCACTACTTTTCCTATTTTAACAATGAATGCGATGTTCAGCAAGCGCTCACTTCCTATAATGGGGTAAAGTTTTGTATCCATGCACAGATCTGTGCAATAATTAATGACGTACAAAGCGCATAAACTTTTCAGCCTGAATTTTAAATCAATCATTTGAATGGAAAAGGAGTGAACGCGTCATGAAAATTGCTTCACTACAAGTGCAGATCAACGATTCGGAAACCGCCGCCGATCGGATGAAAAAAGTTGATGCCCAACTTGAGCATCTGCACGGCTATGACTTTATCCTGCTGCCGGAGATCTGGATGACCGGCTATAATACCTTTAATCGTTATATGGAGGAAGCAGAACCGCTTGACGGCGCTTTCGCCGCTCATTATGCGAAAAAAGCTAAAACATTGCATGCTTATTTGTTCGCCGGCAGCTTTGTTGAGAAAAGCGGCAGCCAGTATTACAATACGAGCCTTCTCTTTAACCGGGAAGGTGAGCGAATTGCTGCTTACCGGAAAATTCATCTGTTTACCTATGGGTCTGAAGAAGGCGAACTGCTGACTCGCGGCACAGATCCGGTGACGGTGGAAACGGAATTTGGCAAGGTCGGCCTAGCCACCTGCTACGACTTGCGCTTTCCGGAACAGTTCCGCAAAGCGCTTGACCGGGGTGCGAAAATGTTCCTAGTCACCTCCGCCTGGCCGCTCGCTCGCCTAGAACATTGGAAACTTTTTAATGCTGCTCGTGCCGTAGAAAACCAATGCTACCTTGTCTCCTGCAACTGCGTCGGCAACAACCAAGGCGTGATTCTCGGCGGACATAGTCGCGTCGTCGACCCATGGGGCAACGTACTGGCAACTGGAGATGAAACCGAATCAATCGTCACCGCCGCTTTCGACCTTAGTATGGTGGATCAGATCCGCGAGGACTTCCCGCAGCTGAAGCACCGCGTCCCGATAAACTAAAGCGCCCTCACCCGCCTGCCACCTCGCGCAAGCGGGTTTTTTCTTTCCCATAGACAAAAAAGAACACCCGATTATCTCAGGTGCCAAGATTTTTTCTTATAGAAAAGGGGGAGAGTTAAACAATGAATCATCGATTAACTCTCCATATCTTAACGTCCGTTCCTTAAGAAATGCTTAATACGCGATCCCGAAACGGCAAAAAAATAAACCCTCTTTTGCAAGGGTCTAAAAGAAAATCTATTAACAGGGGGAAGTTAAACAAACACAATTCATTGAACATTTATATCATAACCGCTATTGCCGCTAAATAGTCAATATCGGTAAATTTTTGAAATAAATGTGGGCTTTTTCACATTTATTGCTGATGATCAACGAACACATGGTAAGGAACTTTGAGATGGATAATCCCATTCGAATACGGGGCAACTTCATATTCCTGAAAAATGATCTCGATTCCGTGATCGTTAAAAGCGAATTGACTTTTCTTTAAGTCAACACCTTTGAATGCATCAAGGAAGAAATCGTACCGCCCTTCCTTTTTCAATTTCTCCATCTGCTGTTTCAAATAGCGATTGACAAGCTTCTCTTCATGCGTGCTGCGGATGACGTCCTTTAATAAAAAGCGGCGGCCGCTGCGCGTATCAAAATTATAGACCGTTTCATGATGCATGCCGTGCGCGCCGCCTGTGTACGATTCATCAACAAAAGAAACGCTGAGCAAACATTCTTTGTTAAATAGGACGGATGGCAACGTATGCGCATAGTACGGACCCGCTGCACTGATTAATTGATCATGTTCATATTGCTTCTTATACTCTTCGTCCGTTTTCTTCACTTTTTCCGCATGTTTACGGAATACGCGATTGATTTGATCAGCAATTTGCTGATCCTCAATCCCGGATTGGATCACCGGATACGTGATCCCTTCACTAAGCCGTTGCATTTTATACTGTACCGGCGGGCAATTATCCGCTTGGGCACTGGGGACACTCCCCCATGAGAAGAGGCAGAGAACGAGCGCAAGAATGAAAAACCGTTTTTGATTCATCTGCGGCAGCTCCTTTCTTTGCTCCTTAGTATGTCCGGACAAAGAGAAGCTATGAATGATCTTCCGGAAATGCCCCCAAAAAGATGCGCGGATCATGCTCAATTTTTCACCTTTTTTTCATGATACTTTTAGCCAATAAAATCCACCATGCGATCAAAAATACGTACCCAATCGTAACATAGTACGCCCAAACAGCGCCGTGCAGCAGCTGACTGTATAAATGCTCAAACTCATTCCTTCCGTTTGCTCTGCCAATACTTCCAAGCACGCTGACCACTGGAATCGTTAACGCAAACATAAACGCGACCGATGCTAATCCTCTGCGCCGATTGCGCAGAAAGCAAACGATCGCCATTACAATGCTCGCAACAAATAAAAAATAGTAGATCGCCCAAAACCAATCAGGCAGCGTCTCCCAAGCCCATTCATTAATCACCGCCGTTGATCATTTGATGCATCAATCATAGCATGTTGAACGCGCAGTAACCCGCATTTCTTGTTCTTAATCCCGCATAATTCCATGCGTGGCCGCACTCTTTTGATGCGGGGACGCACTCGCGAACAAATATTAGTCACGCCCAGCTGATCGCTTATCCATTGGCGCTCCTTGTGCTTATTCGAATTGTAGATGCGTCTCCGATTCAGAAAAAACCGAGTCGAGCTAAATCATTCACCGATTATTACCCTTTTCCTCAAGAGGAACGAACATAAGTTCTCCAAAATGGTATATAATAAGAATATATGTTCTCGTATTATAAATAAAGAGGGATACACATGAGCACTGACTTTGAACGTAAATTACGGCAGATCATTCTAAATGATCAAAACATGGGGCGCACCATCAGTCTCGAACATCTGCAACGACGGACCGGGCATGACCAACAGGAAATCAAAGCAATCCTAAAAAAATTAAGACAGATTCCCGTGCGTGAAGGTGGGCTAGGTTCATGAACAGAAGTGACGCCTTTGGCACTTACTTTACAGATTAAAATGACACTATGATTTCATACATTGGGGATGTGCGTATTACTGCTAAATATATTTCTTTCGGGGATATTTTTTAAATTCCTCATTAATATTAGAAATATCGTTACATGTATAGTAATAATGCAGCATTAAAAGAGCACTTGATTTTTATCTTTTCCGCTCTCATCAAAAAAAAACATCTACTTTCTCACTCAATACATACCCAGTCACTATTTGCATAAATTCCATCATTTCAATGAAACCTTCACGTTCATTGAATTTCGTCCATTTCTGCCTTTAACTCACTTTGACCACTCGATTGTTTAATTTCACTCTCTTATTAATGATTGATTTCATGAATTTGCGCACTCTCTCATTGTGGTTATCCCCTTCGCTTTAGCTGTCAAACGCGCAAGATGGTTAATCATCCACACAGCATCCCGGAGTATAATGAAATTCGAAAGGAAGCGATAATCATGAATGAATTTCTTGCTGATCTGAAAAAAAGGTTCACAGGAAAACGGCTTCTATTTTTGACAATCCCATATTTAGTGATCTTGCTTTCATTTTTGTTTCTGCCTTACCTTGGCCCTTATGAATCAATGATATTACTTGTTCTTATCGTTTCCTATGCAGGGATAAATTGGATATGGGACAGGGTGGATCGGAAAAGGAAGCAAAATAAAGATTGCTGATAAAACTTATTCTGCTACAGCCCACTTGTATTTCTATACATCCATTCTCGGCATGCTTGCTCGGACCAACAAAGTGAAAAAAGATACCTCTCAGAATGTGGAGCATTCTTGAGAGGTATCCGGAAAATCATTCTATGATCCTCATTTGAAATAAAATGAGGATTTTTTGCTACTTTTTTGCCTTTTTTGCTTTCAAAATCTACTCATAATTCCCATTGCAACGGGATTTATTGAGGTTCTATCACATCATGCCGCCCATGCCGCCCATGCCTGGTGCGCCTGCCGGCATTTGTGGTTCTGCATGTTCTTCCGGTTTGTCGGCAACGACTGCTTCAGTGGTCAGCAGCATTGCGGATACGGAAGCTGCGTTTTGCAGTGCAGAACGCGTTACCTTCGTTGGATCGACAATCCCGTTTTCAATCATGTTTACCCAAGTGCCTTTGGCAGCGTCAAAGCCGATGCCAGCTTCTTGAGTCTTCAGTTTTTCAACGATGATCGAGCCTTCGAGGCCGGCGTTTTCGCCGATTTGGCGTACTGGTTCTTCAAGCGCGCGAACAACGATATTGATTCCGGTCTGTTCATCGCCTTCAGCTTTCAGTGCCTTAACATTCTTGATGACGTTGGCAAGTGCTGTACCGCCTCCGGCTACAATCCCTTCCTGAACTGCAGCGCGTGTCGAGTTCAATGCGTCTTCGATACGCAGTTTGCGTTCTTTCAGTTCAGTTTCGGTTGCCGCACCGACTTTGATCACTGCGACACCGCCGGACAATTTAGCCAGCCGTTCTTGCAGTTTTTCTTTATCGAAATCAGAAGTGGTTTCTTCCAATTGTGCTTTGATTTGGCTGACACGGCCGGCGATCTTATCCGGTGCGCCTGCGCCTTCAACAACCGTCGTGTTTTCTTTCGTTACGATGACTTTGCCTGCTGTTCCAAGTTGGTCAACCGTTGTTTCTTTCAGTTCAAGACCGAGGTCGCTCGTGATCACTTGACCGCCAGTCAATACAGCGATGTCTTCGAGCATTGCTTTTCTGCGATCGCCGAAGCCAGGAGCCTTAACTGCAACAACATTGAATGTACCGCGCAGTTTGTTCAGTACGAGCGTTGCCAGTGCTTCGCCTTCAACGTCTTCAGCGATGATCAACATTGGTTTGCCTTGTTGTACAACCTTTTCAAGAACCGGCAGGATTTCCTGAATGTTGGAGATCTTCTTGTCGGTGATCAAGATGTATGGGTTGTCAAGAACGGCTTCCATCTTGTCTTGGTCGGTCACCATGTATGCGGAAGCGTAGCCGCGATCGAATTGCATCCCTTCAACCACGTCAAGTTCCGTTGCGAAACCTTTGGATTCTTCAAGCGTTACTACGCCGTCGTTGCCGACTTTTTCCATCGCTTCGGCAATCAGTTCGCCAACTTTTTCGTCAGCAGCAGAGATGGCGGCAACTTGTGCGATCGATGCTTTGCCTTCGATTGGTTTTGAAATTTCTTTCAGACCTTCAACGGCAGCCTGCGTTGCTTTTTCAATCCCGCGGCGGATGCCCATTGGGCTCGCGCCGGAAGCAACGTTCTTCAAGCCTTCGCGAATCATCGACTGAGCCAGAACCGTAGCGGTTGTTGTACCGTCACCGGCAACGTCGTTTGTTTTGCTGGCAACTTCGGATACGAGACGTGCACCCATGTTTTCAAATTTATCTTCGAGTTCGATTTCTTTTGCAATGGTTACACCGTCATTAGTGATCAGTGGTGAGCCGTATTTTTTGTCAAGGACAACGTTGCGGCCTTTCGGTCCAAGCGTTACTTTAACCGCATTAGCCAATACGTCGACCCCGCGCAGCATTGAGCGGCGCGCTTCTTCACCAAATTTAATATCTTTTGCCATTGTGAATAGTCCCTCCTAATGTAAATGCGATCAAAAAATCTTTTCAACGTACAATCTGTCAGACAATCAGCCGATTACTGCGAGAACATCGTCCTGACGGACAACGAGATACGTCTTGCCGTCATATTTTACTTCTGTTCCTGCATATTTTGAAAAGATTACTTTTTCTCCTTCTTTTACATCCAAAGCGATGCGTTCGCCTTTGTCAGATACCTTGCCGGCACCAACAGCAACGATGCGGCCTTCTTGCGGCTTCTCTTTAGCCGAGTCTGGAAGTACGATACCGCTTGCAGTCTTCTCTTCTTTTTCTTGTGGTTCGATCACAATACGATCACCCAATGGCTTTAACATGTAGAAATACCCTCCTTAAAAATGTTAAGTAAAGTACTTTGTTAGCACTCCATGCACCTGAGTGCTAATCCATTTAATATAATAATCAATTCCATATAGATTTGCAAGTTTTTCCTTAAAAATATTTGCGCAGTAAAAAATGAGAAAACGGGGAAAAAGAAATAGAAAAGAAGCTATGTTAAAATAGGACAATAAGTCTTCGTGAAAATCATGTCATCAGCATTGCCACAAACTTTTGAAACGATACTTAAGAATATGAGGTGTCCGGACTTGCTTTTACGCTACATCCTAGTTGTTTTTGTTTATTTCGCCTGTGTTCTCTCGCCGCTGTTTCCCTGGTTTCCGAGTTCGCATCAAAGTACTGCATACATAAATACGTACACAGCCGTCTTTTTTGCGACCGTCATCATTATCGGTCTGCTGCTGCTTCCGGAGCGTCGGATGGAGCGGAGCATGCGCGCGTCTTGGGGGGAGTCCATCGCCTGGGCAATTTGCGGCATCTTCATTCTCTATGTGTTGCAGATCGCTGCGGCGCTAATCAACAATCTGATTCTTGGTCAGCCGCTGTCTTCTGAACATACAGCTGACATCGTTAAAATGGCGAAAACTGCGCCGCTTTTCATTTTCGCCGTTAGTGTCATCGGCCCAATACTTGAAGAAATCGTCTTTCGTAAGATTCTCTTCGGAAGCCTAAAAAAGGTGATCGGCTTCATTTTTTCCGCTGTGATCAGTTCGCTAGTCTTCGCCGCCGGTCACTTTGACTTTTCGCATCTGCTTATCTATTTTGTGATTGGCTTCTTTCTTTGTTATGCCTATCATAAAACCGGCCGGATTTGGGTAACCATGTTCATGCATGCGGCGATGAACACGATCGTTGTCCTGCTTACGATGAACGCTCGGCTGCCGGATACAACCGGATGGATTCACTGGCTGCTCTGAACTCCAGCCCTGTGCGATGGGTTCGCGTCTTTTCGGTGCTGAATCGTCGCTTCGGTTACTCGCTTGCCTAGGGCGCACCACGAGCCTCCTCAGACAGGCAGGAATCCGCGGCGTCTCGCATCTGCGCGTTGATGCACGGTCTTTTGCATGACCAAAAATCTTATACTTTGTACGTAAATACAAGTTAGACGCTTTATCTCAAGGGTATTTTCATTCCGGCGGTGACACGCGCCCCCCAAGCGGGTCATGAATGTTTCTTATCCTGTGAGAAAAACGGAGCCCCAATCTGGGACTCCGTTTTTTTAGTTGCTCGCTTTTATGCTTCGTCAAGGCTGGTCAGAATTTCCGGACCGTTCTTCGTAATCGCAAGTGTATGTTCGTACTGTGCAGATAGGGAACCGTCAACCGTTCGCGCGGTCCAACCGTTTGCGTCAACCTTCGCGCGCCAGTCTCCGGTATTGAGCATTGGCTCGATCGTGATGGTCATCCCTTCACGTAGACGCAAACCGCGTCCAGGACGCCCGTAATGGGCAACGGGCGGGTCTTCGTGCATCGTCGGTCCGATGCCATGACCGACAAATTCGCGGACAACGCTGAGCCCTTCTGCCTCCGCATAGCTTTGAATCGCGTAGCCAATATCACCGAGACGATTGCCGACAACCGCTTGCTCAATGCCCTTATACAGCGATTTCTCCGTTGTTTCAAGCAAGTGCTGCGCCTCATCGGAGATTTCTCCAACCGCATAGCTCCAGGCTGAATCAGACATCGCTCCGTTCAGATTAACCACCATGTCAATCGTGACAATGTCGCCTTTTTTCAGTGGTTTTTTGTTTGGGAAGCCATGGCAGATCTCATCATTTACCGATGCGCAAGTCGCAAATTGATAACCTTCGAAGCCTTTCTCTTCAGCAATAGCGCCGTTTTTTTCAAGAAAGTCGTTCACGAATTCTTCGATCTCCCACGTTGTTGTTCCGGGACGAATCATTGATTTAATGTGCTGATGTGCGCGGGCCAACAATTGGCCGGATTTTTTCATCTCAGCAATTTCATTAGCTGATTTTAATTGAATCATCGTTTCATTCCACCTTATCTTTGAACCTGATCGGATAAAAGCATTACTCTCGCTTCATGTTTCACGTCGTCAAGTTTCACTTGTATTTTACCACTTAATCTTTAAGAATTCTTTGTTTCCATTGAATGATTCAGAAAGTAGATCAGTGCTTGAAGTTCAACCGTCATATCGACATGACGGACATAGGCATTCTCAGGAAGGTTTAAGGTCGTTGGCGAAAAGTTCAAAAATCCGCGAATTCCTGAGGCCAATGCCTTCTCTGCCGCTTCTTGAGCTTGAGCTGCCGGAACGGTTAGAATTGCGGCGACAATCTCATGATGGTCGTTCGCTGCAAGTTCATCCATCGCAAATACTTTTGTCCCGCTCACCTTTGTACCGATCTTTTTCGGATCAACATCATAAGCGCGTACAATTTGCGTATTATTATTCTTTAGAAAATTATGGTTGAGCAGCGCCGTACCCAAATGACCGACACCAATCAGGATCACGCGATTGAGTTCATCTTGGTACAGCGTCTTTTTTAAAAAATCCATTAAATATTGCGTATCGTAGCCGTAGCCTTTTCTCCCCAGTGCACCAAAATAGGAAAAGTCCTTACGGATCGTCGTCGAATCGATTTGCACAAGCTCACCGAATTTCGAGGATGAGATGCGCGTCTTCCCATTCGCAACCAGTTGCTGAAGGGTTCGGTAATACAATGGAAGCCGCTCGGCTGTCGCCTGCGGTACAGTTTGGCTTGCCATGACCGAATCTCGCCTCCCAATCGTCCAATCTCATTATTATTTGCGTCATGGATGCTTCTCGTTCAACTATACTATATTCACCGATTCATTTGTTCTTTATTTCACAATCCTTACTGTTTTCGCCTCATTTTTCCCGGATCATGCCC
>NZ_BJMS01000058.1 GCF_006539285.1 Sporolactobacillus inulinus
CCCGTGCAAAAAAAGATATTCGAAGCAAAACGGGGCAGGGCTTATGACATATTTTTTGGTGCCGATAATCGCTGAATTTCGTGAGTAAAATACTGGAATCGACCGTTTCTGCAAGAAAATGAATTGATTTTATAAACTGTATCTATTATAATTACACTAATCTCCTAAAAGGGGAATCAAAGATGAATAGTCAGTTTACCATTGCGGTTCATTGTCTGATTGTACTCGCAAGAAATCCCGAGCAAGTCTGGAATAGTGAGTCACTGTCACGGAAAGTGCATACGCATCCGGCCCGAATTCGCAAGATCATGAGTGTTCTGCGTAAGAGCGGCTTTGTCGAAACGAAGGAAGGTCTGGGCGGCGGCTATCGGATCTGCTGTGATCCCGGCACATGCACACTGGCACGAATCTATCAATCTATAGCCTGCGAGGCGCTGAAGCTCAGCTGGTGCTCGGCAGGTTGCGAGGACGATCCGGAATTCGATCGCATTCGCTCAGCGGTAGACTTTGCCTTTACCGGAGCCGAACGCGGACTCGAAGAATATCTGGAACAATGGTCGATCGCCTCACTGATGAAGCGAACGACTGGCTCTGTTGCACCAATCTCAGAAGACATGCATAACACATAAACTAAAACAGGATCGGTGGTGAAGGTTAATGCAACATGAAACGATTTGGAAAAAAGGCGAATGGGTCAAAGGCAGAACGGTCAATGGCGAACTCATGCACGGTTTTGTCGTCGACTACAACCACGAAGACGGCACCGTCAAAATTAATGTTGTTGCGTGTGACCGCGAATCAACGGTGGGTAAAGTCATCGAAACACTCAGCTACCTAATCAAACCGTTCCCGGTGTCGCCGCTTGGCGGTCAGGAACTGCGCAGCATGACCGATCTCGCACTGATCACATCAGACCGCGACTGGTTCATGGATCTGACTGAACAACTTTCGGACCGTACCGGCAAAACCACCGGTGACGACCAAGAACAAGACAGCTCATGGTACTGGTCGGCGCAGCGTTAAATCAATCGCATAGAAAAGTAAACAAAGGTGCCTTCGGGTGCCTTTTTTCTGTTTTGGGCAAATGAGGCTGAGTTTGCGGTTTTGTAAGACTTCAAACGAATGCGCTGAAAAAATTAGTATGGTATGAAAAAAGAGCAGAACATCACCTGAATACAGATGTCTTCCCCCTTTCATTTGCTGCATTGCAAGAATCGATGACTTTTTCAGTGACCGCATTCGCGGGCCGGGCAGACTCCCCTCGTTCCTCTTTTACAAACCGTTTTTTTCGTCAATACTTGCGTGAGTAAATTTCTTTTCTTAGCTGGAAAGATGTGAGAAAATGGTAGAACAAAAGGGGGTCGGACATTTTGATTCATTCATTGAAGGATACGGTTCAATTGAATAATGGCTTGGAGATGCCGGGTTTCGGACTTGGCGTCTGGAAAGTCAAGGATGGTGAAGAAGTCATTCACTCGGTTCGCTCTGCACTGAATGCGGGCTACACGATGATCGATACAGCGGCCATCTACCGCAACGAGGCGGGTGTCGGCGAGGCGCTGCGCCAATCGGGTGTGAAGCGCGAGGATGTATTTATCACCACCAAGGTATGGAATGCCGACCAAGGCTACGACGCGACGCTGAAAGCATTCGAGACCAGCACGAAAAAGCTCGGGATCGAGACGGTTGACCTGTACCTGATCCACTGGCCGACCGCCGGCAAGTACAAGGAAACATGGCGGGCGATGGAAAAGTTGTACAAAGACGGCCGCGTGCGTGCGATCGGCGTTTGCAACTTCCATATTCATCATCTTAAAGATCTGATGGAAGGCGCCGAAATCAAACCGGCCGTGAATCAGATCGAACTGCACCCGCTGCTTTCCCAAGTTCCGCTGCGCAACTACTGCTACAAAGAAGGAATTGCGGTTGAAGCCTACTCGCCGCTCGGCAGTGGCGGACTGATCAATCATCCGCTCCTAAGCGAGATCGGGAAGAAGTACGGTAAAACCGCTGCACAAGTCATGCTGCGCTGGGATGTTGACAGCGAGATCATCACAATTCCGCGCTCAACGAAAGAGGCACATATCATCAGCAATGCCGACATTTTCGATTTTGAACTTTCTCCGGAAGACATTGAACAGATCGATGCATTAAATGAAGACAAGCGTTTCGGCGCCGATCCGGACAACTTCAATTTCTAAACGATAGAACCTGCTGCATGCATGAAGAGCCTGACGGAATCAAGGATTTCGTCAGACTCTTTTTCTGAGTGAAAAAATAAATGAACCAGACAGGGAGTTTTTTAATGACCACACAAGAAGTCAAACGCGGCCCGATTACTGTGGCGCTCATCATCGGCGCGTTTGTCGCAATTTTAAATGAAACGCTGCTGAACATCGCACTTTCCGATTTGATTACCTACTTTCACGTAAACGAAACCACCGTTCAATGGCTGACCACGGCTTATCTACTCGTGATTGGCATCCTGATGCCGGTGACTGCACTCTTGACCGGCTGGTTCACCACGCGCCAGATGTTTCTCGGGGCGATGACCTTGTTCCTGTTCGGCACCGCGATCTGCGGCTTTGCCCCGACGTTTTCACTGCTGCTCGTCGGCCGCATGATTCAAGCCGCCGGATCCGGACTTATTTTACCGGTCATGATGAACACGATTCTGTTTATCTATCCGCCGGAAAAGCGTGGCGGTGCCATGGGATTGATTGGACTGGTCATCATGTTTGCCCCGGCACTCGGACCGACCGTCTCAGGCTTGATCATCGCGTCACTGTCCTGGCGCTGGCTGTTTTACCTCGTGCTGCCGCTGGCGCTGTTCTCGATTCTGTTCGCGGCGCGTTATCTGACGAACGTTTCGGAAGTGACTAAGCCTAAGGTAGACATTCTGTCGGTGATTTTGTCTACGGCTGGCTTCGGCGGGATTGTCTTCGGTGCCGGAACCGGCGCTGAAGGCGGTGCGCTCGGGATCACAGTCGTGGCGATCGGATTTGTCAGCATCGTTCTGTTTGTCTGGCGCCAGCTCGCAATCAACAATCCAATTCTTGATTTTCGCGCCTTCAAATACCCAATGTATACATTGTCAACGTTAATCATGATTATGGTGATGATGACGTTGTTCGCAACGATGATTCTGCTGCCGCTCTATTTGCAGCGGGCGTTGCTTCTGTCCTCGTTCGCCGCAGGGCTGGTTCTGCTTCCCGGCGGACTGATCAACGGTTTGCTGTCACCGGTGATGGGCAAACTGTTCGATAAATTCGGCCCGCGCCGGCTCGTCATTCCCGGGCTGCTGATCATGTGCGTCGTCGTCTTGCTCATGACGCGATTGACCGTTTCTGAAAGCATGCTCTATGTCATTATTTTGTACGCTGCGCTCTTGATCGGCATGTCGATGGTGCTGATGCCCGTTTCAACGACCGGCCTGAACCAGCTACCGAAACCGATGTACCCACACGGCACAGCGATCATGAACACGCTGCAACAAGTCGCAGGCGGGATCGGCACCGCGCTGTTCGTCGGCATCATGGCCGCCGGACAGAAGGCCTATCTCGCAACCGCCGCCGATCCGAAAGCACCGGCCGAACTGCTGCATGCCATGGTTGCCGGCATGAGCCGCGCTTTCTTTGTCGCCCTGATGATCGGGATTGTCTCGCTCGTGCTCGCCTTTTTCCTGAGACGATCAATCGCGCCCGGCGAACAGCAGCCGCACGGTGATGCTTGATTGAGACGCACGCCGGTTTTTAGGCACATCGTTAATGGTTTGAGCGGATGCGTTACGAGTTCGGAGGTCGTTGTTCCGATTTTCACGCGCGTCATTACAATTGGAAATCCAATCGTTTAATCGATCAACACTTGCGCATACTAAGTTCATCTTTGACTTCAACGAGGTGACTTAAATGACTGCATTTTCGATGGAACATCTCAGCACTTTATACATCATTCTCTTACTTGAGGTCGGTCTGATTCTATTCAGACAGGCCTCTTTTGCGCGCAGCAAACTTCGTTTTTGGCTCGCCGCCATCTTAATCCTTGGCGAGACCGGCTACCAGATCGGCACCGTGCTTGTCGGAAAATGGACGCTGCGCAATTCACTGCCGCTCGAAGTCAGCGATCTGTCGGCCTTGCTCACCGCAATCGCGCTGCTGACCCGAAAACGCCCACTCGCCGCGATCCTGTATTTTGTCGGCATCTCGAGCGCACTTCAAGCATTGCTCACGCCGGACTTGAACGCATCCTTCCCGGATCTGCGCTACATTCAGTTTTTCGCCACACACGGCGCGACCGTCCTTGGCTGCACCTACCTGATCGCAGTCGCCGGCATCCGTCCGACTTACCGAGCGCTCTGGTTTGCTGCCGCCTGGTTGAATGCGTACGCCGTGCTCATGTTCATTGTCAATCGGCTGCTTAACGCGAATTACATGTACCTGATGCACAAACCGAAACTGTCCGCGCTGAACTTGTTCGGACCGTGGCCGTGGTATCTAATCTGGGCAGAGCTCGCGATGCTGATCGAATTTCATCTGCTTTACTTGATCAGCAGGAAGTTTGCCGGGCGACGTCGAAAATAATAACCATTCGATGAAAAGGAAGCTGCCTCGTGATTAGCAAAAAGTTAACCCCGCCACTGCGCCTGCTTGCAGACCAAGCGCTGCTCAACCATCTGCCGATCGTTCACCCGGCACGTCGCAGAATTGAGGATGACCTTGGCAACTATCGCAGCGGATTCATCGGCCAGCAGAACCTCGCGTATTTCCTCGACCTAAGTGATCTCGGCAAAAAAGCACGCATTTTTAACGATCTTCATCCCGAAGGATTCCAGATGGACACACTGATCCTCACCCCCACATTCATTTCAATTATCGAATGCAAAAATTATTCCGGTACCCTTATTTTTAACAGTGAGAACGGACAGATAATCCGCTGCATCGGTGACCGGCGCGACGGATTCGCAAATCCGCTGCTTCAAGTCGGACGTCATCGCAAGCTGCTCAAGCGATGGCTCGCCGCCTGCGGCAATCCACCGCTGCCAATCGAAGCTGACGTAGTCATCGCCAGCCCGAGCACGATCATCGAAAATCAGGCACGATCACGCCGCGTCCAGAACCACGTCTTCCGCGCCGAACAAGCGCCGCATAAGCTCCGGGCAATGATGGAAAAGCACACCCGCGACCGCGACTACAGCCTGATCCTACAAAAAATTGAAGAACAATTGCGCCAAGACCACACCGATCCCTTCACCGACGTCCTAGAAAAATTATCCATTTATCCTTCCGAACTGTTGCGCGGCGTCCAATGCCCGAGCTGTCACCGATTCACCATGCAGTGCATCTACGCCGGCTGGCATTGCCCAAGCTGCAACGGCAAATCCAAGACTGCCCACGAACCCATGATTCTTGACTACTTCCTGCTGCTCGGCCGAACCATGAGCAACGCCCAATGTCGCGCATTTTTAAAGATCGAATCAAGCATGACCATGTCCAATCTACTAAGAAAAATGAACTTAGAAAAAGCAGGATCCGGAACTGGCAGCGGAATCTACTATAAAGCACCGCCACTCGAACGCATCGCACAACACGTTGAACTCTATAAAAGAACGATACCAAGACGAAGCACTCGCTAGACCCAATCAAAGAAGTTAAAGCGAAACCCCGAAGTTAAAGCGAAATGCCAAAAAGTTAAAGCGAAACCCTCAAAAGTTAAAGCAAAATCCGAAAGCGAAACCCATCTGGTCAAAAATTCAAAGTCAGATGGAATTTTCCTCAAGAAAATTCCCCCATCCTCCATGGTTCACCTAAAATAAAAATGCCCGAATCAAATCAGCGCGCCCCAAAGTAGAACTTGGGACGCGCTCACCATATTTGATACCGCTTTCATGAACTGCCCCAGACTCATTTGCCTTTTCACAAACTACCGCAGACTCATTAATCGTTTTCATGAACTGCCGCAGACTCATTTATCACTTTCACGAACTACCGCAGGCTCATTCATCGTTCTCGGCAATACATTTCGATTCAGCTGATTTTTTCTCTTCTTATTTGAGATTTTCCCTCATTAGAAAAAGAACGCGCTTGTGCGTGTGTTCCCTGCGATGCACTCCGCTTAGTTTTCCCTGTGAACCCTTGTCCCTATTGACTTTTTGGCATATAACCGGAATTCGTTTAATAAGATGTTACAAACTCACATACGGGGTTTCGAGGTGAGCGCGGCGGGCTTGGAACGAGCATGATGCGTTACTTGAGTTCCGTTTCTCCAAAGATTGTCTCATTTCGCATCTTTAGAATACAGGAGGCGAGTGGTGTGCACGATTACATCAAAGAGCGTACGATCAAGATTGGAAAGCATATCGTGGAGACAAAGAAGACGGTTCGAGTCATCGCCAAGGAATTTGGCGTTTCGAAAAGTACCGTACACAAAGACCTAACGGAGCGGCTGCCCAGTATTAATCCGGAACTTGCCAACGCAGTCAAAAATGTACTCGACTATCACAAGTCAATCCGCCATCTTCGAGGAGGGGAAGCGACGCGTCTGAAGTATCAAAGAGATACGGAAGAAAAAGCGGTTCAGCACTGAGGCCATCAGAAGCGCGCGAACATAATCGACGCATTCGTTTATTTTTCGACATACTCCCTGTTTTGTTTGAATTTATGATAAAATGGAATAATGATTGATAAATATTCCGGCAGAACGGCGAATATTTATGCGACAGGGAGGATTAAGCGTGTTTTCAAGAGATATCGGAATTGATCTCGGAACAGCCAATGTACTGATCTACGTAAAAGGACAGGGCGTCGTACTGAATGAACCTTCAGTTATCGCAATGGATACAGACACAAAGCAAGTGCTCGCAGTCGGTGAGGAAGCAAGACGGATGGTTGGTCGTACGCCGGGAAATATCATCGCCACACGGCCGCTACGTGATGGAGTTATTGCAGACTTTGAAGTAACCGAACTCATGCTCACGCACTTCATTGATAAAATAAATGTAAAAGGCTTCTTAAAAAAGCCAAGAATCCTAATCTGTACACCGACACATATTACATCGGTGGAACAAAAGGCGATTCGCCAGGCAGCAGAACGAAGCGGTGGAAAGCAAGTTTATTTGGAAGAAGAACCTAAGGTCGCCGCAGTTGGCGCCGGCATGGATATTTTTCAGCCAAGCGGCAACATGGTCATTGACATTGGCGGCGGGACAACCGACATCGCCGTACTTTCAATGGGCAACATTGTCACCTCTCAGTCGATCAAATTGGCAGGCGATACCTTCGATCGCGAAATTTTAAGCTTCATTAAAAAGAAGTACAAATTGTTGATTGGTGAACGCACGGCCGAACAAATCAAGATTACCGTCGGCACGGTTTACAAGAATTCGCGTGATGAAAGCATGGACATCCGCGGACGCGATATGGTCACAGGGCTGCCGAAAACACTGACGGTGCACTCCAACGAAATTGAAGCAGCCCTGTCGGATTCGGTAAATGTGATCGTTAGTTCGGCAAAAGCCGTACTCGAACAAACACCGCCGGAACTCTCCGCAGACATCATTGACCGCGGCGTGATCATGACCGGCGGTGGTGCGCAGCTGCACGGAATCGATCAATTGCTTGCAAGCCAATTGAAAGTACCGGTTGTTGTCGCAGACAATCCGATGACCTGCGTCGTTGAAGGCGCCGGCAAAATGCTGGAACATCTGGATAAACTGCCGAAGCGCAAAGCAAATTAACTGCTCTGCGCTTTCGTGTAGCCCAAGATGCGGACAAGCCCATCGAAAAAGGTACGGCACCCGCTGCACCGGGCTACGAAAAGTCGGATTCGAAAACTAAAACGGGGCAGGTGAATGATCGTGATTCGAGGCATCTACACTTCAGCAGCCGGAATGATTGCGCAGCAAAGACGGCAGCAAACATTATCGAACAACTTGAACAATCTTGACACCCCGGGCTATAAAAGTGATCGAAGCAGCTTGAGGACCTTTCCGGAGCAGTTGATCGAGCGGCTCGGCGGGGACAATGAAACCAACCGTGAAGTGGGTTCACTGGCAACCGGCGTCTATCAGGACGAGATGAACCCGGACTTTACACAAGGAACGGTGACGGAAACCGGAAAAGCGACCGATGTGGCACTGATCACATCAAGCCTACCCGTCAATCCGCAGACCGGCGCGCAGGAAGGTGCCCTGCTGTTCAATGTGCGCACAACCGGCGGCGATCTGCGCTACACGCGTAACGGGCACTTTACCTTGAGCCCGGAAGGTTATCTGACCGACAGCTCCGGAAATCAAGTGCTCAGTTCCGCCGGACAACCGATCCAGCTACCGTCCGATGATTTTCAAGTTGCAGCCGACGGAACGATTCAAGCCGGCGGCAATAACTACGGACAAATTGGCGTCAGCTATGCGGCCGATACCAATCAGCTGGTCAAGGAAGGCGCCGGGCTGTTCCGCAGCACGAACGGCAACTTGCCGCAAGCCGAAGCGAACGTTCAGATCAACTATAATGTGAATCAAGGATTCATTGAAGGGTCGAATGTACAGGCCGATCAGACCGTAACAGACATGATGGAAGCCTACCGATCCTTTGAAGCAAACCAGAAAGTGCTGCAAATCATTGACGGTACACTGGATAAAGCGGTCAATCAAATTGGCCGCGTGAACTAATCGATAAAGGCGGGTGAGTCGCGTGCAGCAGCAAATGATGGCTTCAGGGGTCTCGCTGGGACAGATCCAGCAGCAACTGGATACCGTGGCCAATAATATGGCGAATGTCGGAACAAACGGATACAAAAGCCGCGATGCCAAATTTGTCGATCTTCTTTTTCAGCAAATCGACAATTTGAATCCGGCCGATCAGGACCAAACCGATACGGCAAATCGACTGACGCCGAACGGCATTCGCAGCGGTTCCGGCGTTAAGGTCGGCGACACATCGCTGGATTTGTCCGCAGGAGCGATTAAAGAAACCGGCAATCCGCTTGACCTTGCTTTAACGGACGCGCACCAATTCTTTACCGTTGACGGAGGCGGCGCAACCGCCTACACACGTGACGGTGCCTTTAACACTCAGCCCGATCCAGGCAATGCGAACCAGCTGCGGCTTCTGACGAAAAGCGGCGCGGCTGTGCTTGACGCAGGCGGTCGGCCCATGACGATCCCAGCCCATTACCGGGACATTCGGATCAATCAAGCCGGACAAATCAATGTCACCTTGAACAACGGCACAACCGTTAATGCCGGCCAACTAGGCATCGTAACGATTAACCGCCCGCAGCTTCTCGAGAGCAGCGGCAATAACCAATACGCCCTGCCGAATTTGGCGACGCTTGGCATTGGCCTCAACCAAGTTGTTCAGCCGGCCGCAGGCAGTGTTACCCAAGGCAGCTTGGAAAATTCCAATGTTGATCTGACCAAAGAAATGGCCGATCTCATTAATTTGCAGCACAACTACCAGCTGAACGCGCGATCCGTGACCATCGGCGACCAGATGGCCGGATTGGTCAACGGTCTGCTGCGCTAAGCGAGGAATTAAGCATGGAACCAAATGAAAAGCTACATAATAAAAATAAAACCAATCCACCGGAAACGAGAAAAGCTGCCCGGCATCAGCGCAAGGCTGCACAAAAAGCAGAACGCAAAACGGAGAAGAAACGTCCGACTGAAGAACAAAAGCCGCTGTATAATCCGTTTTTCGCTTATAAAAAGCGCCGTTTCCCAATTTGGCAGCGCTTGATTGCTTTGATTTCACTTTGCTGCATTGCTCTGGTTGTCGGAGCAATGCTCGGTTACGGCGGGCTCGGGCACCGCAACCCGTTCGCCGTTTTCAATCCGGACACGTGGCAGCATATTTTTGATTTCTTCCGAACCGATTGAGCGAAAGGGGGAGAGGCGCAGCTGCGCCATCCTATGCTAACCATTGATGAGATAAAAAAGATTTTGCCACACCGTTATCCATTCCTGCTCGTTGACAAAGTGCTCGAAGTCGAAGACGGGAAGAAAGCGGTCGGTATTAAAAACGTAACCGTAAACGAACCATTCTTCCAAGGCCATTTTCCTGATTATCCGGTCATGCCCGGCGTCCTCATCGTTGAAGCACTCGCACAAGTCAGCGGCATCGCCGTCCTCAGCAAAGGCAAACAAGAAAACATGCTGACCCTGTACGCCGGAATCGACAAGTGCCGCTTCAAGCGCCAAGTACGGCCCGGAGACCAACTCAAACTGGAAGCAGAAATCCTCCGATTCCGCAGCGGATTCGCCAAAGCCAAAGGCACCGCCAGCGTCGACGGCGAAATCGCCTGCGAAGCAGAAATGATGTTCGCACTCAAAGCAGCAGAATAAAAAAAGATCGCAGAGCACACATCTGCGATCTTTTTAATCGAAGAAGAATCGGTACAGAGAAAGCCCGAGAAGTTAAAGCAAAATCCCGAGAAGTTAAAGCGAAATCCGCGAGAGTTAAAGCGAAACTCATCTCAGTACTATAAGCATGAGATTAGAAGATAGCCAAAAATCGAGGAAGTATGATAAAGAATAACAAACAATAAGGGGGAATCATCCATGACACAACTCTCCGACACCGGATTTCATTTCGGCAATCCGGCAGCACCGATCAAATTGACCGTGTTCACCAACTTGGCTTGCCCACATTGCGCTGCGTTTTTCACGAACAACGACCTGACTCCGTACTTTGAGAACAAACAGCTTGAACTCGTACTGAAATTCTTCGACAAGCCAAAAATCGGCCTGCTCAAAGGTAACCTCATTCATCTGTTTCTGGATTACAACGATCAAGCGAAAACCAATCCGATCATTCTGGAACTGTTCAAAGATCAGCCTGAATGGAAGAAATTATCCGATGACGAACTGAAAAATTACCTTAAAGAAAAATACGGATTCGAAGCACATCCGGAAAATACAGATTACAGCTTGACGATTGCCAAAGAAGCGATCGACTTCAATGCAACTTCGGTACCGACCGCGTTGATCAGCATCAATGGAGAAGCACCAAAAAAAATCAATCAAGACGAATTGAAAAAGACCCTTGAATCTGTTCCCGCAAACTAAAAGAATGAAAATGAAGGCCGAGCGACTGAGCTCGGCCTTTCCATTTATAGGGAGTGAAGCAACTCGGGGATCCGAGTTGCAGCCGAAAAAAGACCCTTTAAAAGTAGAACCGAAACCCTCCCCTCACCAAGTGATAGTGCCTTCACAAAAATCAAAAACGAATTCCGATCATAATCCGCTCCCCATTCCTAAAATAAAATCCATCTGATCAGAACATATTAATAAATAGGTCATTTTGAACGCGCAGTCATTCCAGCAGTCATTCCATCAGTACGGGCCTAAATTCTGGCATCGGCATTTTTTTATGATCAGTGCCATCATGCCTTTCATTTTGGCTGCCGATCGTCCGGCGTTTTTTCACGCTTGTTTAGTGTGTATTGGTCTTAATTCGCGGATTGGTCCGTCGGCATTTTTCGCGATCGGAGAGGCATTTAATCGGGTTTCTTGACGCGCTAGGGTAAACTTTTTTAGAAGGTTGTGGGTGAATGATTCAATCGGAAAGAATCTCGGTCTTTCAATTCTATCTGCCGATTTTTGTGGGGATCATTACGACCGGTGTGTTGACGATGCCACTGGTTCTTTACCAAGCTGCGGAGCAGAATCTGTGGCTGCCGCTGATTGTCGGTTCACTCAGTGGTTATGTGGCAGTGGCGGTTGTGTCCTATCTTTATCATTGTTATCCGCAGCAGACCATTATTGAAATTTTGCAGCAGCGGATGGGGCGCGTTATCGGCACTGGCTGCGCGCTTCTTTTGATCCTGTGCTTGGTACTTCAAGGGGTGTATATCACACGCGAGTACCAAATGTACTTGTCGATCAACTTTTATTTGTACATGCCGCCTTTCATTCTGATCGGTTTACTGCTGGCCGTTGTTTTGTATGCGATTCGCCAGGGCATCGAAGTCTTGGTGCGCTGCGCGGTACTCTTTGCGCCGCTCATTCTTGGGATTCATCTGCTGATCTGTATTTTGATCATTCCTGAGCTTTCGCCGTACCGGCTGCTGCCGCTGCTTGATCACGGCTTACTCGCTCCGCTGCAGGGCACGCTGGCCCCGATTGTTTGGTTCAGTCAATTCATCTGGTGTGCGTTTTACATGCCGGCTGTAGATGTGCCGGCGAAAAAGATGTTCGTCAGTGGCTGTTGGTTTGTTTTGGCGACCACAGTCGCGCTCTTGATCATTTTTGCGGTGGTGATCTCTTTTCTCGGTGATGCAACAGTGCAATATCTCTATCCGTTCGATATGGTGGAACGCTACGTGCAAATTACCGGGATTTTGGAACGCAGTTCGGTGCTTTTTATGATTGTCTGGCTGCTCGGCATTTTTGTGAAAGTTGCCAGTCTGCTCTTCATTCTGAATCTGGCAGTCGCGCAAACGGGCCGCGGGATGAGGTACCGGAAAACCTCAATACCAGTCACGGTCGTCTTTTTTCTCATCGTGCTGGCTTTATTTCCGACAAACGAAAGTCTGCAGCATGAGGGACGATTGGTTTTATACCTGTGCAGTGTGGCCGGCAATCTTGTGATTCCGCTGCTACTCGTCATTTTTCTGCTCATTTTCCGGAAAGCGAAAGGTAAAACACGTATGCAATCGTAACGCAAGGGAGGGATTGTGCATGTTCCAATGGATGCGCAAGATGCGAAAACAGCGCAGGAAGCCTTGGCAAGAGGTACTGGTCGATGAAGAAGGAACGAAAAAAGTGAGTGCCAGTGTGAAAAAAAATAAACAGATCCTTGAACACGCATATCACGCATGCGCCGATCTGATCATTCGTTCGTTTGCAACGAAAAATAGCGTGGAAAACAATATGCTGATCGCTTATCTCGGCGGGACAGCCAACGTCGAGGAAATCAACGAACATGTCATGAAGGGGCTTCAATCGAGCAATCGGCCGCTTGATGGACTTAAAGCGCTGGAACAATCGGTAGCGATCACCGATACGAAGAAAATTCACACGTTCAATGATGTGTTCATAAATATCGCTGATGGCAAACCGGTCCTGTTTGCCGAGGGCATCAATACGGCACTGTCCCTAGGCATGAGCAAATGGGCGACACGTGCTGTTGAAGATACCCAGACCGAGCCGGTGATTCGCGGTGCAAAGGAAGGCTTTGTCGAATCGATGCAAGTTAACGTCACCCTGCTGCGCAAGCGTATCCGTACCCCACGTCTGAAATTGAAAACACTGGTCATCGGTGATTACTCGCGCACTCAGGTCGCCTTACTCTACATCGACGGACTTTGCGATCCCGAGCTGCTGAAAGAAGTCAAGAAACGAATCAACGGCATCCATATTGACGGCGTCTGGGACGGCGGCATGGTGCAAGAACAAATTCAAGACAATCAGCGCAGCGTGTTTCCGCAAATCCTGACGACCGAACGACCGGATGTCGTCTGCGCGTCACTTCTTGACGGGAAGTGCAGCCTGATCTTTGAGGGCAGTCCGAACACCTTGATTCTGCCGACAACCTTTTTCGCTTTTATGCAATCACCGGAGGACTATTATGTTGGCTACATGATCAGCAGTCTATTACGTATGCTCCGTTTTGGTTTCCTACTGATCGCGCTGCTCGCGCCGGCGTTTTATATCGCGATCGTCACCTTCCATCAAGAGATGATTCCGACAACGTTGATTATGGCGATGACCTCAATGCGCGAACAAGTGCCGTTTCCTGCGCTTGTTGAGGCCCTGGTTATGGAAATCACCTTCGAAGGGCTGCGTGAAGCCGGCGTCCGCCTGCCGCGCCAAGTGGGGCAGGCGATCAGCATTGTCGGTGCCCTCGTGATCGGGCAAGCGGCGATCCAAGCCAGCCTCGTCTCGCCGGCGATGGTGATTATTGTTTCGATCACGGCAATCGCCTCGTTCATGATTCCGCATTACGAACTATCGATCTCCGTGCGCATTCTCCGTTTTCCACTTATGATCATTGCCGGTGTGTTTGGTTTGATTGGCGTGGTCCTGTCCGTGATTGCCATCATTGTTCATCTGGCCTCATTACGCTCATTCGGGCTTCCTTATCTTGAACCACTCGCGCCGTTTAAGAAACACGGAGCAGGTGACAGCATCATCCGTAGGCGCTTGCAGCATCAGACCATTCGGCCACACTTGACCGGAAAGACCTGGAATAAATACCGCAGATGGAAGGAGTGATTCCGGTGAAAAAAATAATGCTGTTCATCATGACCATCAGTTTGTTTGCACTGCCGTTAAACGGATGCAGGGACAGTAATGAACTCGAGGACCTGGCACTCGTCATGGGTATTGGTGTCGATCTGACAGAAGATGAGCACCCGCTTGTTTCACTGCAGGTCTTTTTACCTCAGGGCAGCGGACAAAGTGGCGGCAGCCAAAGTCAATCCAAAGGCGCTGGCGGCGCTAATCAGTCGTTTATTGCCACGGAAAGCGGTCAGTCGATCGGCGATGCCGTAAATAAAATCGCTAAACGCATGTCACGGCGTGTGTATCTCTCGCATAATGCGGTCCTGATCATCAGCGAGCGGATGGCCAATCACCGCCTGCGCGAGGTGATCGACTACTGCCAACGCACACAAGAAATCCGTCAGCGCACCCTTCTTTTTGTCACCCGCGAAGACATGCCGAAAATCTTGAACTACGAATCCGTTCTCGAAAAGACCTCGTCCATTTCCCTTTTAAAAGAAGAAGAGAAGCACTTGAATCTGATCACGACCATCCGTGACGTCAGTCTGATGAAAACAGGACCAAACAAACCGATCGCGATTCCGGTGATCAAGTTACGCCGAGATTCCTATGATCCGCGTGAACAAGTGACGAAGATTATCGGATCCGCACTTTTTACGGATGAACAAATGGTGGGGATGATGAACTCAGAACGCACCTTGGGTATTTTAATGATGAACGGCGACTTTAGAAACAACACATTTACCTTCAAACCAAAGGGCAGAAAAGGCAAACTCTCCGTGAATGTTCAAGACATTCGCATCCGAGCCGTCCCGACCATCGATCGAGGAAGCTGGGAGCTCTCGATCCATCTGAGCGGCAAAGGGATGCTGCAGGAGAACACAACCACACTGAATCCGATGAATCCGGTCGATTGCCGGCAAATTGAAAAACAAACGGCAAAGTACCTAGCATCGATGATCGGAAAAGGCTTCAAACAAAGCCAATGCGTTGGCAGCGATGTCTACATGACGTACGAAGTGTTCGAGCGCAGCTATCCGCATGAATGCCAACGCGCCCGAGCGCATTGGGCGACCGTATATCCGAACATTCATCTCTCGGTCCATCCGCAGATTCAACTGATGCATTCCGGAGCGAGCAACAGCTGACCCTAAGGAAACATCGAACAAGGACACTTTATGCAGAAAAACAAAAAATATTGTCAGAATATCTGACAAATCTATTTCCCAAATCCTAAATTCCAGATAGAATAAGAACGTACTTTTTATTTTTCTTTGTTCAAAAAAGAAACACAGTTCCACTCAGTGGAACAAAAGAACGCACATTTTAGACAAACACATTTTGGGGTGAAGGGTGAGAAACGAATGACAGAGACAACCAGCAAGTTGCAAGAAAAGGAAAAGGTGGGCCATTATCAACACCAGACGCTTTGGGCATCGATCGTCGGCTATGCGATGGACGGTCTGGATATGATGATTCTTTCCTTTGTTCTGCCATTAATTATTGCGTATTACAGTTTGAACCCCGCGCAGGCGGGAAGTATTTCAACCATTACAATGCTCGGGGTTGTGGTCGGCGGTTATTTGTTCGGGATCCTCGCCGACAGCTACGGACGTGTGCGCGTGTTTACATGGACGATCCTCATTTTCTCCGTGTTTACCGGTCTTTGCGCGTTTGCACCGAATTTTGAAACGTTTAACATCTTCCGCTTTCTCTCCGGACTTGGGCTCGGCGGAGAATTCGGAATCGGGATGACCCTGGTAACAGAGACATGGCCGAAGAAACTGCGCACACGCGCAACCTCCTATGTCGCGCTTGGCTATCAGGGCGGGACGATTCTCGCCACATTGATGGCCGCATTCATTGCGCCGCATTTCGGCTGGAAAGGCGTATTCCTTGTCGGCGTCGTTCCCGCACTGCTTGCTTGGTGGTCGCGCCGCAATTTGAAAGAACCGGAAATCTGGCTGAAGTCAAAGGGTGAAAAGAAATCATCCATTTCGATTGTTGAACTGTTCAAGGGCTGGCGCATTACCGGAACAACGCTCGGCTTGATTATCATTTGCAGCGTGCAGAACTTCGGCTATTTCGGCATCATGAACTGGATGCCGACCATGCTTGCTCAACAGCACCACTACACGATTAACGGAACCGTAGTTTGGACCATTTCCACCGTTGTCGGCATGGTGCTGGGCATCATTGTTTTCGCTTGGCTTGCCGATACATGGGGACGCAAACCGGCCTACATGACGTTCCAAATCTGCGCCGCGCTGATCGTCTGGATTTATTTCCAAATTGGCAATCCAACGTTACTGGTTGCACTTGGATCGGTACTCGGGTTCTTCGTTAACGGTATGATGGGCGGTTACGGCGCGCTGCTTGCCGAGCATTATGCGACAAGCGCCCGCTCCACAGCGGAAAATATTATTTTCAACACCGGACGCTTTTTTGGGAGTTTCGGGCCGCTGATCATTGGATTCATGGCACTCAATCACTCGCTTAGTGCGGCGCTCGGTACGATTTCCGTTGTTTATATCCTGGCCGCCGTATCGATGTTCCTGCTTGTCCCGGAAACAAAGGGTAAGGACCTTGCTTAATAAAGGACGTGATGACCATCGAATGGATGGACCGCTTTGTTAAATTAATGGATCAAATCAGCGACTGTCCGGCCGGCGGTATCGGCATTACCGAACTTTCCAAACAAACGCTGCTCAGCAAAGGGAGCTTGCACCGCATGCTGCAGAACATGTGCGGCTATCACTTGGTGGTTCAGAGCGCGGAAACAAAGAAATATATGCTGGGACCTAAAGCAATGAGTTGGGGCAGTACGTTTTTGCAAAACCGTGATCCGGTTGGGCTGTTGGCGCAGTATTGCAAGCAGGTTGGCGATGAAACCGGCCTCTATGCCTTCATTTGCCGCTACCAGGCCAATGAAGTGTTCTGCACGCATACCCATCAACCGCTAAGCACCGGCGCGAACTTCTTTGTCCATGTCGGACAACGCATGCCGCTAAATGCGGCGGCTGCCGCGCAGATTATTCTCGCGTATCAGCCCGATGAAGTCATTGACGGGATGTTGGAGAAAGAAGCGCTCCACCCGTACACGCCGTATACATTGACGGATCCGGATCAGCTGCGCCGCAAGATTGAGCAAGCGCGGCAAACCGGCGAAGCCTACTGCAAGCAAGAACTAGAGCTTGGCACGTCAGCACTATCCGTACCGATTTTTCATTGCAAAAATCAAGCGCTGATCAGCATGAGCCTTGTCGGCAAGCAGCATTATTTTGACGAAAATAAGGATCAAATAAGCAAAGCCTTGCATCAAGCCGCAGACCAAGCCAGTGATCATCTGAGCGCGATGCAGGCACTGAGCTCACTTTTTTAATAGGTAAAGACAGTGTGTGATTTTGCCCCGCCAATAGACCAGTGTCTAGACCAAGAATCAAAGCGGAGGTGTTCTGGCGCCTGCGGGATCGCGCCTTGTTGATGCGTGAGCGAGACCCCGCAAATTCCTGCCTGTCTGAGGGGGCTTTCTGGAGGCACGCGGTCGTGCCCTGTTGATGCGAGCAGCTGAAGCGTTGTTCAAGCATATAGTTGATGAATGATGATGGAACAGCGCCCACGCGTAACAACGCACGGCAATCGAGATCACAGACTTTCTAAAAAACAACAAAATGAGCAAAGTGCCGGATGTTTGAGCGATTCGTCTCGCAGAACACCGGTACTTTTCCTTCACAAGATAGAGACAGATTCTAAAAGCAACACGTAAGGATGGCGATGGCGAATGGTTGACACGCAGCGAGTGAAACAAACAATGCGCGTGCTTGCACAGATTGGAAGAACAGACCGCGGGATGATGCGGCTCGCTTACAGCAAAGCAGAAGAACAGGCGACAAATGTTTTGATCGAACAGTGCCAAGCGGCAGGATTAGCGGTGCGCGTCGATTCAGTCGGCAATGTGATCGCCCGCAGACAAGGCCGACGTCCGGAACTTCCGGCAATTGGGATCGGCTCGCATCTGGATACGGTCTATGAAGGCGGGACTTACGACGGCACACTCGGCGTACTGGCCGCACTGGAAGTCATGCGCGACCTGAATGCGCGCGGAATCGAAACGATGCGCCCGATCGAGCTGTTTTCCTTTGCCTGCGAGGAGTCGGCGCGATTCGGCTTCTCGCAAATCGGCAGCAAAGCGCTTGCCAGCCTCATTGAGCAAAAGGACATTGCCGCGCTCACCGATAAAGAAGGGACGCCGATTCAAACGGTTTTTGCCAAGCGCGGCCTTGACTTCAGCAAGCTCGAGGAGGCACGGCTGCCAAGAAATAGATTGGCAGCTTTTCTGGAACTGCATATTGAGCAAGGACCAATGCTTGAGGCGAAAAATCGGTCGATCGGCGTGGTGAGCGGCATCGCGGCACCGACGCGTTTCAGCATTTGCGTCAAAGGCCATGCGGCTCATTCCGGTTCAACACCGATGAATCAACGCCATGATGCGTTGATCGGTGCCGCTGAAATCACCTTGGAGCTGGAAAAAGAGGCACGCCGTGAGATGGCGCATGGTACGGTGGCCACCGTCGGCGATATTGAAATTGCACCGGGGGCGATGAACGTCGTACCGGGCGAGACCCATATCAAGGTCGATATCCGCAGCATTTCCCGCGCGTCGAAAGCCCGTGTCGTTCAATTCCTGTATGAGCTCATGGAGCATCTGCGCCAAACGCGACGGCTGGAAATTACCTGCAGGATGCTGAGTGATGAAACGCCGGTGCAGATGGATGAAGCCCTGATCGAAACGGTTGAGTCGGTCTGCCGCAGCAAGAACATTGCGTCGATGCGGATGCCAAGCGGGGCCGGGCACGACACGATGAACATGGCCGCGCTCTGCCCGGTTGGCATGATTTTCGTTCCCTCAACCGGCGGCATCAGTCATCATCCCGACGAACACACCAACTTAAGCGACATTATCACCGGCATTGACGTGCTCGAATCGGCCGTGCTCGAATGCGCCGGCAATGCCGCTGAGCAGAAAGCAGGTGCAGCAAAAGACCAATGAAACTCTTTAATGCGAAAATTATTGCCAACCATCCGATCAATGCCCGCTACTGGCATATGATCCTCGATGCGTCGATGCTGGATGAACACGTCGCACCCGGTCAATTCTTTCATCTTCAATGCGGCGATGCGCAGCAGAATCCGCTGCGCCGTCCGCTCAGCGTCTTCCATTATCATCAAGCATCGGCGACTTTGGAATTTCTCTATCTTGTAAAAGGAATCGGGACGCAGCAGATGACCCAGCGCCGCCCCGGCGACTACATGAACTTGATTGGCCCGCTCGGACGTGGGTTCACGCTTCCGGAACAAGGTGCGCTGCTGCTGATCGCCCGCGGTGTCGGTGTCGCCACCTTGCATGCGCTGGCACGCGAGGCACGCGCGCAAAACAAAACCGTTTACGTTTTGCTCAGCGCGCGAACAGCAAACGATCTACTGACAGCCGGCGCCTTGGAGGAAATCGGTGCCGTCGTCCACACTGTGACCGATCAGGAGGGCACAAGCGACTTGGAACAGGTGCGGCCGCTTTTGGAGCAGTTAATCCATGCCGAGAAAATCGGTGCGCTGTACAGCTGCGGCTCGCGCCGGTTGAGCAAGCTGGCTCAAGACTTGGCGGAAAAGTATCACTTGAAAGGAGAGCTTGCAATCGAAGCGCACATGGCTTGCGGCATCGGCGACTGCTACGCCTGCGCGTGCACGATCCGCAGCCAGGGACAGTTGAAAACGGCCCGCGTCTGCAGCGACGGACCGGTCTTTCCAATCGAACAGGTGGTGATCCAATGAGCGATCTGTCCGTGTCCATCGGAAAATTGATGTTGAAAAATCCGATCATGCCCGCTTCCGGTACGTTCGGCGCAGAGCTCACGCCGCTGCTTGATATCAATCGCCTCGGAGCGCTTGTACCGAAAAGTGTCACCGTCTCTGCCCGTGACGGGAACCCATCGCCGCGGGTTTGCGAAACCAGCGCAAGCATGATCAACTCGATCGGCATTCAAAGCAAAGGAATTGACGACTACGTGACCCGTCTTTTGCCGGAGTACCGCAAATTCAGCCCGCCGCTGATCGCCAGCATTTCCGGGGAAACGATTCAAGAATATGAAACTTTAGCGGCCCGGCTGGATGCGCAGCCGGACGTTGCAGCACTTGAGCTCAACATCTCTTGCCCAAACTTGCGCACGAACGGACAAGCATTCGGCATGAGTGCTGAAGCAACCGCTCAGCTTGTGCGCACCGTTCGCGCAGTAACCGATAAAACGGTGATCGTAAAATTAACGCCCAATGTGACCCGGATCCAAGACATCGCCCAAGCCGCAGAACATGCCGGAGCCGATGCGCTGACCGTGGCCAATACCTTTCTGGCAATGGCGATCGATAGCGAAACGCGCAAACCACGCATCGGCAACCTTATGGGCGGCCTGTCCGGGGCAGCGGTCAAACCGCTTGTCGTCCGCCTGATTTATCAAGTCCATCAAGCGACCCGTCTGCCGATTATTGGCAGCGGCGGCGTCATGAACGGACAAGACGCGATCGAGATGATCCTCGCCGGCGCATCCGCCGTGCAGGTCGGCACCGCAACGTTTCTCCAACCGAACGCCATGACCACAATCATCGACGACATCGACGATTATTTGAACCGTCATCAGATTGAGCATCTGACCGATCTCATCGGGCAGGTAGATCTCAGTTAACGACCGTCGCACCTAAAAAAGGCAGCCCGCAATCGCATAGGCGAAACATGGCACGCAGTCAAGCCGCACTGAAACGGGCTCAAATTGCAGCGAATTGCCCGCTGTTGATGCGAGCAAGCCAAACACGCACAATGCGCCGTGCCAAAACGGTGGTCGCTCAATTTCTGTGAATCAACAACAAACACTTTTGCCATCGTACCGTAAAATCCCGTATAATTTAAGCAGACATATAGACGGAGACGAAATCATGCACTGGGATCATCTCATCAAAAACGGAACCATCGCCACACCAAGCGAAACGTATCAAGCCAATCTCTATATAAAAGAAGGAAAAATTTCCGCGATCTCCAAAACGGCGCTTGAAGGAACGGCCGAACAGGAAACCGACGCGCGCGGCCAATACATACTGCCCGGGCTGATCGACGTCCATGTTCATTCGCGTGATCCGGGGCCAACCTACAAAGAGGATTTCTTCACCTCAACCCAAGCGGCGGCTGCCGGAGGGATCACCACGATCTTCGACATGCCGAACACGACACCGCCGACACGCGATGCCGCCAGCTACCAAGCACAGGTGGCCAACCTGACGCCGAAAGCCCATGTCGACTTCGGACTTTGGGGCATCGCGCTCGGACCGATGAACAACGCCGGCTTGCCAGAACTCCATGACGCCGGCGTGATCGGCATCAAGTATTTCTGGGGCTACGCGGTCAACAAGAACACGTTCCAGCTCACCTATAACTACGAACCGGGCATGACCGACGTGCTGCCGCCGCTGTCCGACGGCGAGGTCTACGAAATTTTCCAAAATGTTGCCAAGACCGGCAATGTTCTCGCCATTCATGGCGAAGACAGCAGCTTGATCCAAACCTTGACCGAGCAGGTGAAAAAGAGCGGACGCGACGATTATGAAGCGCTGCTCGATGGACGCCCGAACCTAGCCGAAGAAGTCACCGTGCAAATGGGCACGGCCTTCTCACGCGCATCCGGCGCCAAGCTGCATGTGCTCCATGTGACCACTGCCGAGGCAGCAGACGCGATTCGCCGCGCACAAGCCCAAGGCGCGCCGGTCAGCGCTGAAACCTGCCCGCATTACCTGTTCCTCAGCAACGAGGACTACCCAACCGTCGGCGCAGTAATGAAAATCTACCCGCCGGTTAAATACAAAAGAGACCAACAAGCGCTGTGGCAGGCAATCAATGACGGCACGATCACGATCATTTCATCCGACCATGCGCCGCATACAGCCGAAGAAAAATCCGGCAGCCTCTGGAAAATACCGGCCGGCATGCCGGGCACCGAAACGATGGCACCACTGATGCTGAACGCCGTTAACGAAGGCCGGCTCAGCCTGCAAAAACTGACGGCACTGATGTCGGAAAACCCGGCCAAACGCTTCGGTATTTACCCGCGGAAAGGCTCGCTCGAAGTCGGCACCGACGCCGACATCACGATCGTCGACCTAAACAAGGAAACAACGATCAAAGCCGCAAACCTACACAGCAAAAGCAAAGTAACCGCCTATGACGGCTGGCGCGTCAAAGGCATCCCGGTGCAAACCATCGTCCGCGGCGAAACAATCATGAAAAACGGCGAAATCATCCACAAACCGATGGGCCGAGTTATAAAACCTGGTAATTAAAAGAGAACACTGGTAAAGGGAAAAGGGCTCGCTAAATGAGCCCTTTTCCCTTTTTCATCGTTAATGCAGTTTGCTGCGTCTATTTGGTGTCGATACAAGCCCGAGTTATCGTTACGACTTTTCGCGTTATCGTTACAACTTTCTGCAGTATCGTTACGATTTTTGCGACTAACGTTACAACTTCTCCTGGAATCGTTACAATCTCATACCGCCTGCAACGATTCAATGAGTCACGATCCAAAGCTTTTCGAGCATTGCCAATTTCCAATGCGCTAAGGCTGAAGTTGCGTACCGCCTCTTTGGTTAATTGAGGGGCGGACGAACTAATGCCGAGGATGTTGGTCAGGAATGAGCCGGGATGACCGAAGTATCCAAGTCAATCATCGGGAAGTAGTGGTTCTTGCCGCAGACCGGATCCGCGTCAACCGCGTGGATCGGTGTGGTTACAAAACCGAAAGCTATGAAATGAATCTCGTCATCCGGTGTTGTGTTTAACAAGTCGCCGATGGTTGAAAAAATAGCAATGTGATGCGAGTCCGTCATTTTGACCATTTCGCAGATGCCGGGAACGATGGCAACACGTCATTCCGATTGATCTGGAAGGAAAAGGCACGTTCCAGTTCACAGACAGTTTTCAGAACCAAGGCGGCTATATCCTTCGTTCGAAGAAAGCTGATAAATGTGTGACGCAGCACGATGAAGGAATGGAACAGAAACAACCAGGAAAAAGCTCGTTTCTCCTGAGACTTTTGCCTGTTTTTATTTATCTTGAAGTGATCAAAATTCGGTTAAAGTGAGAAAATATCTCAAAACATGTGTTTAATAGCTACCTAGTG
>NZ_BJMS01000059.1 GCF_006539285.1 Sporolactobacillus inulinus
TTAAGGCATGTTTAATGAAGCTTTCCATCACCACAGAACTTAACAGTTCGGCCGGATTTGGCGGAATCGGTCCGCTTGTCATAATAAAAAGGTTATCAACCTCTGTTTTCTTAATTGTATCTTCGAATGCCGTCTGCTTCGTCAACATCGTCGTTAAACCTTCCGTGTTTGACACACGGAAGGTGTACTGCATCGTTGGTTTACGCAGGTCGGCATCAATAAGTAAGACCTTTTTCCCTTGTTGTGCCATAACCACGGCAAGATTCGCTGCGGTTGTTGATTTCCCTTCACCCGGTCCGGATGAAGTCAGCATAATCGTTTTCAGATCGCTGTCTACTGCGGAAAAGTCAACATTGCTCCGGATCGTTCGATACTGTTCCGCCGTAGTTGACTTTGGTTTATAGAAAGCAATCAGATGTCGCTGTTTCGAAACGTTGCGTTTATTTCGCCTCAACTCGGCCAACTCCTCTCACATGATGCTTGCCCGCTGCATGGGTGGCCGTACGGGTTCCTGAAGGTTGACTATGTCCTTTGATTTCCGAAATCACGCCAAGAACAGGAAGTCCCAAAACGTGTTCAATGTCTTCTTCCGTTTTTATGGTGTTATCCATGTATTCAAGCAGAAATGCCAGTCCGACGGAAACCATCAGTCCGACGACAAAAGCGATTGCCAAGTTTATTGTTGCTTTCGGTTTAACCGGATTAAGACTCGAGGCAATAGTGGCTGGTGACAGAACGCTGACGTTATCTACATTCATCACCTTTTTCACCTGAGATTTGAATGCCTGAGCAACACCATTGACGATCCGTACCGACTGTTGCGGGCTTGTCGATTCGGCAGTTAGCGTGAACACTTGTGAATTTTGTTCCGTGCCGACCGTCAGCATTCCCTTTAACTCATCTACAGTAACATCAAGATTCAGCTTCTTAATCACTTGATTGAGTACTGCAGGGTTATTAATGATGACGCTATACGTATTCACGAGCTGAACATTCGTTTGTACGGCATTGCTCTGATAAAGGCTGTTATTATTGGCATTCGATTGATTAACTAGGATCTGAGTTGATGCATCATATTTCGGCGTCATCACAAAAAAAGTAACAACACTTGCTGCCAGAACAGCTAGTAACGTGATTGAAAGGATCATTACCAAACGCTTGCGCAACGTTTGGAAGATTTCTTTTAAACTAATCGTCTCTTCCATGATATCCCTCGCAGAGTACTAGATTGTGGTTTAAACAAAATTCTACTTATTCCAACAGATTATAGCACAAAAATGCTCATTCTGTAATAGGAATTAACTGTTGGATCGTTTGTTTTGGCATCTTCCGCGGGGATTTCCCTGTTAAGTTCAGAAACTGTTCAGATTTCTATGGTACTGTTTAAGTGGAGAATAAGTCGCAGATCCAAGAAAATTATATTGAATATTGGTAATTAACGCCAAAGCAATTATGGCTCATATTATAGCACATTTGAAAGAATCATGTGTTTTTT
This sequence comes from Sporolactobacillus inulinus, assembly GCF_006539285.1. Taxonomy (GTDB): domain Bacteria; phylum Bacillota; class Bacilli; order Bacillales; family Sporolactobacillaceae; genus Sporolactobacillus; species Sporolactobacillus inulinus. The sequence continues at coordinate 1,496 of NZ_BJMS01000059.1, forward strand.
TACATGACTTTAATGAAAATTTTATTCCTTGTTTGCTTCGCGAACCATGTACACATATTCCCTAGGTGCAGAGAACAATTTTTTCTGCACAAAATACGCCCGTACTTGTCCGTTCTCAAGCGTTTCACTGCCCGCCTTTTTCAGTTTTCTCTTTTCGGCAAAAAGCGACAACGCTTCAAGCAAGCCATTCGCACGAATAACCTCTGTGGGTGCATCATAAGTGGATACTGTTCGTCTTCCATCATACTCTAAGTAAAAACTAAATTGCAGCATCGCCGTTCCTCCTTAATCCAATTTTATCTTATCCGTCCGCATGACCGGCAGAATGTAAGCACAGCGATACATGTGCCATAAGTCTGATAACCTTTGTACCGTTTTTGTATTGTAACACATAAAAACCTTTTTGGGTCGACTATTTTAAGGTCCCATTCATCAAAGATTTGGTGAATGGTTTCTTATTATATTCATTCGTACCCATTCTTCAGTATTGTGTATTCATTCTTTGCTGTTCGATTAAAGTTAATTTGCAAGTGCAATAAAAATTGTTTCATTATGATTAAACATGATTAAACCCCAACGGTTCTATTTTTCTCCGACAAACGCTCATATTTTCTGCTGATCAGTCTACACTGCTCATGGATTGAGTGACCCTACAGCGGCGCATCTCTTTTTCGTTCATTAAAATAAATTATTTGCTATTGCAATTGGAAGGTTTTGCCCTTGATTTCCAAATTTGATCAACGCAGAGGGCATTGAATCTAGAAACCAGCACTGTTGAATGGTAACTGCTGAGGTTGCATCTTTGATGGAAAACATCTAGATAAAACAGCACAAAATTCATTTTTTCTAAATATCATCAGGTAAGACTTCACATACGCATTCTTAAATTGTTTAAATTATAGCATAAATTCCCTTTTACGCATCATAATTTTCGAATTTATTTGCAAAAACAAAGGAAACTATTTGCGATAATGATTAAGGAAACATTCGCATTTGCATAAAAAAAAGAGCATGTGGCCTTAATACGGTCATATTGCTCTTCAAGATGTTCATTGTGCTTCTCTATACCCAGGCTTCCACGGTGTCGCGTACCTTCCTTTTTCCAACTGAATGTTTCTCCATGCAACCGTCCCATTGCGAAACAAGTACGCGCCGACTTTAATAAATCGTCCTTCGGTTGGCGTAAAGGTAAATGAGCATCTTGTCCACTCATTATTCTTAATTTTAAACTGCTGCATGGTCAAGTAGTGAAAGGCAACCGCGTCTTTTTGAAAAATATCGTTTGGTTTATTGTAAAGCCGAATCGCGAAAATGGCCTGTTCACCGTCAACCTGAGATACATCTGTAATTCGCGCATCGAAGGATACCGTATATGCGGCTGTTCCATCGGCATTAAGTTCAACGGCGTTGGATCAAATCTGGCAGTTCGCATCCTCTAGCAAGTTCTTTCTCGTGAGTGATACGCTGTTGGATTTCGTTCTGTTCTGCTGAATCATAAATGTATCCTGCCAGTAGGTCCAATATTTTTTCCCGTAATTGAACGTTGAATTTTTGATCAAATTCACGGAACAGGTTTCCATTCTTTTTCGTTTCTTTTGATTTTCTAGTAAATCATCAACGACAATTTTTAAGAACTTATCGCGAAAATCCAGATAATGAGCATGTTCAAAGTGCAGGTAAAACAATCCCCACGGATTATTCGGATCCGCGAGATACTTTTTATCGCCAAACGCGATCGAGCGCACGCCGTACTTCTCAATAACGTAGGCATCCATTTCAGACCAAATCCTGTTCAATCGATCGAGGTCATAATGATGATTTAATTTATCGGTGATCCGGCAGATTTCGCCCTTGTCCTCATCATAGTACGCATTTGTAAATCGCGATTGATTGATAACGATTTTGCAGTTGGGCAACTGTTCCTGCATCCATCGAACAAAACGATCAACGTTGTTCTTCCACACCCTCATAAAGGTTCGTTCTTCTCTTTTCAACGTCCAAGCCTTGAGTATGGATTGCTCCTCTTTTGGAATAGAGATCGCTTTACCGATTTCAAAGTTCTTATAAATATTGATCTTCTTAAACTGCCATACTTTATTGGTAATAAACGATTGATTAATTTTCCGTGCTCCGTAAAAAATATCCGCGTAAAAGTCCAAGATGACATAGTCCGGATCATTAATTAAAAGATTGTAGAGTACGGATTTTTCCAGCTCGGTTGTAAAATGAAGCTTCGCATAATTCGACACATCACCGGTTACATGATCCGCATGAAACGGGATCGGATCGGCCATCAGCGAAATCATCGACATTTGATTTTGCGAGACCACGCATTTAAAGAAATCTTTATAATTTGGAACAAAATGATGATTAAAATTATCGCGCGAGGCGCAGCTTCCGATCACAGCAACTTTAATTCTATTCATTGGTTTCCCACTTACCCTTTTGATTACTCCATAGCGTCACGCACAAATGACTTAACGGTTCCAATGCTTTGTCGCCCACTGTCCCAACTTAAATGATCGCTCGTCGGTCATTCATTAATTTTTTGATAAAATTCACCAATTGCCTGTTTATTGTATGTCTCATAATCGAACGATTTAAATTGCATTGATGGATGTGTATACATTTCTTTTAAAGCTTCATAAATACTTTCGCTATCCGTACCTTTTGTTAGTAATCCATAGTCTCCATTCTTCAAGACATACGTATTGGCAATGATGTTTGAAGCAATAATTTTCATTCCAAGCGTCATGGCTTCGAGAAGTACCATGGGCTGTCCTTCATAAATCGATGACAGAACAAAGCAATCGCATTGCCGCATCATTCGGAACGGCTGATCAACTTGACCCAGTAAAAAGATCTTATCCGCTACATCAAGTTCGGAAATGACTGAAAGTAGCTGATTTTTCAGCGGCCCGCTGCCCAATATATAAAGACGGACATTTTTGTATTCTTCGGCCAGTCTTGCAACCGCTCTGATCAACGCTTCTTGGTTCTTCTCCGGTGACAAGCGTCCCATTGTAATAAAATTGAAGCAGCTTGAATCAATCGCTCCAATCGACTCGCCGTTTATATTGGTTAACTCATTCTCATTCAGCTCTACTGCGCTCTTGTCAATGTACCCCACTTTTTCAGAACGATCCGTGTAGAGTTCGAGACTGCTGCCTTCACTCGTTTGCACCTCTTTTTTAACGATATAGTCCGTATCCTCACTGAGCGTTGCAATTTTTTCATTTTCCGTGAATCCTAACGGCTCTTTCCAAACAGAGTGATCGGATTCCGGCTTCGGTGTTACCGAATAATGAACCGCTTTCTCCCCAATGGCTACATTGATCAGTTCCGATTCATCGAGAATCCGGATAGCCTGCGCATCCAGCCAACCAAGTGTCACTTGATCATCGCAGCATAGATAGAAGGAGCCTGCTCTTGTGGTACTTTTTTTTCGGATGCCTAGTGTTTTCCCGGCTAATTCAGCTGCGTTGCCTACTGCTTTATAGCCATAGTTGGGGTAGGGCTTGTTCCCTATCGTAAAGCGATCTGCATCCTCTGTCACCCTCCCGTATAGGGACAGATGCTCCTCCTCAAGGGTCCGGTTCGGCAAAGAGGCAATCACTTGATGATGTTTTGCGTGATTCAGCAATTCTCTTAGCGCTCTTTGCAGGCGTTTCGATACGCTTGTTTCCTCATCAATGACTTTTATTGCATTGGCGTCCAACCAACCTAATTCTTGATTTTTAACCGCAATCCGGTTATAGCTCGCTGTTGTCGTAACCGCTTCTTCTTTAATACGTACCAGTACATTCTTTAAGAATTTAGCATCAGAAATACGCGTACATCCCGGTACATCATATGGCTTTGTCCATAAGGCGTTGTGCCCCGGCCATTGAATTGATCCGTACGCATGGCAGGTACGTTGCTCGAGAATCTCATCTGGAACATACGCGATGTGACCTTTTTCAATCCAGCCAACATAAATTGAGTTGATGAGTATTTTGCAATAGAGCGGTTCGCCATCTTTTCTCGCTTCCGCAATAACAAATAGAGATGCCTCTTTCGGCACATGATGGATGATCGGAGGATCGACTTCCGGATCAGATAACTCCGGCCAGATCCTAACTTCTGAACGATCCCCTGTGACTTGTGCATTGAACTTGACCGATTTAATCTGCATCGACTCTGAAACCAATTCATCTTCCTGCGCGTTTAAACCGAGTATTTTCTGCGGATCAATCGTGTTTACCGAATAATCGAATTTATCTTCGCTAGCATACGGTTTTAATTTTGCTTTATTGAGTTCCATCGTTGCCTTTGAAACACTGAGCAGCTTGTCAAATTTGTTATAAAGTGAAAAAATGCCGCGCAAATTAATCAGATGCGGATGTCTGTTGCCAATTGTCCGCTCGCTGTCTGCCTTCACATCATTGTGCATGAAGCAGATCTTTTTCAGCGAATTGGCTTCAATCATATATTTCGCCCAAAAGTAGCTGTACCCACTGAAATCAATGCTGATATCAAACGTCTGATTCCCCATTAAGCGATTGACTTCGCGTTTATAGGCTTTCTTTGGATACAAGCGCTTCAGATACCCTTTTAACGAACGATTCTGTATCAGCTTATCTCGATAAATTTCATTCAATTTATAAATCGGGATCCCCGGTTTAAAGAGCATGCGCACATTTGGATTGACCTTGTTCAAGTTATTTAATATTTCAGCGCGATGCGGTGTGTTCATAAAGAGTGTCACGTCGTATTTGCTGTAATCAATAGTATTCGTCAAGTTAATAAAACTCGACGTAATGCCATTGTTTTTCATACCACCCGGATAGATTAGGATTCTCTTCTTATTGCTGTTTACGCGGATGCGATTGATCCGTTCTCCGTGCTTATGATTGAAAATATAGTCCACATAGCGCCCCGTTGCGTGCCCGTCATCGTAGTTGACAAAACGTGCTTTCATTTTTTGATAGGAATCCTTATACGTTTTCTCGATCTCCTTAACGCGTTTCACCAGGTCAACCAGTTGCCAGACGTTGAATGCCGTCGGTCCCGGCAACTCTTTCGCCTTAATATACATGCCGCGCTCGGTATCGTAGAGGTCCTTATCCCAGCAATAGAAAATGATCGGTTTGCCTGTGACCAGATAGTCAAAGAAAATACTCGAGTAATCGGTGACGAGCAAATCGACAACACGGAGCAGCTCATTGGTGTCGGTGACATCCGGTATCAACTTGCCTTGGAGTTCCTTTTGCCCTCTGACATGCGGGTACAAGAAGGGATGTACCTTAATGAGCACATTGTAGTGATCCCCCAGTTCTTGCTCCAAGAACGCCCTTTCCGCAATAATCTGCCGAATATTCCCTTGCGCGTGATTAACGTTTGACCCTTTCCAAGTCGGCGTATAAAGGAAGATTTTCTTATTCGGATCAATGCGTACATGCATCTTTCTGAGCTTGCCCAAAACCTCTGCTTTCGGTGTGTTCAAGGTCAAATCAATTCGAGGATAACCGCTTTCCAAAATCTCGCCGCGATACAGACCATCCAACTTATAGCTCTTGGTATACATCTTGGTCGTGTGCGCATTCGGACTCAAAAGATACTGTGCAGAAAGAAAGTTACGCAGCACATTCTGGGAATGCGCCGGATTTCCCGGAATATCGAACCCCATTGTTTTCAACGGTGTCCCATGCCATGTATTGATATACTTCTGCCCCTCTTTAGGAACAAAAAACGTTTGAAAGGTCGAGTTGGTAATTAAAAATTCCGCTTCTGTTAATGCCTTTACGTAGTCGCGTGAATTACGAATGACAAACTGAACGTTGGTCGATCCCGCATAGTCCTTAATGATCTCATCAAGTTCCGCATCACCTGCAACAATACTCCAAATATGCGTGTACTTCTTCTCGTGATCATGTTTTAATAGATACTTGAACATTGCATAGGGCGAATCGGTGATACTACGCCCATCTCTGCTTTCATAAAGGATAACGTTCTTTTTTATGTTGGTCCGATCATAATACTTGGCGTAAAGTCTTCTCATGCGGTGACTTTGCTTTAAACCATTTACCAATGGGCCGAATACGAAACGCAGCCTTCTTTTTATAACCTTCTTCAGCTTTCCCAACTTGTCCATTTCTCCTTTAGCAGTCATCAATTCAATTGACAGCAATTCATTAAATGTTCCTATCCAATGATCAAGCATGTCTTTATAATATCTTCGTAAAAGCGCATCATTTTTCGGGATCACTTGTCAAAATACCGCAATGCAAAGGAGGTGTCAAGTGATTGTAAATTAAGGCATATCGTGCAATGAAACGAATGGCAAAACAAAAAAGGATGGCGAGACAGCACCATCCTTTTCTAATTATTTTGTAACTAAAAAGTATTTCTTATTCTGCGCAATGGTTCGATAGCCGGCCTCATTTACGCGTTTTTCGTTGGCTCGCTTTTTTTCCAGAAGCAGCAAACTGTTTTTGCGGCGATCTTTTGTAAATCCTGCGATGCCTGTCTTTTGTGGCACAAGATCACCGTACAACAGTGCGGCAAGATGCGTACTCTGGCTCCAGCCAATACTACTTTCCGCAAAGACATGTGCCTTTTTATAGTTTGGATTCCGGTCGATTGGCTGAAAAACCGTTTGTACGTCCGTTGTTCCTCTGACCTTGACCTGCCGCAAAATCATCTTTTCACTTTGGTAAAAGGAGAAGAGGACGAGCAGAATGAGCAGTACCGATAAGGAAAGCTTTTTTAACTTGATCAGATGAGCACTGAATATGCCGATACATGCAGCCATCGCCGGAAACAGCGGATAAATGTACCAATACAGTTTCGTATGGTTAAACAGCCATACGATCAACGAGTAAATCGTGATCCCCACCCCTAGAGCTTAATCTAAACACCGAATAGTAGAGATTATTTTAAGGGCCAGCAAGCCTATTTTTTATGTGATAAGTTCTTCACGAATTTCCTACAGAAATCTGTATTTCAAATCTGCTAGTAAAACCCCCTAAAAGTTGAATTTTAATCTCCAACTTTAGGGGGCTCGTTCGCTCTTCTAACGAGGTATGCGTCTTCCCATTTTTACGCTAATCACTGATTATACTTTGGCACATCAAAAACAATCGAGTAATTAGAAAGTAAATCATACATCTTTTTCATCGCATAGGTTTGCTTGACCGCCCAGCCAATATCGCTGGCATATTGGTGTATTCCTGGATTCACAGGATTCCAGCGCATTTTATATAAAGTGTCCTGATTGTATGAGTTATGAATATAGTACTGTCCAATGAATTTTGCTCCGCCAAGTATTGCCGAGTCCAATGAAAACCAGCCGTTTTTATATGCCGTTTCAGCGCCTAATCGTTCTGCATCTTGGTCACTGGCTCCTATTCCAAACATATTGTACACTTTTTTCGGTTCGACAGGCTGCCCATCTACGTGATCCACAACGATACCTGTTGCTAATCTCGAAGTTCCGTTACCCGTCTCGAGCAGTGCATGTGAAATCAAGTAGAGCTCATTAATGTTTTCATTTTTCGCCGCTTGAATGAAGTCAGAAGCCTTCCCCTCAAGAATTCCTTTTCCTTTTAATACTTTTTCATTCACTTCATCTGCATTAACATAAGTCGGCGATGATAGTTTCAAAAATTGATAGTATTCTGTTGAATCAGGTGAATAACTCTTTGGATCCATGGCTTGACGAATATCCTTTGGGCTTGCATTTACCCACTTTTCTGTCTTATAGCTGATTTGATACCAATCTCCTGAATGTCCTGCAATCGATACTTGAGTGCCATTGTTTATTGTCGTAATGACCCAGTAATTCGTTCCCGGACCGCCGCGTATGTTCCAAGGGCCATCAACAATCGTCGCTTTCGATCCAGATATTTGCAGCGCATCTTTATAGATGTACATTGAATACGTTTTATCTGTTTTTGCTCCGGATTGTTTGTTCACCACATAATCAAATGAGTAATTATATTTTGTTGTTGTGGAACTAATAACTGGAACAACATCATTTTTATCAATCCAGCCAATCGTCTGTCCATTAATTTGGATTTGGTAATACGTGCCATAGTTTGTTTTGGCTTCCCGAATAACATGAACCGTGTGATAATTGTACGTAATTCCCGGGACAACATACGATGTTCCATCACCTTGATACGGATCTGCCCAAATGCCACCATTATCATTCACTTGAATTTGTCCATTTTGATTTACTGAATTATTGTAATAGATTTCACTAATGGCACCGAATGCCGTTTTATCCAGCCAACCAATCGTTTCATTATTACTTTGGAATTGATAATACGTCCCATAGTTTGTTTGTGCTTCACGGATAATTTGAACACGCTGACCCGTATTATATCGTGTCCCCGGTGCAACGTATGGCGTCCCGTCGCCTTGATACGGCTCTGACCAGATTCCTGCTTGATCAGATGCATGAATTTGTCCGCTTAAATGAACATCGTTATTATAATTGATCTGGCCGATGGCTCTAAATGCTTTTTTGTCCAACCAGCCAATGACTTTATCATTTTCTTTAAACTGATAATAAGTACCATAGTTTGTTTGTGCTTCACGAACAACCTGAACACGCTGACCATCGTAAAGAGAACCGGAAGTGACATAATGAGTACGCATACCCATGTAAGGATCTGTCCAAATTCCATCGCTGCTTCCGGCATGAATTTGTCCAGAAAAACTAACTTCTTTATTAGTATAAATTTGGTCAACCGTCACAGCCTTCTGATCAATCCAACCTAGTATCTTATTATTATCGGTTTCAATCTGATCATAGGTTCCATAATCTGTTTTGGCTTCGCGTATAATTCGAACCTGCCGTCCATTATATTGTGATCCTGATGTGACATACCCTGTTCCGTCACCTTGATAAGGGCTTTGCCAGATACTATCACTCGCATTCGCCCGAACAACGCCCGTATTGTTAACTTCTTTATTATAGTCAATTGTTGTTATTGAGGTAAATGCTTTTTTATCAAGCCAGCCAACCGTTTTACTGTCTGTTTGAAACTGATAATAAGTTCCATAATTGGTTTGAGCTTCGCGGATAATCTCTACTCGCTTACCATTGTATTGCGAACCTGAAGAGATATAGGCCATCCCGCTTCCTTGATACGGTTCAGCCCAAATGCCGTCATTTTTCCCCGCATTTACTTGTCCTGATAAGCTGACTGGATTATTATGATTAATTTGCCCTATGGAATCAAAGCATTGTTTATCTAACCAGCCGATCACTTGATTGTCAATTTTAAATTGATAATAAATGCCATAATTTGTCTCAGCTTCTCGAACAATTTGTACACGTGATCCATTGTATTTTGTGGGGGATGAAACGAAGGAAGTATCTCTGCCGTGATAAGGATCTGCCCAAATACTATCTTTCGATTCTGCATTGATTAACCCAGTTTCGTTTACTTGCTTATTATAGATGATTACTGAGTCATTTTCGGCAGCGAAAGCATTATCATTAGTTGTTATGCAGAAAAGCAATACACTGAAGATTGCAAATAGGAAAAGGGTTTGTCCCTTCATACTTTTTAAATTCATTTGAACCTCCTTAATACAAATAGAGAGTTATTAATGGGGTGGTTTACGTATTATTAATAGATCAATAGATTAATATGTTGGAGAAATACTTTATTGTTTCTTTAGGCGGATGTTCATTAGTTATGTAGGTCCCATTTCACTTTAGAACTCACAGCAATAATTAAAATGAAATAATCCGAATCATTGCTCCTTTGCCCGCTTTCTTTGAATCACTCCTTCCATGAACCGTCTAAACAAATATTTACTTTATAGTTTACTCCTCATTCTCGTGTTTTTAAAGGAACTCTTTATCAGTTCCTATTAGTTTTATGTAAAAATTCTAGCATTTTCATTGATAGGGAGACTAAACGAAAATGTACCAGAACAACGATAAAATTTTTACCGCTGTTTTCTTCTGTGAATCTCATTAAGTATGACGCCATCACGTTTTACATATTCTACCAATAATATAATCAATACATAGATTATGAAGCCAGTCAACACTTGTACTACTGTTGTTAGGATAGATACACCCATTATTATGCCGAGAACTCGAACAAACAAATACATTACAGCCCCTGCACCAACACAGATAACCGTGTTGGGAAATAGTTTAGCTAGTGAAATTTTATCTTTAACAAAATAGATTTGTGCCAATGTTACGGCTAGTTCTGCAGCCAAAGTGCCAAATGCAGCCCCAATCGATCCAAAAGGTTGTATTAGGATTAGATTAAAAACAAGATTTGCCGCGGCTCCGACATAAAGAGAAATTGTATATTCCCTCATTTTACCTAGCGGTACTAGATATTGACTGCCAAAAACCCCACTCCACGCCATAAGAAATATAGTTGGACTCATAATGACCAACACACTACCGCTTTTAATAAAATCGCTACCCATATACCAAGGGACAAATTCATGAGCAATACCTGCTAGACCAAACATAATCGGTACGGCAAGCAAAGTAGAAAAATCCATTGATTTTTTTATATAGTCTTTGGCTTTATCAATTTGTCCTGTACTGAATGTATGGGCCATCCTTGGCAGCATCACAGTTCCAAGCGAAGTCACTACGGCAAGTGCCATAGACTTCATTTTATCTGCATAGTCGTAAATACCGACTTCACTCTTTGTTGATATTAATCCAATCATTGTTTTCCCTAAAACAAAATATACTTGAGCTGCTACCTGCGGGAGAAAATAAACTAGGGTTGGTTTTAAATGTTTTATAACAGATTGAAAGGAGAGTTTAACTCGAATAACTTCATGCTTTACATAAAACCACATCAGCAACTGGCCTGCAAGAGTTGAGAGACACATAATATAGGTGTACAAATCTAGATCCTTTGGAGTTTTAACAAAGATAAAAATGATTGCTAAGGCAATTATCCTTACGAGAATATTTCGTGTAACAATTTTTTTGAACTGCTCCAATCCGCTGAAAAACCAGGTGCAGTCGAATACAGTTCCTAGTAATGCGATGGTTTGGATATACGCAATATTTCGGTCATCCCTGACAAAAAAGACAACAAGTGCTAAGTAACTGATCACAGATAATAAAGAAATGATTAACTGCAGCAAATAAATACTAAAAAAGTTCTCACTCATTTCTTTCTTATTATCTCGAGTCATAGCGATGACTTTGTTTCCGTAGGTGCCAATTCCGAGCATACCTAGCAAAATAAAATACTGAACTACAGAAGACGTATAAGCAAAAATACCAACCCCATTGGATAACAGTACTCGCGATACGTATGGCACCGTAATCAGCGGTAACACCATCACCATGATTTGATAAATAAGATTATAAATATAATTTTTTTTAATACTCATCAGGATCATTCCCACATTTTCTATTGTTTACTTTGCATTCCATTTATCCAGTATTCGCGCGAAGTCTCTCTGCAAATGAGCATAATACGAATTTGCATACATAAATTGTATCGATTCTTTCATTGATCTTTGATCAGGTAGTTCTTTTCCAGTGACGACCGACTGCAAAATGCTTTGTAATTGCTTCAAATTGCCAGGTTGATAAAGTTCACCGTTAATTCCATCTTGTATAAGATCCTCTGGACCAGTCTGGCAATCTGAGCTGATACAATAAACCCCACGAGAAATGGCTTCTGCTAAGACCATTGGTAGCCCCTCATATGCAGATGTTAACAGCAGCGCTGTGGCTTCATGGATTGACTTCCATGCATTATCGACCCATCCGTGCCAAGTAATTTGATCATAGATACCAAGTTTCTCAGACAACCTTTTACATGAATCAGCATCCTCACCGTCTCCGTACACATCGAGATGCCAGTTTCCATCTACTTGAGACAGTGCAGTTAATAGATCCTGTAATCTCTTTTGTCGCTCCATTTGCACGCGGCCAATATAAATGAACTTCGTTGTTCCTTGCGGACGAGGAACTATTTTCTCTATGTACGAAATCGGATTATATATTACATATAGATTTGAATGATGAATTCCGAGCGACTTCATTTGTTTTGCAATTCCTGAGCTGATGCATAAATGATTGTCGGCATATGGAAGTAATTTTGTATTGACCAAGGGTTCATTGAACAACGAAAAGTGAATCCAAGAAACAATTGGAAATTTGGGCTTTATAAAATGGCGACATAATTGACAGACTCTAATTAATTTTGTGTCAACGCTAATGACCATACTGGGCTTTTCTTTTTTCAAATATTGCAATATGGAACTGAACTTTTCCAACTGTTGTAAAAGTTTATTTTTCTTTGCTGGTACGCATGATGTATATGGTAAATCTTGAACCCAATTTTGATCTTCTGTTCCGCCCATTAAAAATAATTCAGCTCTGTAATTATCCGATTTTTGGTTTATATTTTTTATTACATCCCTTAAAACGGTTTCTGTTCCGCCCCGTCCTGAGAGATGTGAGGTCATGATGACAATTTTCTTCAACGAACTAACCCCTTATACATATTGGTTTACCGTTTAGCTATTTAATTCCTTTTCTGCTATTGATAAAGCTGCTCCAATCACCTGGTGCATATCATAGTACTTGTACATCCCAAGCCGGCCGCCAAAGATAACGTTAGGTGTTTGCTCTGCCAACCTGCGATATTTTGAAAAAACATCTGAATTTTTCTTATCATTCAATGGATAATAAGGTTCATCACCTTTTTCCCATGCTTTTGGATATTCTTTTGTAATCACGGTTTTGGGCTGTGTTCCAAACTCGAAGTGTTTATGCTCAATTATTCTAGTGTATGGCGTTTCCGCATCGGTATAGTTTACGACTGCGTTTCCCTGAAAATTTTCTTTATTCAAGATGCTTGTTTCAAATTTCAGGCTGCGATACTCAAGCAGCCCATATTGATACTCAAAGAATTGGTCAATTATTCCTGTATAAATAATCTTTGGAAAATGGTTTAAATAATAAGATTTATTCTCAAAAAAATCGGTAGACAACTCTACATCAATCAAAGGGCTTGCCAGCATTTTCTCAACAATTTGCGTATAACCGCCGATAGGAATCCCTTGATACCTATCATTGAAGTAATTGTTGTCATATGTAAACCGAACAGGCAAACGTTTAATAATGAATGCGGGGAGTTCACTTGCTTTTCTCCCCCACTGTTTTTCCGTATAACCTTTGACCAGCTTTTGATAAATATCGATTCCGATGAGTGCAATGGCTTGTTCTTCAAGGTTTTTCGGCTGTATAATATGAGACGCTTTTTTTTGTTCTTCAATTTTCGCCTTCGCTTCTTCAGGGGTAACCACACCCCACAACTTATTGAATGTGTTCATGTTAAACGGCATATTATAAATTTCACCAAGGTAATTGGCAACCGGGCTATTTGTATACCGATTAAATTCTGCAAATTGATTCACGTAATCCCATATTTTTTTACTGTTCGTATGAAAAATATGCGCACCATATTTATGTACATTGATGCCTTCAACTTTTTCTGTGTAGATGTTTCCGGCAATATGATTCCGTTTATCAATAACTTTTACTCTTTTCCCCTTTTTTGCTGCCTCATGGGCAAATGTACTGCCAAAAAGTCCAGCACCAACAACGAGATAATCGTAGGTCATTTTATTCACTCCAGTATGTGTAAAAAACAATATAACAATCAATTTATTTTACTTTATTCTTTTTTAGCATAACAAGTTTCTGCTTCATTTTATACAATAAATATTGTTTCTGATCAGTTTTAACAAACAACACCAATATTGACGCGCACAGAAAAATATTATTTGTTGTTCGCTCAAAGAACGAAAAGATGAGAAGAGTAAGAATTACGCACACGTCAAACAGATGATTTTCTCTAATCAATTGATAACACCGGTACAAAATGCCAACAAGCACGATAATAAAAATTAGCCATCCCGATTGAATTAATAATCTTAAGAAAGCCGAATCTAATAATACATTAATATTGGGATACTCAATATGCAATGTTTCTGGAAAGGGTCTTCCAAAAAGTGATGTACCAACTCTTTCCAAATAATAATAGCCCATTTCCAATCTTCCTGAAAAGAGTTGATTTATTAAACCATAGAAATGCTTGCTGCTGTTATAAGTCAACGGCATGAAAGCACTTAAAAGAAACATAATCGGAATAAACGTTAACATAAAAATATGGAACCAATCTCTTTCCAAAACCTTTGTATATTTATAGAGAAAAGCTGCAAATAGCACGATTAACGAACAAATAAATGAGGAACGTGATAAAGTTAGTTGATAGATAAGTCCATTTAAGAGGGTGATGAATGTCAATACCATCCAATTTGACTTTTTCAAATAAAGCAGCAAATATTCTATTGTCAGTACCATCGCAATAAATCCTAAAGAATTGGGATGAAAGAACCCTAATGAATGTCTTATAGTATTTTCTCTCGCTAACGTTGTTTCCTGTATAGCATGAAAACTAAAGAGAATAATTATTATCAGTGTTAACACACATTTAGTATAAAAAGAAATTTTGATATATGAATTGATGTTCAATCCATTGAGCGCAATAATAATTATTAAGGAGTATAAAAACAGGTTATCAAAATCATTTATGTGTTTATCCTTAAATAAAACGTAAAACAATTCTGTAGATGCCATGATAGTTACCAACAAATACAAAAAAAAGTTTCGATTCAGGTCTATCTTTTTTTTAATAACAAAAGCAGCAACGGCCATTGCTAAGCCAATTACAAGTACTAGTTTCGATTGGAGCAATGAATTCGTTATAGTGGTCGAATACAAGAAGAAATACACTGTTAATATAAAAAACGAAAATTTCATTAAAGATGAATGAATAAAGTCTCGCTGATTCAATCATTTGCCTCCAATCCATGTTTTCAATATTAAATAACAACATCGTGTTGAATTTAATTTAGTAGGTTGGTCTAATCTTATGGTACAGTGAAATAAATAAAGGGAGCAACCCTATCTTATAAAAAATTAATTTAACGATTAATTTAATGTCTTTTTTTGGGAAATTAAACAGGCACTTGAATATCGTCACTTGTTTTAATTGTTCCTTAAATAGGCGATCTAAATGCAAAGAGGTGCGAATAACCTCGTAGGACCTTCCATATTCTCTCAGAAGTTGATTGCTTTTGTAGATGAAATAATCCGTAATAAATAAAGATTTCATTTTTTCTTCATCCAAAATTGTCTCCATCATTTGTATTGCTGCAACAAATTCCTCGATGTTTTTTTTATCCATCGAATGAACAGTTGAATTTCCATGACTGACATAGTGATATAAATGCTGATTTATATACTTACACTTTTTAACCTTTAATAAGAGATGAAACATTGTCGGTATATCCTCAAACTTTAAATTGGGGTATCTAATCCGCGACCTCTTAAACAAATCAGCTTTGATAAATTTATTCCATGAAAATCCTTCAATCACGGTTTGAAATTCCGAAAGAAAACCTCTTACGATTTCATCTCTTGTGAAGATTCGATTATCATATTCTGAATGATCTGATTTTTCCAAAACATGACCTTGGTAGTCTACTTTATCCCAATTAAACAGTACAACATCTAACTGATTGGTCGTGGCTTCTATGTAGAGGGTTTCAAACATTCCACTTTCAATATAGTCATCGCTATCGACAAACGCGATATACTCTCCACTAGCATAATCTAAAGCATGATTTCTTGCAAAACCTTGTCCAGAATTGGGTTGATCAATGGATATGATATTTGCGTATTGCTTAGCATAATTTTGAATTATTTCTGAACTGTGATCTGTTGAACCATCATTGACAATAATAATTTCTATTGTTTTCATCGACTGACCAATAACACTATCTAAGCATTTTTCTAAATATTTTTCGCTATTGTACACTGGGATTATGACACTTATTTTTATACCATCCGTCATCTATATCAATACCTTCGATAAAGTTAAAATAATTACTTTGTTAATTCATGTTCCAATACATTAAAGAGTCTGATTGAGAATTTATTTTCATCATATTTCTCTACCGATTGTCTTATTTTAACAGCATCAGGAAGAGGTTTTTCTCCACGAACAATCTGATTAAGTAAATCCGTCAATGCTTGATTATCTCTAACAGAATAAAGCCAACCATTAACATTATTTTTTATAATATCAGAAGGTCCAACCGGGCAATCTGTACTAATGCATGGAATACCTCTTGACATTGCCTCAACCAAGACCATTCCAAATCCTTCATACTCAGATGTAAGTAATAATAGTGAAGCACTTTTGATGCAATCAAAAGGATGATCTTGCCATCCAAGCCATATTATTTTACGATCAATTCCCAACTTTTTTGATAATCTAAAGAGTTTATCCCTATCTTTTCCATCACCAATGATGGTTAGTTGCCAATCTCCTTCAATTTTACTGACAGCATTTAATAAGTCATTTACCCTTTTTTGTCCATCATATATTAGTCGACCAACATAAATTAGTTCTAATTTATCGCTGGGACGATTTATCATTAAATGATTTAAGTTAAGAGGATTGTATATTAGATGGATATTTGAGTCATCTGCTAGACCATTGGACACATATTCTTGCTTCAATCCTTCACTAATTGACAGATGAAAATCAGCTGTTTTTATAATATTTCGATAAAACCCAGTGATTGATGTTAGTGAAAAATGTATCCATGTCCCGATTTTAGGTTTCCTTTTAAAGAATTTGCTAAATAGTTTTGCATATAAAACAGATTTTTCATCTGCACCAAGAATAACATCCGGTTCGAATTTCTTAATCATTGAAGGCGCCCTGAAAACACACTTCAAATATCTTTTTGCTTTTGCTTCGTTAGCCGCACATAAACAATAATAATGTTCATTACCGATTTTTTTCAGCCATGTCTCGTCTCTTGATCCACCTAAAACAAATACTTTCATTTCGCTGCGATTATTAAATTTATTAAATAAAGAGACCGTATGAGAAATAACCGTTTCCATACCGCCTTTTCCTGTTACTTCGCCTAATAAAATGGCGACCTTCATTTTGCTCACCCTACTTCGTATCAAAACACTTTAAATTTGTTTACATCCTAATTAAGTGGAAATCTCTTGGTCGAATTTAATCAAATATTCTTTTTACGCAAATAAAATTTTTCATAAAGCGTTGGACTGAATTTCATCAATAATAATGCTATTTTGTATTTACTAGGCATTTTAATCAGCATTTTGAAACTTATATTGGATAAAAGCATATTAATTTTTTCTTTTTTGTTTATTCGATTAAATTTTATATTGTGATGTACTATATGGATCAAATTTCTTATTTCAACAACATCCACGTATGATTCATAAGACTCCAATTCTTTTTTTGTGAGATAAGCCTTTATTTTCCCAATCAGGAGTCCGGAATATATTTCGATATCTGGGGAATAATTTGTTGTTGTACTGTTTTCTCTTTTTATCAAATTATACAAAGGTTTTTCAATAAACGAAATATTGTGAGTTATATTACATAGATATTTAAAAACAAAAAGTGTGTCTTCAAAAAAATTTTCATTCTCGAATTGGATATTATTATCAATTAGAATATCCTTTTTAAATAGTTTATTCCATACGCCAACGTCCATTTCTTGATGATGCACAAGGTAATCAGCAATGCAATCTGTGCTGTTTTGAAGACAACTTCTTATTTCTACTTCGGTTCTGTTATGAAATATTTTCTTAATTCCACATATACACAAATCAGTTCGATCATTTTCAATGGTCTTATACATTTCTGACAACATATTTTCTTCTAAATAATCATCGCTATCAACAAACAGGATGTACTTACCACTCGCTTGTTTTAAACCATTATTACGTGCAGCGGACTGCTTTTGGTTCTCTTGAGTTTTGACTTTTATAAAATCATATTTTTCAGCATATTTTTGCAAGATAGACAGAGTGCCATCGATTGATCCGTCATCTACAATAATCATTTCAATAGGCGGCCTTTCGTTTTGAAAAATGATGCTGTCCAAACATTGTGCAATTGTATCTTGAGAATTATAGACCGGAATAATTACGCTTATCTGATTCAAAACACGTACCCCAAACATTAAATATTATTTATTATACGTTTGTAGATTTTTAAATCTCCGCTTTAAAAAGTTAAATATTTTTTTAATCCAATTTTGTTTTTCCATAAACATAACAGGCAATTCCACGTAATTAATTGAATTCTTGCTGATCCAAACATCGAGCAAACGTTCGCTGATATATCCAAAAACCCGAGCTTCCTTTGGAGAATAATTTGAGATATCGATATCTTTTTCAAGTTGAAATAATATATCAAACATCCACTCACAGTAATTATGAAACAAGGGTTCTTTCATAATAAACATGTTAAAGCGATGAGATGCTGTCTTATTCATTTCTTCATCAAAGTACTTAATATACTCAGGATACTTTTTTTCAATAATTTTTCTTGTTTGGAGAAGATCTTCCCCATTATGCGCATGTTCATAATGAGATTGGCTCGTTTCAATCCAATAGTGACGTTTCTTAGGTAAGATGACATCATATTTATCAAGCAATGTACGAACTTTTTCTTCAGATAAAATATGACTCCACTTAGATTTAGCAGATCCTATAAAAAAAGATTGGTCACAGAAATGTCTTCTATAGTGGACCAATCCAATGAAATCTGCATTTAAATTTTTCCATGCCCAATATACTGCAGTCAATTCGCAGTAATTAGGGTTTTTCATTGAAATATGATCGCCAGTATTATCCCCAATGTACCCCAAATCGTCTTTTCCTTCGCGTCCTACGTGAATTGGAATATACATCGAATCTTTTGGCATTCTATATTTCTTATGTGTTGCAACAATAATTTTAATACTCACTTGTCCAAACTCCTCAAATATCACAAGTAACTTTTGCCCTTACGAACAATATTATTAGTATGCACCTTTTTTTGCTAAAACAGTCATGACTGTTTTAAACAGTATCTTAAGGTCAAAGGTAAATGACTTATAACGCACATAGTATAGCTCTACATTACAACGTTCAGGGTACTCAATTTCACTTCGTCCGCAAACCTGCCAATTACCTGTTAGACCTGGCTTAGCGGAGAGAAAGAGATCTTTGTCTTCACCGTATTCCTTCAATTCTTCGGATACAACGGGGCGCGGACCAACGAGACTCATCTCACCTTTAATAACATTAATTAATTGTGGAAGCTCATCAAGGCTTGTTTTCCGCAGAAATCTTCCAATCTTTGTAATACGCGGATCTTCTTCCGGTTCCAACTTATAACTATTCTTCAAGTACTTATGATACAAATTCCGGTTGGCCTTGAGCGCATTCTCTGCATCAACGACCATCGATCGAAATTTATATATATGAAAAGGTACCCCATTCTGTCCGATTCTTTTTTGTCTAAAAAATACCGGACCTTTCTGGCTTCCTCTCAAATAAAGTAACGAAATAACGAGAAAAATTGGTGAACTGAGCACGAGACCAATGACTGCGCCAAACAAATCAAGGGCTCTTTTGAAAAACATATATGAAGTACTGTCATGTTCATAAGCGTTTGTCATAACAGTACGTTGTGTCTCTTCAAGGTAGCGTGCGTTGATTTCCGATTTAGGCATCGCCATTGTCTTATCCTCCATCATTCGAGTGGTAGTTTGTTGTCGTGAAGGATTCGTTCTATACCTTTAAGAACGTCCTTCTGAATCGTTTTATCTTGAAGCGCCATTTCGATGTTGGTTAGAACAAAGCCGAGCGTTTCACCGACATCGAACCGTTTGCCTTCGAATTGATAAGCGAAGACGCCTTGCAGTTCGTTCAGCTTTTGAATGGCATCAGTCAGCTGGATCTCGCCGCCGGCACCGATTTCTTTCTTATCAAGGAAGCCAAAGATTTCCGGGGTCAGCACGTAGCGTCCGATGATCGCCATGTTCGACGGTGGATTGCTTTCCGGTTTCTCAACGAACTTGCGCACATCAAAAAGGCGACCGTCTTGGGCTTTCGGATCAATGATGCCATAGCGGTGCGTCTGGTTTTTCGGTACTTCTTTAACACCGATGCAGGAGCATTCGGTTTTTTCGTATTGGTTCATCAATTGTTTGATGCATGGCGTTTCTGCCTGTACAATATCGTCACCAAGCAGAACGGCGAACGGTTCGTCACCGATGAACTTGCGGGCACACCAAACCGCATGACCCAGCCCTTGCGGCGACTTTTGACGGATATAGTGAATATCAATCTTAGATGGTTCACGCACTTTTTCAAGTAGATCGAGTTTATTTTTTTTTATCAAATTCTGTTCGAGTTCGTAAGCAATATCGAAGTGGTCTTCGATAGCCCGTTTTCCTTTACCGGTCACAATGATGATGTCTTCAATACCGGCTTGTACGGCTTCCTTAACAATATACTGGATCGTTGGTTTATTAACAATGGGAAGCATTTCCTTAGGCAATGCCTTCGTTGCCGGTAAAAACCGTGTTCCTAAACCTGCAGCCGGAATGACCGCTTTTCTGACTTTCTTCATGAAAAGACCCCCTGAGTCGTGGAGACGCACATTATCTAAGTTGCTTCTTCTCTGCTGCAGTCTCGCGTAATTTTGAGGAAATAGTGTACTGTATCATTATAATAGAAGGAATTAATGAAAGGATATAGCAAACGATTCTTCCATTATACACTATTCATCTGCTTCTTTGCTCTAAAACTCGACATTTTTTACACGCCAAGCTACAAGAATTATAGCATATTTTTATCGCGAGCAAAGAGGAAATTATGGGCAAATGGTCATGGGTCGTTGCTGCATCGGCTTTTGTTACAGTTCATTGCGGTTTATTTACGTTCTTTGTCAAGTGCCGCATGTGTCATTTTTTGTCGTTGGTCGCAATTAACCATGCGATCCTTGCTGGTCATGTTGCTATGCATTTACCTTGGTTCATTGAACGCTG
>NZ_BJMS01000060.1 GCF_006539285.1 Sporolactobacillus inulinus
GGCCAAGACACTGGACGGGTTAAAATCTAATTCCTGTAAAAAAAAGAGCCTCAAGGATGGCTCCATAAGAAATCTTAATTATTTTTTCTTTGGAATACGAATGGTAAATTGATAGAAATCACCCATATCTTCTTCGTGTGTATCAATATCAAGCCCGGAGTCTGTAACCATGTGAACAGATTGTCGAATCGTATTTACAGCAATACGAGAGTCTCTGCTTAATGCCCGCCGTCTGGCTTTCTTTCCTTCAGTATCCTTTTTGTCTTCTTTTTTCTGCAAATACTGTTTGACCCTTTTTTCTGTTTGCTTCACATTCAATTGTTTTGTGATCAGTTCCTGAAGCATTTTCTCTTGCAGTTCAGGATCTTTCAAAGCGATTAAAGCGCGAGCATGACGCTCACTAATCTTTTTTTCGAGTATTGCATTTTGTACGGATGCAGGCAATTTCAATAAACGTAATTTATTGGCAATAGTAGACTGGCCTCTGCCTAGTTTTTCTGCCAAACCTTCCTGAGTTAATCCGTTAATTTCAATTAAACGTGCATAGGCCGCAGCTTCTTCAATAGCGGTCAATTCCTCACGTTGCAAGTTCTCAATGAGTGCAATTGATGCCGATTGATCGTCGCTTAACGGTTTGATTATTGAAGGAATCGTTTCCCAGCCAAGGTAGGATACCGCCCGCCAACGCCGCTCCCCGGCAATAATTTCATACCGATCATCTAATGGGCGAACGATGATTGGTTGAATGATCCCATGTTCGTCAATTGTTGCTGCAAGCTCATGTAGCTTCTCCTCATCAAAAATGGAACGAGGCTGATACTGATTGGGTGTGATGGACGAAACCGCAATCTCTTGAACGCGTTCCTGTTCTTGAGCCTGTTCTGCCTCTTGTGCAACAGCCGTTTCATCCTGATCATTATGATTAAAGAGTTTGGACAAACGATTTTTCATACTCGCACCACCACCTTTGCTCTAACTTGTACTCTTTTTCCCGCAACCGCTGAGTCCTTTTTTCGTTCCACGTGAAACATTTAGAGCGGATCCTTCATCGGTACACCCGGTTTTCTTGGATACTTTTTTGGCGAAGCCTCTTTTTTACCAATAAAGACTAACGAACGTTTTCCGCTCGCTTCGGGAAGTTCTAAGGAAATCATCCGACTCATTTCCCCGCCAAGAAGCTTGATCGCGTGATCTGCTTGCTCTGCTTCAACATCAGCGTTGCTCCCTTTTAAGGCAATGAAGGTTCCGCCCAGATGAACAAGCGGCAGACAGTATTCGGAGAGTACTGATAATTTTGCAACTGCCCGTGCCGTAACAACATCAAAATGTTCCCTCATCTCCGTTTTTCGTGCAAAGGTTTCGGCACGGTCGTGATGAAGTGAAATATCCTTTAAATCAAGCTCATCAGCAACGGTCTGCAAAAAGGTCAGCCGCTTCTTTAGTGAATCGACAATGGTTAGGTGTAGCTCGGGAAACAGAATTTTCATTGGTATTCCTGGAAATCCTGCGCCTGAGCCGACATCGCAGAGCGTCTGTACCTTTTGCATCGAGAAATAAAAACAAGGGGTGAGCGAGTCAAAAAAGTGTTTAATCACAACTTCTTTCTGATCGGTAATTGCTGTCAAGTTCATTTTATCATTCCACTCAACGAGCAGTTCATAGTATCGCTGGAATTGATGGCTTTGCTGCTGCGTTAATTGAATCTTATTTTGACTCAGCAATTGTTCTAATCCTGCCATAACATCCTCCCAAAATAAAGATCAGCCTGTTCGCCTTGCAAGTTTTCCTTCTTCAAGATAAACGAGCAATATCGCGATGTCGCTTGGATTAACTCCAGACACGCGTGATGCCTGACCAACGGAAATCGGACGAACTTTCGCTAATTTCTGCTTCGCTTCTGTTGCCAGTCCGTCAATCTTGCTGAAGTCCAAGTCTTGAGGAATTTTCTTGCTTTCCATCCGTTTCATCTTCTCAACTTGTTGCAGCTGTTTGTTGATATACCCTTGATACTTAACCTGAATCTCAACCTGTTCGCCAACTTCAGTCGAAATTTTTCCATGCTCTGGAAGGATACTTGCCACATCCTGATAAGTTAATTCCGGACGCTTCAGTAGCTGTTCAGCCTTTACCGGTTCGCGAAGTGGTGCTGCGCCGCGAGCATTTAAGAGCGCCTGACACGCTTCCGAGGGTTTAATCGATGTCACAGCAAAATACTGACGCTCTTGTTGAATCATCTGCCGTTTGTGCGCGAACCGTGCGTAGCGTTCTTCCGAGATCAAACCAATATCATGCCCGATCTCCGTCAAGCGAAGATCGGCATTGTCATGACGCAAAAGTAAACGATACTCAGCACGCGAGGTCAGCAGACGATAAGGTTCTTTCGTTCCCTTTGTAACCAAGTCATCGATTAATACCCCAATATATGCCTCGGAACGATCGAGAATCAGCGGTTCTTTGCCCAGCGCTTTTCGTGCTGCATTAATTCCTCCGATCAGCCCTTGCCCGGCTGCTTCTTCATAGCCGGAGGTTCCATTAATCTGGCCAGCTGTAAACAAACCGCCGACTTTCTTTGTTTCAAGCGATGGCCACAGCTGGGTCGGAACAATCGCATCGTACTCAATCGCATAGCCTGGGCGCATCATCTCGGCCTTTTCCAGTCCAGGGATCGTTGCCAGCATTTTTCGCTGAATCTCCTCGGGCATACTCGTAGACAGCCCATCCACATACACCTCTTTGGTGGCTTTTCCTTCCGGTTCGAGGAACAGCTGATGCCGGTTTTTATCATTAAAACGGACGATCTTGGTTTCAATAGACGGACAGTATCTTGGACCGGTACCGACAATTGCTCCGGAGTAAATCGGTGATCGATCCAGACTTTCTTGAATGATTTTATGGGTGTTCAAATTCGTATAGGTCAGCCAACATGGAATCTGATCTTTGATAAATTCTGTTGTGTCATAAGAAAATGCAAGAGGCGCATCGTCCCCCGGCTGGATTTCCGTCTTCGAATAATCGACTGTTCGTCCATTGACACGTGGCGGTGTCCCTGTTTTAAAGCGAACAATGTCGAACCCGAGTTCTTTAAGGTGGTCGGACAATTTAACCGAGGCCTGCATATTGTTTGGACCACTCTCATACTGCAGCTCGCCAATAATGATTTTTCCCTTTAGATAGACTCCTGTTGTTAAAACCACCGATTTTGCGCGGTACGTTGCGCCGGTAGCTACAACGACACCTTGGCAAATCCCGTCTTCAACAACTAAGTGATCAACCATGCCCTGCCTTAAAGTCAGATTTTCCGTTTCTTCAATCGTTTTCTTCATTTCGCGTTGGTACAATTGCTTGTCCGCTTGCGCCCGCAGCGCGCGAACAGCCGGTCCCTTTCGCGTATTCAGCATGCGCATTTGGATATACGTTTTATCGATATTGTGCCCCATCTCACCGCCAAGCGCATCAATCTCACGAACAACGACACCTTTTGCCGGACCGCCGACAGAAGGATTACATGGCATAAACGCAACGCCTTCAAGACTGATTGTCAGCATCAATGTTTTTGCACCCATCCGTGCTGAGGCAAGCCCGGCTTCTACTCCGGCATGCCCTGCGCCAACAACAATGACATCATAGGTTCCGGCTTCATAGGTTTTCATCTTCAATCCTCCATTCTTTGTAACATTCATTTATTTTTAATCGGTCTGCAGTTATTTTCCTAAGCAAAACTTCGAGAACAATTCATTAATTAAACGATCGGATACCGTTTCACCGACAATTTCGCCTAGCAAATCCCAAGAACGTTTTATATCAATCTGCGTCATATCAACCGGCATCCCCTGCTCGGCAGCCTCGATTGCATCATTGATTGCCTGACGCGCTTGTTTTAACAGCGCAATGTGCCGCGTATTGGACACATAAGCCTCACCGCCTGTGGCAACACTATTGCTAAAAAACAAGTGGGCAATCGCTTGCTCAAGTTCCTCCAAGCCCTTTTCACTAATCATAGAGGTTTGAAGTACCGGATGATCGCCTGCTAATGCCTTAACCTCATCAATAGAGGCTTGCTGCGGCAGATCCGCTTTATTCATCAAAATAATTGCCGGGATGCCGTCGATCATCTGAAATAATTGTCGGTCCTCTTCTGTTAATGGTTCATTCCCATTGATCAGCAGCAACGCAAGCTCTGCTGATTTCAATAATTCCTTTGATCGCGACACACCGATTTTTTCTACAACGTCATCCGTATCACGAATCCCGGCCGTATCAACAAGTTTCAATGGTACGCCGCGTACATTAACATACTCTTCAATGACATCCCGCGTTGTACCCGGAACATTGGTTACAATCGCTTTGGATTCATGAACAAGCTGATTGAGCAGTGACGATTTACCGACATTCGGTCTGCCGACAATGACGGTTGAAAGTCCTTCGCGCAGGATTTTCCCTTGCCGCGCGGTTGCAAGGACGCGGTCCAGTTCCTTGCGCACCGCTGTACCCTTTTCAATCAGGAGTTGATTCGTCATCACTTCCGCATCGTCATATTCCGGATAGTCGATATTCACCTCAACTGCCGCAAGGATGTCAAGCAGCTGCTGTCCGAGTTTGCGAACCAACTGTGACAACTTTCCCTCCATTTGCCCGATTGCGACATTCATCGCCTGATCGGTTTTCGCTCGGATCAAATCCATAACCGCCTCGGCTTGAGACAAGTCGATCCGTCCATTCAGGAAGGCACGTTTCGTGAATTCACCCGGCTCAGCCAGTCGTACATCCTGATCCAGAATTAGTTCAAGCACCCGGTTCACACTGGTCAATCCGCCATGGCAATTGATTTCAACCACATCTTCTCGTGTAAACGTCTTCGGTTTCCGCATCACAGACACCATAACTTCTTCAACAGTCTGGCCGGTTTCGGGATCGACAATTTTCCCATAGTGAATCGTGTGACTGTCCACCTCAACAAGGCGCTTTCGTCCGTGAAACAGGCGATCCGCGGCATGCACAGCTTCCGGACCGCTCAGGCGTACAATGCTGATCGCCCCTTCGCCGATTGGTGTGGAAATGGCTGCAATTGTATCGTAATCCAATTTTATCACTCCTTTCCGTTTCCGTCCTTTATTAATTCACCGTTTATTTGTTACTCCAGTTGGTTTTGTTGTCATGCTGCGCTCTCTGCGATCCGTATCGAACAAAGCAGTTTCCAAGAGCAGCCCGTCTATATGAAACGGCACTTCTTCACCATGCATGAAGAAGCACAACGATTCTCTTAATTTTGTACAAACTTTTTCAAACACTATCATACATTATTTTTCCGTCAAATGAAAAACCTTAACGCGCAGATGCATCGCTTTTTACAGAAACCCAATGCCTCCACGAAAAAAAGCGCGCGAGCTGCGTGCTTTTTTCATTTCATCTATTCATGAACGACGCGGGGCTATCGTTAGATAACGCTTAGGTTCTTCCCCATTAGAAAACGTTTGGATTTTAGGATTGTTCGCCAAGGCTTGGTGAACAATTTTACGCTCAAATGCGGGCATGGCCTCCAAGCGATGCGGATGATTGGTGCGCAGCGTCTTCTTAGCCATTCGCTTCGCAAGCGTGACCAGTGCCTGCTTGCGCGTCTCCCGATAATGCTCCGCATCCAAAAAGAACGTGACATGCTGCTTCGCTTCTTTTGCCGCAACGTGATCCGCTAATGTTTGAAGCGCATTTAACGTTGCTCCATGCTTGCCAATCAATTGCGCAGCATCTTTGCCGACCAGTACACATCGACAAACCTGCGCGCCGCGTTCAATGACTTGAATTTTGACGGTTAAGCCGCTTTTATTGATCACTTCCGTTAGATAGTCAATCCCATAGTCAAAGGGCGTCTTTGTTAGGGTAACCTTCACCAGCGCTTTGCGGGCGCCGATACCAAGGAATCCTTTTCTTGGTTGTTCAAGGACCGTGCTGGTCACTTGATCTGAAGTTGCATTTAATTCTTTGAGGGCGAAGGACACCGCTTCGGCAACTGTTTTACCATACTTGGTAACTTCCCTCACTTCTGCTTGGCGCCTCCTACAGCTTTACTGTCCTTATTGTCATCCTGCTTTTCATAGATAATATAGGTTTGGAAAATCATGAAAATATTTCCGACAACCCAGTACAGCGCAAGCGCGGATGGGAAATAAAACGCCGGAACCGCAATCATAATTGGGAAAACATACAACATCATCGACATTTGCGGATTGGTGTTGCCCATTCGTCCGATCATGATCTTCTGCTGCAGGAACGTCGTTGCTGCGGCAATGATCGGCAGAATATAGAATGGATCGGCAGAACCGAGCTGGAACCATAGAAAGGACTGTGTCTTGATTTCCGACGTTCTCATGATCGCCTGATAAAAAGCAAACAGGATCGGCATCTGAATTAAGATCGGTAGGCAGCCCGCCAAAGGATTGACGCTATGCTCCTGAAAAAGCTTCATCTGTTCTTCTTGAAGCTTCTTTTGCGTATTTTGGTCTTTTGAACTGTATTTTTCCTGTAACGCTTTAATTTTCGGCTGTAATTGCTGCATTGCTTGAGAGCTTTTCACCTGTTTCGCCATCAGCGGCAGCAGAACAAGCCGTACGATAATCGTTGTAATGATGATCGCCAGTCCGTAGCTGTTCCAAAACAGATGCGCTACAGAGATGATGAACTTAGACAGCGGCAGAACGAACCACTGACTCCAAAAACCGGTACTGCTGTCATTGATCGGCTTGTTTAGATCGGTACAACCTGCAAGCAGTGCAGCCATCAGCACCAGTGAACTTACAGCGAATAACTTCTTCTTCAAAACTCTACCTCCTCGATCAATCCGAACGATGCCTCGACATGCCCGTCTTTTTATGGGTGCACTTTTCAGGTACGGGATCATACCCGCCCGGATGAAAAGGCTGACATTTCACTAAACGCTTGATCGTCAGCCACCCTCCTTTTATAACGCCAAAGCGCGCGAATGCTTCTACTGCATAGTGCGAGCACGTCGGATAAAACCGGCAGGACGGCGGTGTAAAAGGAGAAATGAACTTCTGGTACAAGCGTATGATAAAAATGAATACGTGTTTCATAGTTGCGGAATTTTGCGGGAGTCATGCAGAACACGTGCTTTCTTCAGCACATGAACCAGGCTTTTCCGCATCTCCTGATGGGTCATCGTGCTTACCGGCTTACGAGAAATAATAATGTAGTCATTACCCGCTTCAAGCCTGTCCGCAAACTCACGAAAAATTTCTTTTATATACCGTTTGATATGATTGCGCATCACGGCATTGCCCATTTTTTTGCTTACGGACAGACCCAGCCTTGAATAAAGCTTGCCGTTCTGCTTGCGCACATAAACGACAAACTGCCGATTGGCAAACGACTTTCCTTCTTGAAAGACGACTTGGAACTCATGATTTTTCTTTAATCGTTTTAACATCTTCATTTGTCCCTCCAATGGGACGTTCCTGCTTTATTAATAGTAGTGATCAAATCTCAGACTCGGACGCGCTTTCCGGCGCATAGCCAGGCTTGAGCCAATGATACTCTTTTAGTATAAAGAAAAAGATCGGAATGACAAGGTTGTCCAATGAAAAAATGCTCGCGCAGCAAAATTACTCATGCGCGCATTATTCATTTTCACCCCACCCGACCTATGATTCTCAATTCTGTCGCCATTTAATCATCAAATCAATAAACCTTTCATCCTGCAATGGCCCTATAGCTCTTGTTTATTGATTCGTCATGTTACCGATATCGTTCGACCAGCAGCACTCTTAATCGTGTAAAAAAACCACTGCTGGTCACACAGTGGCTTTATGCTGACAGAACTTTTCTTCCCTTGCGGCGGCGTGCTGCCAATACCTTACGGCCATTAGCGGTTGCCATCCGTGCGCGGAAGCCATGAACTTTTTTCCTTTTACGGTTATTCGGTTGGAATGTACGTTTCAATGGATACACCTCCCAGTTGTTCTTTTAAAGTTGCCGACAAATCACATGATTCTATTGCAAATGCTGAAAATACCGCATTCGCTCAATTCAGCTATTCAGCCGGTTGTCTTTCTATTTGCCATGAAACGCAAAGCGATCCATCAGGAATTCGTTCCCTCATGTATCGTTTTTTCATCGACTGGACTCGTCAAAAACCTTTACGTTCCCTTACAGCCAAATTCATTCATCGGCTTTTTCAAAAACCAGTCTGACTAATTATAAATAGATCCACACAAAAAGTCAACGCGCGGTTTGTTCCCTCTTTTATACCCTTACTCTGTGGATTATTTTTTCCACAATTCGTTTTTCCACACCGTTTATCGACATTTTTTTCACATTATCGCCCCTTGTGTATAACCTTTTTGTGTATAAAGATATCCACTGTGGATAACATTTGTCGATCATTGCTTTAAAAGCAGTTTTTTGATATGATCGTAGTGCATTTGTTTGGTATAACGGGAGTTTCAAAAAAAAGTTTTCCACCACTTGTGGATAATTTTGTGGACAGTTGCTCACACCTGTGTATGCAAGTTATCCACAAAACTATGCACCTTGTTGATAACTTGTTTAATCAGCTTATTATAGCCTAATGACGTGCATCAGGATTTGTGGATAAGAATGTGTAAAGATCCGTGCTCACGGAGCAAAATAAAAAGGCAGCAGCAATGACCGGTTGCTTAGCCGCAGTATAGTAAAAAGCTGTTTGTATGCTTTCACTGCTGCTCGGCATCTTTTTTTATTTCATTTTTATTGCTTTGATACCTCGAATCATTCGTCTGCAGATCTCCGGCAGTGCGAATTTTAATGGACCGTACAATTTATAAAGGAGGGCCGCTAACCTTTGAACAACCTTCAAGAACTATGGATGCAAACCCTAGAAATCATTAAGAAGAAACTGAGCAAACCAAGCTTTGAAACATGGTTGAAAGAAACGCGAGCTCAGTCGATTAATGGTCAAATGATGATTGTGAGCGTGCCCAATGATTTTTCACGCGATTGGCTGGAGGAGCATTATGCGAAACTGATTTCCGATATTCTCTATGAACTCACAGGATCCCGCTACACGATCCGCTTCATTATTCCGAGCAAGCACCGGGAGAACGGAAGCGCATCCGCTATAAAGAATAAAGGAAAGAGTGATGGAATGAGCTTCAACGCGAATAATCGCGACAATCCCTATGGAGGGATGCAGCAAAGGAATCCGCATCGATCCGAAGAATTCGGAAACAGCATGCTGAATTCAAAGAACACGTTTGAAACCTTTGTCATCGGGTCGGGCAACCGCTTTGCCCACGCTGCCTCGCTTGCCGTGGCAGAAGCTCCGGCAAAGGCTTATAATCCGTTGTTTATCTATGGCGGTGTCGGCCTTGGCAAGACTCATTTGATGCATGCGATCGGTCATTATGTCATCGACCATAATCCTTCTGCCCGCGTTGTTTATCTATCATCTGAAAAATTCACCAATGAGTTCATCAACTCCATTCGGGACAACAAAACGGTTGAATTTCGCAATAAGTATCGAAGTGTCGATGTCCTGCTGATCGACGACATTCAATTTCTGGCCGGCAAGGAGCAAACCCAAGAGGAATTTTTCCATACGTTTAACGCGCTTCATGAGGAATACAAACAGATTGTCATCTCCAGTGACCGGCCGCCAAAAGAAATTCCGACCCTTGAAGATCGGCTGCGCTCTCGTTTCGAATGGGGACTGATCACGGATATTACACCGCCTGATCTGGAAACGCGTATTGCCATCCTTCGGAAAAAGGCGAAAGCCGAGGGACTCGATATCCCGAATGAAGTGATGATCTATATCGCCAATCAGATCGATACAAACATTCGTGAGTTGGAAGGCGCGCTGATTCGCGTGATTGCTTTTTCATCGCTGAATAATCAGGATATCAATGTCGATATGGCTGCGGAGGCGCTCAAGGATATCATTCCGACCGCACGTCCGAAGACGATAACGATTCAAGATATTCAGGTGGCCGTCGGTGAGGAGTATCATTTGAGGCTGGAAGATTTCGCTGCGAAAAAACGGACGAAATCGATTGCATTTCCAAGACAAATTGCGATGTATCTGTCACGAGAACTGACGGATTATTCACTGCCTAAGATTGGCGAAGAGTTTGGCGGAAGAGATCATACCACGGTCATTCATGCCCATGAAAAGATCACCAAACAGCTTTCCGTTGACCGTGAATTGCAGAAAAAAGTGAATGCATTGATTGACCAGCTGAAAGCGCCAATTAAAGCGCAATGATAAAAACTAATGTTTTTTTTTGAACAGGGGTGTGTATAATTTGCCGGCACACCCCCAATTTTATCCACAACTTATCAACATGTGGATAAGGCGTAAAACCCTAGTCCAGATCACTTACTAACATATTCACAGGCTCTACTATTATGATTACTATTTTTAATTCTTTAACTATAAGATTTGGAGGCAACAAGGATGCAAGAATTGCAAGACTCGAATTCGAATGCGGCACTCGCTATGAAATGTACCGTCCAAAAAGATAAGCTTGCCGACGCAGTTAATCGTGTGATGAAAGCTATTTCTTCGAAAACAACCATTCCGATCTTGACAGGGGTAAAAATCACCTCAGGAAGAGATGGGATTACGTTAACCGGAAGCAATTCAGATATCTCGATTCAGACCTTCATTCCTCTTGAAGAAGACGGTAATGAAAATGCAATTGTACACACCCCAGGTCAAATCGTGCTGCCTTCCCGATTGTTTTCTGAACTGGTACGGAAACTGCAGGATGAAGATGTCCATATTGAAGTAGACAGCCGATTTATCGCAAAAATAACTTCAGGGTCGACGGAATTCAGTCTTAATGGTCTTGATCCGGAGGAATATCCGAATTTGCCGATCATTAACGGAAGCGATGCATTTCGGATCCGAAAAGACTTGTTAAAGGATATGATCAAACAGACGGTCTATGCCGTGTCTGTAACAGAAACGCGGCCGGTACTGACCGGTGTCAAATGGATGATTAACGATGGAAAACTCAGCTGCGTCGCTACGGACAGTCACCGACTTGCTCAACGTTCGGTGAGCGTGGAAAATGGTGAAGCTTCCGGAGCGCATATCTTGGTCATTCCAGGATCAAGCCTAAACGAGCTGTCGAAAATTCTTGATGATGATGATGAACAATTAGTGGATATCGTCATGACTGCCAACCAAATTTTATTTAAGAGCAACAATGTACAGTTTTACTCGCGTCTGCTCGATGGTAATTATCCGGATACGAGTCGCCTGATTCCGACTGAAAGCAAAACGACCATTGATCTGGCCACGAAAGATTTGTACCGTGCCATTGAACGTGCCTCGCTGCTTGCTAAAGAAGAACGGAACAATGTGGTTAAGCTGCGGGCAGAAGGCAACCAGGTTGAAATTTCCTCACAATCACTGGAATTAGGCCGCGTTTTTGAAACACTCGTCCCGGAACGTTTTGACGGAGAACCGCTGCGTATTTCTTTTAGCGCTAAATTTATGATGGATGCCTTGGGAAAAATGGATGCGCAAAGTGTCCGGATTCATTTTGTCGGCCCGATGCGGCCAATCATTATTCGTCCAATTGGCGATGAGAATATTTTGATGCTGATTCTTCCAATCCGCACGTTCTAATTCAGGTACAAGACCGATTTCATGTCCTTATTCTATTTTTGTTACAATAACTTTATGCCAAGTAAGCAAAGAAAAGAGGCAAGACATTGAAAAAGGTTCAATTAAAAGCCGGAACTGCGTTCATCACCTTGGGGCAATTACTTAAGTACGAAGGGTTGATTCAGACCGGCGGCGAAGCCAAGCATTTTTTGGCAGAGACGGAAATTTTCGTTAACGGAGAACAGGAAAACAGACGCGGAAAGAAGCTCCATGAGGGCGATCGCATCAAAATTTCCGATGCGTATGAATACATGATTTGCCGCGGCTAGAGGGGAGTTGCCCCACAATGAAACTAGAGTCGATCGAACTTGCACATTACAGAAATTATGACAGCTTACAGCTGTCTTTTTCTAGCTCTGTGAATGTTTTTTTGGGCGAGAATGCACAAGGAAAAACAAATCTGCTTGAAGCCATCTACGTCCTTGCAATTGCAAAATCGCCGAGAACGACCCATGATAAAGATTTAATCCAATGGGACCAGGAGTATGGTAAAATAAAAGGTAGAATAACTAGGCGTGGTCAATCCATTCCTCTTGAATTAACGATCTCCGGCAAGGGAAAGAAAGCCAAAGCTAATCATATTGAGAAAAGACGGCTCAGCGATTATATCGGTTTGTGTAATGTCGTTATGTTTGCTCCTGAGGATCTTAATCTCGTGAAGGGAAGTCCTTCAGTACGACGGCGCTTTATTGATATGGAGCTGGGTCAGATTGCACCGGTCTACATGCATCATCTCGGTGACTATCAAAAAGTGCTTCAACAGCGGAATGCACTGCTGAGAAAATCAGTGGGAAAAGCACACGGCGACACGACCTTTCTCGATATATTGACTGATCGATTGATTTCACTTGCTTCTGAAATTGTGAAACGGCGGCTTATTTTTGTCGCGCAGCTTAATGAGTGGGCGGCGCCGATTCAGAAAGAAATCAGCCACGGCATGGAACACTTGTCGATTGTCTATGAATCTTCAGTACCAGAGGTATTAGATAAAGCCGATTCGTCAAAAATAGAAGAAGCTTTTAGGTGCAGTTACGAACGGCTTAAAAAAAGAGAATTGGACCGCGGTACCACTTTGTTCGGTCCTCATCGCGATGAACTGCGTTTTTTCGTTAATGACAAGGATGTGCAGGCCTTTGGTTCTCAAGGGCAGCAGAGAACAACTGCTCTTTCTGTGAAACTTGCGGAGATTGAATTGATTAACCATGAAGTGGGCGAATATCCGATCCTTCTGCTTGATGATGTATTGAGTGAACTGGACGATATTAGAAAAACGCATTTGCTCGGTGTATTTCAGGAAAAGGTGCAGACCTTTGTTACGACAACATCGGTGGACGGATTGGATCACGCACTGATTGATCGGTCGCAGCTTTTTTACATACACCAAGGAGAGATCAAATGCAACGGGGAATGATCAACCGCAAACGGCTGACATTGCGCTTTTGCTCGTCCTATGGAGGGACTAGCGACTTAGGTTTTAGTGTAGTCCGGAAGACATACCGGTATTCATAAATTTATGATTCTGCATTTGAGAATGAAAGATTCTCAGATAACACCAAGTTAGGTGGGTTAAGATGAGCGAAAATCAAGAACAAAAACAATCGTATAATGCCAGCCAGATTCAGGTTCTTGAAGGGCTTGAAGCGGTTCGGAAAAGACCTGGGATGTACATTGGCACAACCGGCGAAAAGGGCCTCCATCATTTGGTTTGGGAAATTGTGGACAATTCTATTGACGAAGCACTCGCCGGATATTGCAGCCATATTCAAGTGATTATCGAAAAAGAAGGCGGCATTACGGTTATGGATGATGGACGCGGCATCCCGGTCGACCTTCAGAAGAAGGTCGGCAGGCCGGCTGTTGAAGTGATTATGACCGTGCTTCATGCCGGAGGAAAATTCGGCGGTGGCGGTTATAAGGTATCCGGTGGACTTCACGGTGTCGGCGCGTCGGTCGTTAATGCGCTATCGACAAAAATGTGGGTGAAGGTTTATCGTAATGGCCATGTTTATTATCAGGAATACCATCGCGGAAAACCACTTGCCGATTTGAAAATTATTGGTGATTCGGAGCAAACAGGAACGACCACCCATTTCGAACCCGATCCGGAAATCTTTAAAGACACGACAACGTTTGACTACGATACATTGCGTGTTCGTGTACGCGAACTGGCCTTTCTTAATAAAAACATTCGTATTTCGATTGAAGACAGGCGTGAAGAAGGAAAACGGGATACGTATCACTATGAAGGCGGCATCCGCTCCTATGTAGAATTTCTTAATCGATCCAAGGAAGTCATCCATGAACCAATTGATCTTGAGGGAGAAAAGGATGGCATCAAGGTCGAAATTGCGATGCAATACAACAGCGGATTCACCGGCCAACTGTACTCATTCGCCAATAATATTCACACCCATGAAGGCGGGACTCACGAATATGGCTTTAAAGTAGCATTAACTCGTGTGATTAATGATTATGCACGAAAGAACCAATTAATCAAAGCCAGTGATCCGAACCTAACCGGAGATGATGTTCGCGAAGGCTTGACGGCCATTGTTTCGATCAAACACCCGGATCCGCAATTTGAAGGACAGACGAAAACCAAACTAGGCAACTCCGAAGTTCGAGCGATTACCGATACGCTTTTCTCAGAAGCTTTTTCGCGTTATCTGCTCGAAAATCCGGATGTCGCGCGTTTGATTGTTGACAAGGGGTTAATTGCTTCTCGCGCACGTACAGCTGCGAAAAAGGCGCGTGAATTGACGCGGCGCAAAAGCAGTTTGGAAGTCTCTTCTCTTCCAGGAAAACTCGCAGATTGTTCATCAAAGGATGCAAGCATCTCCGAGTTGTACATCGTCGAGGGTGATTCAGCCGGCGGTTCCGCAAAGCAAGGACGCGACCGCATGTTTCAGGCGATTCTCCCGTTACGCGGTAAAATTCTAAATGTTGAGAAGGCGCGTCTGGATCGAATTTTATCGAATGCTGAAATTCGGGCGATGATCACAGCACTTGGAACAGGCATCGGCGATGAATTTAATTTAGAAAAAGCGCGCTACCATAAAATTATTATCATGACCGATGCGGACGTTGACGGTGCACATATTCGTACCTTGCTGCTCACATTCTTTTATCGGTTCATGCGTCCGCTGCTTGAGAATGGTTATGTCTATATTGCTCAGCCTCCCCTTTTCCGTGTTCAATATGGCAAAACGCTTCTATATGCCTATGATGATAATGATTTGAAACGGATTCAGAGCAATCTTCCACAAAATGTAAAGCCTGCGCTCCAGCGCTATAAAGGTCTGGGGGAAATGAATCCGGAACAGCTTTGGGAGACAACGATGGATCCGGAAAATCGTCTTGTTCTGCAGGTGAATCTTGAAGATGCCATTGAAGCAGATCAGACCTTTGAAATGCTGATGGGCGACCGCGTCGAACCGCGGCGCGACTTCATTCAGAAAAATGCGGTTTATGCACAGAATTTGGACGTATGATCGGTTTGTGGAACCGTTTGATTAAAGCAAGGAGGAAATAAAATGGCAGAGCAAGATGAACACCGGGTCAAACCGGTCAATATAGGCAAACAAATGCGTGATTCATTCTTGAGCTACGCGATGAGCGTTATTGTCAGTCGTGCATTACCTGATGTGCGTGACGGTCTGAAGCCGGTACACAGGCGTATTCTGTACGCCATGAATGAACTCGGCATTACATCAGATAAGGCGTATAAGAAATCAGCGCGTATCGTCGGCGAGGTCATTGGTAAATACCATCCGCATGGTGATTCAGCCGTTTACGATACGATGGTGCGTATGGCGCAAGACTTCAGCTATCGCTACGAACTGGTGGACGGGCATGGCAACTTCGGTTCCGTTGACGGCGATCCTGCGGCAGCAATGCGTTATACCGAAGCGCGTATGTCTAAAATATCGATGGAAATGGTCCGCGATATTCGCAAAGACACGATCGATTTTCAACCGAACTATGATGACAACGAGGAAGAACCGAAAGTACTGCCTGCACGTTTTCCAAATCTACTTGTTAATGGAGCATCTGGAATTGCTGTCGGTATGGCAACCAACATCCCGCCTCATCAACTAGGTGAAGTCATTGATGCGGTTCTCACGCTCAGCAAAGACCCTGAGATGTCCATTGAAGAACTGATGCAGTATATCCCGGGTCCTGATTTTCCAACCGGAGGATTAATCTTGGGACGCGAAGGTGTCCGGCGCGCGTATCGGACCGGACGCGGCTCAATTATTGTCCGTGCAAAAGTAGAAATTGAGGAAAGCGCCAACGGCAAACAGAGCATCATCGTGACCGAACTGCCCTACCAAGTCAATAAGGCAAAGCTGATCGAACGGATTGCAGAGCTTGTTCGCGATAAGAAAATTGAAGGCGTCACGGATTTGCGCGATGAGTCAGATCGCCAAGGAATGCGTATGGTCATCGAAGTACGGCGCGACACCAATGCGAATGTTCTGCTGAACAATCTGTATAAACATACAGGGCTCCAGACAAGCTTTGGAATTAACATGCTGGCACTGGTGGACGGACGCCCGCGCATTCTGAACTTAAAGGAATGTCTGCACTATTATTTGAAACATCAAGAAACGGTTATTCGCCGCCGAACAGCGTTTGAACTGAAAAAGGCGGAAGCACGTGCACACATCTTGGAAGGATTGCGCATCGCCCTTGATCATTTGGATGAAGTGATTGCGTTAATTCGTCATTCTAAGACGGCGGACATCGCTCGTCAAGGATTGATGGACAATTTTGACCTTACCGAGATTCAAGCTCAAGCGATTCTCGACATGCGCCTGCAACGCCTAACCGGTCTTGAACGCGAGAAGATTGAACAAGAATATGCAGAACTTGTTAAAAGGATTGCAGAACTCAAAGCCATTCTCGCGGATGAACAAAAAGTACTGCATATTATTCGCAAAGAACTGCGTGAGATTAAGGAAAAATACAATGATACGCGCCGTACGGAAATTACCGTCGGTGACGATATGATTGAAGATGAGGATTTAATCGAACGCGAAGACATCGTGATCACAGTGTCGCATAACGGCTATGTGAAACGGATGCCGGTCAATGCGTACCGCAGCCAGAACCGCGGCGGGCGCGGCATGCAGGGGATGGGAACGAACGAGGACGACTTTGTTGAACATTTGTTCCAGACCAACACCCATCACCACATCCTGTTTTTCACGAATAAGGGACGCGTTTATCAGCTGAAAGGTTATCAGATTCCGGAACTGGGGCGGACAGCCAAAGGCATCCCCATCATTAATCTGATTCAGATTCAGAAGGATGAATACATTACGGCCTTCTTCCCTGTTGAAGATTTCGATGAGAAGCATTTCCTTGTCTTCCTGACGAAAAACGGGATTACGAAGCGTTCCCCTCTTTCCGACTTCTCAAACATACGCAAGAGTGGCTTGTTCGCGATTACGGTACGTGAGGAGGATGAGTTGATCAGCGTGCGCTTAACGGACGGCAGCTGCGATATCATCGTTGGCACGAAAAAAGGGATGGCGATCCGTTATCACGAAACCGATGTCCGTGCGATGGGCCGGACGGCCGCCGGTGTCAAAGCGATTACCCTTGATGAGGGCGATTCAGTTGTTGGCATGGGCATAGCCGACGATCACCTAGATGTGCTGATCGTTACGGAGAACGGATACGGCAAGCGTACCCCTTGTGACGAATATCGACCGCAAACGCGCGGCGGCAAGGGATTAAAAACATGCAATATTACGGATAAAAATGGCGGACTGATCGCGCTGCGTACGGTTTCCAAAAGTGAAGATCTCATGATCATCACCGCCAATGGTGTGATTATACGTATGCCGGTATCCGGAATCTCTCAGCTTGGCCGAAACACAATGGGCGTTACCTTGATTCGGGTTGATGAAGGCGACAGTGTGGCTACCATTGCGCGTATCCAGAACAGTGAGGATGAAGTTGAGGACAACGAAGCCAATGGCGACGAGAGTCCAAGCGGTGATGGCAATAGCGAAGTGTGACGGTGTAAAACTTGGCAATGAGGTGAGACGGCGTGATCGTAAAGACTGCAGAACTGAGGCCGGGCTGTGTTTTGCGCAAGGATGTGTACGCAAAATCAACCAAACCGCTGATGAAGGCGGACACGGTGCTTGATGCGATGCATCTCGAGTTTCTTAAGGCGTTTCTGATTGACACGGTTGATGTGGATCGCGTGAATACGCCGCACCCAGCATTGGCTGGACAGAGTGAAAAGAGCAATAGGGAACGACAGATCCCTGTCTCTGCACAGGGCACGCCACAAGCAAGAATAAGTCCCTTTGTACTTAGATACAGACAGTCCGTAAACGACGCTCAGCGATTTTTTCAACAGTGGCAGTCAGGTGGGCGTGTGTCGATCGGTGCTTTTCGTTCAGCGATGCTTCCGTTGATGCATCAGTTATTAGCGAGACCGGCGCATTTGAGGGACCTTTTACTTCAGCGGGTGCGCAAAACGAGTATCGCGGAGCGCAGTGTCCAACTTGGCCTGATCACGGCCTTTTTCGCGCGAAAGCTTCGTCTTACGGATGGCGACTGCGTCCAGCTCGGTCTTGCCGGTATGCTTTGCGATTGCGGTCTGGCCAAACTGCCTCCGTCACTTTTACGGCAGGAAAGATTATCCGAACATGACTTGATGCTGTACAAGCGACATGTTATAGACAGTTACAAAATGCTGAAGGGAATGGCGACCCTTAAGCAGGAAACTTTAGTAGCGATCATTCAGCATCACGAGCGGGAAGACGGGAGCGGTTATCCGCTTAACTTGAAAAGTACGCAGCTTTCGCCAAACGGGAAAATACTCGCTTTATGTGCGCATTTTCGGTCACAGTTCGAAACCGTCTCCCCCGAACGGTTCATCACGGCATTAGATCGTTTTAAAAGATCTTCCTATGGCTGGTTCTCCCGGCACTATTTGGATCAATTATGCGATGCATTGATGGATTTGCTTGTCGGTATGAAGGTTCAGCTTTCCGATGGTCGATCGGGTGAGATTACGTTTATTCCTGTGAAGGATCCGACACGCCCGCTCATTCGATGCAGTGATCAGCAAGTCTTTGTCTTTGAACCGGACGGTCCTGTCACCATCAAACGCTTGGAATAGCGGGAGGCGCTAGGATCGTCTTTTTTCTAAGATAAAGGCACTGGAAAAAAGAAGCAGGTGTCCCTTTGGCAAGAACGGTTTATAATGAATGAACCTATGAGAATACTTAATGGCTAACGCTGCCATTCCATTTTTAGCGAAGGCACATCATTATTAGAAAAATACAACATCATTCCGTATTCTTGACAGTCGCAAATGCACTTGATAAGCTATCAATAAAATTTTCGGAAAGA
Organism: Sporolactobacillus inulinus; assembly: GCF_006539285.1. GTDB lineage: Bacteria > Bacillota > Bacilli > Bacillales > Sporolactobacillaceae > Sporolactobacillus > Sporolactobacillus inulinus. The sequence goes on from NZ_BJMS01000060.1 coordinate 19,046, forward strand.
AGTCAACCAATCCATGGGGGTAATCAAACAGTGATGAGAGAAGATAAGTTTACAAGAGAGGGACTTACTTTTGATGATGTGTTGCTGATTCCAGCTGCTTCGGATGTGCTGCCGCGTGATGTTTCCGTTCAAACGTCACTGACACGCACCCTGAACTTGAAGATTCCGATTATCAGCGCAGGAATGGATACGGTCACTGAGTCGCAAATGGCCATTGCAATGGCACGACAAGGCGGTATGGGTGTTATTCATAAGAATATGTCCATTGAAGAACAGGCGGATCAAGTGGATAAAGTGAAACGTTCGGAAAGCGGCGTCATCACCAATCCATTCTTCTTAACCCCGGACAATCAGATCTTTGACGCAGAGCATTTGATGAACAAATACCGCATTTCCGGTGTTCCGATTGTGGACAACCCGGACGAACGTCATTTAGTCGGCATCCTGACAAACCGCGATATGCGCTTTGTTAAAGACTATTCGCTTCGAATCGGCGATATGATGACCAAAGAAAATTTGGTTACGGCGCCGGTTGGGACGAGCTTAAAACAAGCAGAAGTCATTTTGAATGAAAACCGTATTGAAAAGCTGCCGCTTGTTGATGAGCAAGGTGTGCTTAAAGGGTTGATCACGACAAAAGATATTGAAAAAGTTGTTGAGTTCCCCAACTCGGCGAAAGATGAAAAAGGTCGTTTGTTGGTTGCAGCAGCAGTTGGCGTAACTGCCGATGCCCTGCTTCGTGTCGAAAAACTCGTGGATTCTGGTGCAGATGCGATTGTTATTGATACCGCACATGGCCATTCGAAAGGCGTCTTGCAAAAGGTTAACGCTATTCGCAAAAAGTTCCCGAAGGTCAGCTTAATTGCAGGAAACGTGGCTACAGCTGAAGGAACAAAAGCGCTGATCGATGCCGGTGTTGATGTCGTTAAGGTCGGGATTGGACCAGGATCAATTTGTACAACGCGTGTGGTTGCCGGTGTCGGCGTACCACAAGTGACAGCGATTAATGAATGTGCAAATGAAGCGGATAAACATGGTGTTGCAATCATTGCCGATGGCGGGATTAAGTATTCCGGTGATGTTGTGAAAGCTTTGGCGGCAGGCGGAAGTGCCGTCATGCTTGGTTCATTGCTTGCTGGTGTTGACGAAACCCCGGGTGAAAAAGAAATTTATCAAGGACGTCAGTTCAAGGTGTATCGCGGCATGGGTTCGGTCAGCGCGATGGAACACGGAAGCAGGGACCGCTATTTCCAGGAAAACGCAAAGAAACTTGTTCCGGAAGGCATTGAAGGACGTGTACCTTACAAGGGTAAATTGGCCGATACGATTTATCAGCTCATTGGCGGATTGCGCTCCGGTATGGGTTATTGCGGCACACCGACCGTACAGGCGCTGCGTGAACAAGCACGTTTCACAAGAATTACGAATGCCGGCTTGATTGAAAGTCATCCGCACGACATACAGATTACAAAAGAAGCACCGAATTATTCGCTTAAATAAATGATCAACCCGCTGCATACGGTTTGATGAGTCAATAAATAAATAATGTCTTTGGAAAAGTCGCGGGCGACAAAGTCAAGGATCGCCTCGCTTTTCTATGTGCGCGCAAAGTGAATCACGCACGAATTTTTCGGGGGTGTAGGGGTTGAAGTTCAGGAACAAGTTCGGCCGTTTTGCGGCGGTAAGTCTGGCGTTAATTCTGGGATTAACGTTTGCCTTTCAGATACCATTTGCTTCTAAGGCAGAAGCAGCATCAGATCCGCTAGGTTTGAAAGCAAAATCGGCAATCTTGGTTGATTTTAACAGTGGACAAATTTTGTATGAGAAAGATGCAGATCACGTGTATCCTCCGGCCAGCATGACCAAAATAATGACCGAATACCTTGTGATGCAGGCACTCCACTCGAAAAAGCTGACTTGGGATACGCCGGTGTCGATCAGTGACTACACGTATAAGATCTCTCAAAATCGATCCTTTTCCAATGTTCCACTGAAAAAGGACTATCACTATACGGTTCGCGAATTGTACGAAGCGATGGCGATTTATTCAGCAAACGGTGCAACGATTGCTTTGGCGGAAAAAGTTGGCGGCACTGAAAAGCATTTTGTTGATTTAATGAATAAAACAGCAAAAAAATTCGGGATGCAGAGCGCTGAATATATTAACAGTACAGGCCTCGAAAACGTTGATCTTGGTTCAGATGCTCCATATGGCGGCAAAGATGCGAGCAATCAACTTTCTGCCAAAGATCTTGCAAAATTGGCCTATCATATTATAAAAGATTATCCGGATGCGCTGGAAATCTCCAAGATTCCGTTGAAACAATTTACCGCTGGTGTTGACTCACCAATTCAAATGGTAAACTGGAACTACATGCTGCCAGGTTTCGGTGCCAATATGGCCAAGTTTACCTATGAAGGTGTTGATGGTTTAAAAACCGGGCATACCGATCTTGCCGACTATTGCTTTACCGGTACAGTCAATCGAAATGGTCATCGTTTGATTAGTGTTGTCATGGGAACGCCTTCCGATCCACAGCGCTTTGAACAGACACGCGCCCTTTTTGATTATGGGTATAACCAGTTCACTGAAAAAACGCTTGCCAAGAAAAATCAGCGGATTAAGGGAACACAGAAGTCGGTTGCTGTACACGATGGAAAGCAAGATCGCGTCCCGCTTGCTTTTGGTAAAACATATAAAGCAGCCGTTCTAAACGGTGAATCCTCAGCGCTGACCTATAAAGTCGTGCTTGATCGTTCGAAGCTGAACAAGGATGGAAACTTGGAAGCACCGGTGAAAAAGGGTGAAACCGTCGGCTATGCTGAGGTCACGCCAAAGGGCGGCAATCACTACGGATACATTTATCATTCCAATAATAAGGTTCCGGTCATCGCCGCTGAACAAGTCGAGCGAAATAACTGGTTTGTTCGTATGATCAAGGGAATCGGAGCGTTCTTTGCTTCCATCTTCTCATGGATTGCAGGCCTCTTCTAATGTGAATTCAATCAAATCGTTTTCTGATGAAAAGTCGGGCACAGTGCTCGGCTTTTTTTACAGGTAAAGATCGTTTATGATTTTGCTCCTTCTTCAAACCAATAGACCAGCGTCTTGGCCAAGAATTAAAGCGGAGGTGCTCTGGCGCTTGCGGGAACAGCGTGCCAGCGAGCAGCCGCAGCGATGATTCAGCATCGAAAAGACACTAGCCCATCA
>NZ_BJMS01000061.1 GCF_006539285.1 Sporolactobacillus inulinus
GTGACTTAGAAACGGCGTATGCCAGAACCTTGCTTAATTCACCAAGTAGATCATTTAAGTGTTTCTCCTGCTGCTTATAGGCTGCAATTGAAGGATGCGTGTCAAGCTCACGTTTCATTTGCATCATTTCTTTAATCACTTTCTTGTAATCGGGATGATATCTACCGAAGCGTTGCACTTCGTCGTACCGATCTCTCACTTTTAAAAAAGCATGAACAAGTTCTTGAGCTTCTTGATCACGTTCAACGTTACGTTTGCTCTCTAAGTAATTTACATAGGGCTCCGACTGAATCATCATTGCAGCAAGCTCGTCTGCCCCATCTAAAAGCGAGATATTTTCCAATGTTCCAATCATCTCGAACACCTCCAGTTCTATTAAAATATACAACAAATGGACGCAAAGTGCCATTCATCGATTCGAACATCTGCTGATTGGTTGGACTATACTTTCTTTTCTGCCATAGCCTGTGCCATCGCTGTGAGCATCGACATCATGCTTACACGCTGATTAAAACGATCCAACCGCTGACTGAATGTTCGACCATAAAAAAGATCCGCCGCTGATTTAAGGTTTTGGACCTCCCACGGGGATCTGCTCAACGTACGGTACCATTCCGGATGCATGCGCACAAATAGTTTTAGATCAACATTCTGGTCCAAATAAGTCTGAATTTCTTTTCTCATCCAGTTCAATCCCTTCGGAAGAAAAATGGATTATGTGCATGATCAGACGGAGGTTCGGTTTGATTTGGCTGTTCTTGATTATTAGGACTATTTTGTGGATCTTGATCGCTATTTTGACGGAACTGCCCGATAAATGATTGAATGCCGGTGATCGCACCGCTTATCGTTTCAAGCCGTTCCTGCCACTGTTTTGCATCAATATTATCCACAACCTTCAAGACTTTATGAAAAGAAAAAGCTGGACGATTTTTTTCATCGTCATCTTCACTTGACTTTTCTTTTAAGCCGTATTTTTCCCATACCTCATGAGACTCGCCGAAAATAACCCAATCATCAAACACATCTCTCCACTTTATGTCATTCTTATGAACATATGCCACAATCTCAGGATGATTTCGAAGAAATGTTTTAAAGCGACGAATTGCAGCGTTTGTCTTTTCCTCTGCCATGAGGACACACTCCTTCCCGTATCGGTACTCCTACGGTTATCATAGTCATCCCTTGAGAAAATGGTGCATCGGTACATGAT
>NZ_BJMS01000062.1 GCF_006539285.1 Sporolactobacillus inulinus
GGCTATTGGTTTGAAGACAGGGCAAAATCAAATATCTTCTTTACCTGTAAAAAAGCCCTCGATCCATGCTTATGGATTAAGGGGGGTAACAAAATCTTGAGTATAATAATTTTTATACGATCCGACGCCAAGTTCCGTAAATGCATCGTTTAAGAGATTTTTACGATGATCGATGCTGTTTAACCAGCCAAGGCTTACCGCAGCCGCATCGGAATACCGGGCTGCGATGTTCTCCCCAGCCGTTTGAAAATAAATTTTCCGGCGATCAAGACGCGCCTTAAGGTCGCCCGACCATTTTGAATCATGCGAGAAGTAATTTCTGGTTTGCATTTCTTTGCTATGCTGATAGGCTGCCTGATGAGCCTGTTCATTCCACTTAAGAATGGGCTGGTTAAAACGCAAACGCATGACATTACTGATGTCAAAGATCTCTTGGTCTTCCGCTTGATTTACAGCGATCCATTCTTTATCATTTAAGTTCGCTGTTTTCGGCAGCTGTCCTTGATAGGTCATCGAATAAGGATGCTGAGCGGCGAGAACATCTGTCGTCATATAGCGGACACCAATCAAACGATCCGAGACATGATCAAAGTTCAATTGTGCCCAGTCCTTACCGAATTTCATTAAGGGACGAATCATCATATCCTCTTCATTTAACTCAAAGTTTATTTTTGTTCCATTATAATTGAAGGAAAGATCGCCTTCGATCGGCACCTTTTCATATATTTTTTGAGAAGCTTCGCCGATGACGAATGGATTTAGTTTTAATTGTTTTCCGAGCGCATAGATCGTTGTAACGCGATCCGTTTTCACATCAATGCCTACTTGTAAATAGTTTTCACTTTCTCTTCCATAAATAAACCAGCGGTAGCCGAATTTGGTCGGATCAACGCGCTCCGGTTTTCCAAGCATCGTGCTAACCTGTTTCGCCGACTTGCCCATAAGCGTATGAATCCCTTTTCCCGGTACCTTAAAGCTCGATTTTGATGGCGGAGACAACTTCTGATTTGTCGAAGGGTGATCCGGATAATCAGAAGGCAGGCTGACCAAGCTGATTATGAAAGTACCCGCAAAGACGGCTACTGCAATGAAAAAGATAATCACATTCGTTCTTCTGATCTTCCTTCCCCCCTTAACACTTAGCATCCTCTACCATTATAACAAGCCTTTCAACTTACAGATAACCGATTCGCTCCAGAGCGCAGCAAAAAAGGGGGCATTTCCCAGCTATTTATTTGATCGAGCGGCACGGTCACGATACAAGACAATCCATACCTGTCCGTTTTTCCCCGACGCATAGCCCGCCCCTATGCGAGAAAGATGCGCTGTTTGCAGAACCTTGGCATCTGGCGAATCACGCAGAACCTGAGCCGCGTCCATGGGTTTATTGCGCTGCATTTTCAAAACATGGACACTGCCTGCACCATAACCCAAGTCCTTTAGCATTAGTTCAACGGCCTCCTTCTCCTCTAAATCTTGGGATGCGAGTTGCTGCGCGACGATACGTGCCGCGCGAAACAAATCCCAATCCGGTTTGGCAGCTTTTTGATGGGATGCCTTACGTTGCTTCTGCACCTGATCAAGTATCTCTCGTTCCTGGTCAGCTACTGGAGAAATTTGACGTTCTTCTTGAGTGCTCGCAGTTGTTTTTGCCGACACAGGATGCCACGCTTGCATGTAGAGCATGATGCATCCAACGCAGAATGAGAGAATGATAAGGATTGTACACCTTTTTTTGAACGAGACTGGTAGTTTCAACTCGGTTCAACCTCCCTTGACTTTCCAGTCCCATTCTGTCCCATTCTTCACATTGATAAACCCGTAAACGAGCGATATATCATTTACTTTAACATTAAAAAAAAGTTCCAAGCGAATGATTATTCCTCAATCCTTTTTAAGCACTTTGCCATGTAGAACGCATCGACCATGGCTCCATCTCGTTGAAAAGTTTCCTTGCGTATTCCCTCTACACCGTATCCTGAAGTGCCAAAAAGCAGCAGAGCGGCCCGGTTCTCATAACCCACACAAGCTTCAAGACGAAAAATATCATGTACGTGCGCCCATTGCTCGGCCTTCTCGAGGATCATTTTTCCATAACCATTGCCGCGAAATTGCTTCAACACGCCGATGCTAAGCGATGCAAGATGCTTTATTTCAGGCGCTGAATGACCCTGTATGGCAATAAATCCGATCGCTTGCTTCTCCTTCGCCGCAATAAAGCAGGCGGTCCGTGAACGGTGGTGCTGAACAGGTTTGCATGGATTGAGCCAATGAGATTCAAGCCCGAGCATCCAGGTTTCTTCATGAATCGGTTGGTACACGTCGATCAACTGGTTGGCATTTTGTTCATTCACTTCAATTAAGCTCAGCATCGCTTGCCCTCCTCATCCTCAACAATCATAGTAAATATATGAACGTAGAAGAGGACCTATGTTAAGCAATTGGAGTGATCCAAGTGCCTCATCGCGCAGCAGCAGAACAGGAGCCATCCCCTGAGAAAGAGGAGAAGATCGCTATTTTTTCTCGAACGTCTTTCTTCATTGTAAAAATGAGCCGAAAGCATGTGCCCCCGACTCATTAATGATGCAAACAGTAGATCAGAGCAATGCTGCAATGATCATCAATAAAAAGAGCAGCATCATATAATTCAGTGAATAAACAAACATCAGTTTTGCCCACTTAATGGTATCTTTCGCTTTAAACCCGTATATTGCCAGCCCAAGCCAAGCAATACTTAAAACCAATGCGCCTACAATGTAGATCGGTCCCAATTCATAAAGAAGAAACGACGTTGGGACCAAAGTAGCTACATAAGCAATCATTTGCCGCTTGGTCACCTCAAACCCTGCAACAACCGGAAGCATCGGAATTCCCGCCCGCCTATACTCTTCGACTCGCTTCATTGCAAGTGCAAGAAAATGTGGCGGCTGCCAAAGAAATAGGATAAGAAACATGATCCAAGGAATCGGTGAGTTAAGCGAAGGGTCAACGGCCGCCCAGCCAATAAGTGGCGGAACCGCTCCGGCCACACTGCCTACGACGGTATTCATCGAATGGCTTCTTTTCAACCACAAGGTATAGACCAGAACATAAACCAGCAGACCGAGCAAACCGAAGGCCGCTGCTGTTATGGATGCGACAAGGAGTGCAACAATGCCGGCAGCCGACAAGGCAATACCCATAACGAATACCGTCTTTCCTGTCATTTTGCCGGTTGCCGACGGACGTTCATGCGTGCGCTCCATTAACGGATCAATGTCACGATCGATATAATTATTCAGTGAACACCCTCCGCCAATCACAAGTGCTGTTCCAATGAGAACAAAGAGAATCTGCGGCCATGTTTCAAGCCAACTTGCTCCAGTAAAGTGCATAGCCAGCAAAAGGCCGGAAAAAGTTGTAAAAAGATTAGAATCAACGATGCCAATCTTTACGGTCGTCAGTACATCGCGTACCATACCTCGCAAGGGCGTTGTATCATGTGCTTCAATGGCCTGCCCAGAGGAATCGATCATTTTCATCATAAAATGCCTTCTTTCGTATAAGTAAAGAGATAAAGTGTTTTTTCATTAACTAAACCATGTTGACGAATAACAAACAAGATGCGTCGTTTAACACATCGTTCCCGTTTCATTATAAAGGAATGGGTTCAATTTGTCTTACGCAAAACTCAATGATTAATATCACTATAATTTATTTATTTATCGGCTTTTCAATGAAAATACAGCTTTTTTTAGGCCTTGGCCTTTTAATTTGAGCGAAATATGCGAGCGACCCGTCAAAATTTGATAGAATGGTACCATGCGATTATTAATCACAATCTGCAAAACAGAAAATCAGGTGATTCTATGCGTTCTAAATGGTTAAAAATAATCAGCGTTGCCGGAACACTTGCCGTGCTGATTGTTGTATTGATGGGGGCATTGGTAACGAATACCGGCTCAGAATATGGTTGTGGAAATAATTGGCCGCTTTGTAATGGAAAAGTTATTCCGGATGCGCAAACCCACCATACTTGGATTGAGTACAGTCATCGCGTTGTTTCAGGACTAGCCTCACTTCTTGTCGTTGTCCAAGCCGTTTGGTTGTGGATTCGTTTCAAACACGTATGGGGCATGCGTTTTCTTGCTTGTTCCTCCGTCTTTTTTATTTTTTTACAGGCATTTCTCGGCATGGCTGCAGTCGTCTGGGGCCAGTCCTCTGTTGTACTTGCGCTTCATTTTGGTATCTCGCTGCTCTCCTTTGCAAGCATGGTTCTTTTAACCTGTCTTGTTTTTGAACAAGTCAATCCGAATCGGTATCAGGTCAATCTCTCCGTACGGACGCCGATGAAATGGAATTTTATTTTATTAGGCATTTATACGTATATCTTGGTTTATTCAGGTGCTTTTGTCCGCCATACGGAATCAAGTTTGGGTTGTACCGATTTTCCGCTCTGTAATGGGCACTTGTTCCCCGAACCATGGATTAGTAAGGCAGGCGTTCAGTATTTACATCGCATCCTCGCATTAATTTTGCTTGTCTGGCTAGTCGGAACACTGATTGCAGCAATAAAGCGGTACAAGCGTCAAGAACAGATATCAAATCTGCTCTTTGTCATTCTTATTTTGGTATTCCTTCAAGCGGTCGCAGGAATATTTATTGTCACCACGAAGATGAATTTACTCTTTTTATTGCTTCATGCATTCTTTGTAACCGGGTATTTTGGCATTTTAACCATCCTCATTTTGTTTGGGTGCCGTCCAGAAAAAAAATAAACTACTGTAAAACAAGAAAAGAGCAGGGGCCAAATTGACCCCTGCTCTTTTCTTATCCGCTTTCTATATTAGCTTAATTCAATCATCAAATCTCCAGTTTCGATCACATCGTTCTCATTAACATGTATCTTTTTAACGGTTCCATCCATCGAAGCCTGAACAGTGGTTTCCATTTTCATTGCTTCGGTAACGAGCAGATGGTCACCCTTCTTCACACGCTCTCCGGAAGATACGAGAACTTTAACGACCGTACCCGGCATGGAAGCACCAATTTGATGCGGGTTATCTTTCTCAGCTTTCTCATGCGCCGTTTCAGATGATTGGACGTTCACATCTTTCACCGACACTTCGCGCGGCTGTCCGTTTAATTCATAGTAAAGGGTCCGCGTTCCGTCCTTTTGCGGATGGCCGATCGAAATTAATTTAACGACAAGCATCTTACCTTCTTCAATCGTTACCGATACTTCTTCACCTAAGCGAAGGCCATAGAAGAAGGTCGGTGTACTAAGCACCGTATTTTCTCCAAACGTATCGCAAAAATGTAGATAGTCTGTATAGACCTTAGGATAAAGCGCCGCAGAAAGCACTTCATGAAATTTAAATTTACGTTCAAACTTTTCTTCAAGGCGTGCCTGAATGTCGTCAAAATTAATCGGTTCGAGATTTTTTCCCGGTCGATCGGTCAACGGCTTTTTGCCTTTCAGAACAATACGCTGCAGTTCTCTTGGGAACCCTTGATACGGCTGGCCAAGTTCACCCATAAAGAAGTTAACCACAGAGTCAGGGAAGTCAAGCGTCTGGCCTTTTTCATAGATGCTGTCTTCATTGAGATTATTTTGCACCATATACAAGGTCATATCGCCAACAACCTTGGAAGACGGTGTCACTTTAACAATGTCGCCAAACAGTAAATTGACGCGCCGGTACATATCTTTTACTTCTTCGAAGCGGTCGCCTAGTCCCACCGCAATCGCTTGTTGCTTCAGATTGCTGTACTGACCGCCCGGCATCTCCAACTTATAAATCTCTGCATTCGAGGTTTTCATGCCGCTTTCGAACGGGAAGTAACAGGCGCGTACTTTTTCCCAATAATGACTGAGCGATTCCAAAGCGTCAATTGATAGGTCCGGTCTGCGGTCATTCGCACTGAGCGCATAATACAGCGCATTGACACTCGGCTGAGACGTCATCCCTGCCATCGCTTCAATCGCAACGTCAACAATGTCAACACCCGCTTCAATGGCTCGGACATAAGTATAAATACCGTTTCCGCTTGTGTCATGTGTATGAAGATGGATCGGAATATCAACCGTATCCTTCAATTCGCTAATCAACCGATACGCTGCCTCAGGTTTGAGCAGTCCCGCCATATCTTTAATACCGAGAATATGTGCGCCGGCGTTTTCAAGTTCCTTAGCCATCTTTTTATAATAATCAATCGTGTATTTGGTACGTAATCCATCAAGAATGTCACCGGTGTAACACATTGTGCCTTCGGCAATCTTCCCGCTTTCAATGACCGCATCAAGGGAAACACGCATCCCCTCAATCCAGTTCAGGCTGTCAAAAACACGGAACACATCGACACCATGTTTTGCCGCTTCTTTGACAAATGCTTTGATGAGGTTATCCGGATAATTCTTGTACCCGACAGCATTCGATCCGCGTAAAAGCATTTGCAGCAGGATATTCGGCATCTTCGCTCTGATCTTATGCAGCCGTTCCCAAGGATCTTCTCTTAAGAAACGATACGCGGTATCAAAGGTTGCACCACCCCAAGCTTCTTCAGAAAACAAATGGGGCAGGAGATGTGCCGTTTGTGCCGTGACACGAATAATGTCCTTGGTCCGCATCCTTGTGGCGAGCAAGCTTTGGTGCGCGTCACGGAATGTCGTATCCGTAAGCAGTACCTTTTTTTGTGCTTTAACCCATTCAGAAACGCCTTTAGGACCCTTCTCTTCTAAAATCTGTTTTGTGCCGCCCGGATAGGGATCCGATAATTTCACATCCGGAATTGGCGGAACATCAAAGATCGGTTTCTTATTCTTTGCAATTCCCGGATAACCGTTAACCGTTACATTGCCAATATAGCTCAGCATCTTCGTTCCGCGATCCAATATTTTTTCAAACACAAACAGTTCCGGTGTTGTATCAATAAATGTTGTCGAAACGTTGCCTTCAAGAAAATCAGGGTGTTTGACCACGTTAATCAAAAACGGAATATTGGTTTTAATCCCGCGAATCCTAAATTCCTTTAGGTTACGCAGCATTTTTACCGCAGCACTTTTAAAGCTGCGCGCCGATGTTGACAGTTTGACGAGTAGCGAATCATAGTAGGGTGTAATCACAGAACCAGTAAACGCGTTGCCGGCGTCCAGACGAACACCGAAACCACCGCCGCTCCGATAAGCAACAATTTTACCTGTGTCAGGCATAAACTGGTTGCTTGGATCTTCTGTTGTAACACGGCATTGAATCGCATAGCCGTAAGTATGAATATCTTTTTGCTCCGGAATCAGCACCGGGTCCTCATGCAGGCCATAACCTTCGGCAATCAGAATCTGTGATGAGACGATATCAATTCCGGTAATTAATTCTGTAATCGTATGTTCAACTTGAACACGCGGATTTACTTCAATAAAGTAAAACTGACCATTTGGCGTAACCAAAAATTCAACCGTGCCTGCATTTAAGTAGTGAACACTATTCATTAAACGCACGGCGGCTTCACAAATTTCATGACGTAATTTCTCACCAATTCCTCGACTTGGCGCGACTTCGACAACCTTCTGATGGCGACGCTGCACCGAGCAATCCCGTTCATAGAGATGAACGATTTCGCCGGATTGATCGGCCATAATCTGAACCTCAATATGGCGTGGATGATCCAGATATTTTTCAACATAGACATCCTCTTTGCCGAAGGTTTGTCTCGCCTCAGAGGTTGCGCGCGCGTAGGCTTCCTCAACGCCCTGTGCACTGCGGACAATACGCATTCCGCGTCCGCCGCCGCCAAGTACTGCTTTAATAATAATTGGGTAACCGTGTTCTTCACCAAAATTCTTGACGTCTTCAACAGAAGACACAGGTCCACCCGATCCAGGGATAACCGGGATATTTGCATTAAGCGCTGCTTCTCTGGCAGCAGCCTTATCACCAAATGTAGTCAGATGTTCCGGGCGCGGACCGACAAAAATGATTCCTTCTTCTTCACAACGGCGCGCAAATTCGGCATTTTCAGAGAGAAAACCGTATCCTGGATGAATTGCATCCACATGATGCGTTTTTGCAACTTCAATGATGCTGTCAATATCCAAGTACGCTTCAATCGGATTTTTTCCTTTACCGACCAAATACGATTCATCAGCTTTATAACGATGATAGGAGCTGATATCTTCCTTGGAATAAATGGCAACCGTTCGGATACCGAGTTCCGTACAGGCACGACAAATTCTGATTGCAATCTCACCGCGGTTAGCAATTAGCAATCGTTTAATTTTTCGCTTTAACATTCTCTCTCTTCCCTTCTATTTGACTCGACCTCTTTAAATTAACAAACCCAGAGATATTCATTAAAACGCAGATTGAAAAAACCATTGTGATCAGCGAAGAACCACCATAGCTGACAAAAGGCAGAGGTACCCCAGTAATTGGTAAAAGACCGGTAGCAGCTCCCAAATTTACAAACGTTTGAATCGCAAGCATACTTGAGATTCCAATAGCAAGCAGACTGCCGAATACATCTTTGCAGCGGATTGCGATCACGAATCCCTTAAAAACAAGATAAGCAATACATAACACAACAAATAAAATGCCTAATAAGCCAAGTTCTTCCCCAATGATTGAAATAATGAAATCCGTTTGTGGTTCCGGCAAGAAACCTGTTTTCTCAATACTCTGACCAAGGCCTCTTCCCGTCAATCCTCCTGAAGCAATGGCTATATATGAATTGATCAGCTGTCGACCCGTCTTATCCGCAACGGAAAAAGGATCATAGGCAGCTGTAAATCGCCCGAGTTGGTTGCCGCTTAATGCAAAATGGTAAACGCCGATGACCGCGACAGCAGAAAGCGCAGCTAAAAAGAGTAAATGTTTCGTTCTAAGTCCTGCACAAAGCACCATAACCGTGGATATCATAACCAGTATCATTGCTGTACCAAAATCCGGCTGCTTCGCAATCATAAAAAAGAAAACCATAATAACGATGAGCGGCGGTGCAACGGAAGTTTTGAAATCAGCGATCATATTCTGTTTGTTCGAAAATACGGAAGCTAAATAGAGAATAACTGTAATTTTCACTAACTCAGCAGGCTGAAGATTAAACGACCCGAGTCGTAACCATGATTGTGCATTGTTAACGGTACTTCCCAAAACATATAACAAGAGCAATAAAAAAAAGGATAGAAGAATCATTGGTTTGACAACTTTACGATACGCCTTATATGGGACAATCATCCCCACAATACCAATAGGCACCGCAAGAGCCGCCCATCTCAATTGATGAACAAAGAAATAGCTGGCCGGCTGCGGCGTAGAAAAAAAGATACGCGCCCAAACCGAACCCGCGCTATAAACCATGATCAACCCAAATCCGATCAAGAGCGACATGGTTATGAGTAAAGAATAGTCAATATGGTGCAACAGCTTTTTCAACGTAAGATCCACCCTATCTGATCCATTGTCATTACATCCAAGATCAAGTTCTTGGAAGCAGGTTTCGAACAACAGGGTATTCATACCTGGTGAACTGTGATAAAAAAGCCCAAACCTCACCTTCAGTTAGGGTACGAGTTTGAGCACTTTACTATTATTTATGTGTCGATGCCTCATGAAGGGCAGACACCTGTCGTTCAAGCGAACTCAGAAGTTCTTTTCCTTCATCTGCACGGACAACACCGAGACGAACCGCAAAATCAATTTCACGGGACAGACCGAACATTTGTGTGTCCAGTACTTCTTCATACAGGGGGCACTGGGGCATCGTCAAGTTTTCCATTTGCACCCCGATCAGTTTCAGAATCTTCTGCGCGTCGGCCTGCAGCAATTCATAGGCTTTCTCACGTTTGCCTATCTTAATCTCGACTGACATATCTGCTCCCCCTTGTCTCAATTACTTGCCTAAAGTTTATCTTAACCTCTGTCCTGATAAAATGCAAGATTAATCAAAGTCTACGAAATGACCACCTGCGGGTTTGCCGTAGTCCGCACGATCCTTGTTCGATTTCATGCCAAAACCTGCTATACTTAGCTTAAGGAGGTTTTTTTCATGCAAGTTAAGTGTGCATTATGTGAAAAGATCTGCCGGCTGGATGATCGGTCGGCGATCGCAAAACGGCTGAAAAACAGACCGATCCATACGTATCTTTGCGATTCTTGCCATAAAAGAATCAGTGAACGAACGAGAGAGCGCTGGGCAACAGGCAAATTCACACTGCATCTGCCTTCACACAGTAGCAAAAAGAAGGTAGGCCGTTCTTAAAAGGGTACGACTCCATCGCGTTCGATGCATGAATTCAAGTTCGCAACTCATTTTTTTACAGTATAAGACAGTATACGATTTTGCCCCTTCTTCAAAACAAGAGACCAGTGTCTTGGCCAAGAATCAAAGCGGAGGT
>NZ_BJMS01000063.1 GCF_006539285.1 Sporolactobacillus inulinus
GGCCGTCGCGGGCGGCGACTTCGCCTGCGCCAGAGGCTTGGCAAAGCCAAGCTTTCTAAAATAAAGAGATGTATGTTCTGCTCCCCTTTAAGATGGACGCTAATCAGTCCGCTTAAGGGGGTTTTATATTAACGGATGCTCCGATGATTTTAGGACAGATATGTTCAGCGATCCGCTTAATCGTACAATGAGTCAGAAACAAAAAAACTCGATGGTTGAAGTCCGATTAACGATCGGAATTTCAACCATCGAGCAAAGTATCTCATGCTGCGTTCAGTTTTTCGAAAACGGAACAAGTCTGTATTAAAATGCTGATCTTATTTAGAAAATCAGCCGTTATACTTCGGAATCTTGCTTCCTCGGCGTTCAAAACGTTCACGTTCGCCTTTGTTCAAAATCTTCTTGCGCATCCGAACACTCTTAGGTGTAATCTCACAGTATTCATCATCATTCAAGTAAGAAAGCGAATCTTCAAGGGACAATTTACGAGCCTCTTTCAAAGTTACGGTTTGATCCTTGTTCGAGGAACGTACGTTGGACGCGTGTTTTGCTTTCGTAACATTCACAGTCAAATCGTTTTCACGGTTATGTTCGCCAACGATCATGCCTTCATAAACATTGACGCCCGGTCCGACGAACATCTCACCGCGATCCTCAAGTGCAGCAAGCGAATACGCCGTCGTTTGTCCTTGATCCATCGAAACCAGCACACCATTTCGGCGCCCGCCGATTTCCTCTTTGATAAACGGAGCAAAGTGATCAAAGGTATGGTTCAGAATACCGTAACCGCGCGTATCCGCCATAAACTGACGATTATAGCCAATCAAACCGCGAGAAGGAATCATGAACGTCAGACGTGTTTGCCCCGGCTGCTCCTGGCGCATATCTTTCAATTCGGCTTTGCGTTTCCCCATCGATTCAATGACTGCACCGACATATTCCTCCGGTACATCAATTTGAACAGATTCATACGGTTCGCACAGCTTGCCGTCAACTTCCTTCGTAATAACGCTCGGCTTCGATACAGAGAGCTCGTAGCCTTCTCGGCGCATGGTTTCAATTAAGATCGACAAGTGAAGTTCCCCACGTCCAGAAACGATCCAAGAGTCATGAGAGTTCGATGCCGACTCAACTTTCAAGCTGACGTCGCGTTCCATTTCCGCCATGAGTCGATCTTCAATTTTTCGGCTTGTCACGTAGTCCCCTTCCTGACCTGCAAAAGGACTCGTATTAGGCAGAAAAGTCATTTTCAAGGTTGGTTCGTCAATGCGAAGCGGTTCAAGCGGATCAACGTGCTCCACATCATTAATAGTATCGCCAATATCAATATCGGAAACACCGGTTATCGCGATAATATCACCGGAACATGCTTCTTGAATCTCCGTCCGTTTCAGGGCGTGATAGCCAAAAAGCTTGGTGATGCGGAACTTTTCAACACTTTCACCGGCATTTTTGACAAGTACCGCTTCTTCTCCGACCTTGATCTTTCCTCGATAAATTCGGCCAATACCAATACGGCCGACATAATCATTGTAATCGAGCATCGTCACTTGGAACTGTAGGCTTTCGTCGCGATTGTCAACCGGTGCCGGAGCATACTTCAGTATCATATCCAGAACAACGCTCATATCTTGGTCAACATGTTCAGGATCTGTTCCTGCAACGCCATTTACCGCAGATGTATAAACAACCGGGAATTCGAGCTGATCCTCATCAGCGCCCAGGTCAATAAACAAGTCAATCACTTCATCAACGACTTCTGCCGGACGAGCCATTGGCTTATCGATTTTGTTTACAACAACGATTGGTTTCAGATGTTCTTCCAGCGCTTTCTTTAATACAAAACGTGTTTGCGGCATGCAGCCTTCATAAGCGTCAACAAGCAGCAGAACGCCGTCAACCATTTTCATAATTCGTTCCACTTCGCCGCCAAAGTCTGCGTGTCCCGGTGTATCCACAATATTTATTGTATGGTCTTTGTAAGAGAGACTCGTGTTCTTCGCCAGAATTGTAATGCCACGTTCCCGTTCAATTGCATTTGAATCCATTGCCCGTTCATTAATGTGCTGATTTTTGCGGAACGTCCCGGATTGCAACAACAGTTTATCCACTAATGTCGTTTTACCATGGTCGACGTGTGCAATAATCGCGATATTCCGCAATTCTTCCCTTAATTTTGTCATTTATTCCTTACTCTCCTCATCTTTTCCAATCGCTTCGCATAAATTAGCCGAAACATACACATGCAAATCATTTTCTCACAAGTTATGATCTATTGTCAATTTTTTCTGCGTCTGTTGAAATTTTGTTTCGGCGCGTTGGCAAAGCTTTTGTGCTTTTTCCACTTTCGTTTTATTATGATCTTAGGAGGCGATTCGATGTTTCGTATCGGTTTATTCTTAGTCATCATATGCACGGCTGCAAGTTTGGCTGGAATCGTTGCAGGAATGGTCCTGGGCCAGCCAATTCTAACTCTTCTCTCAGCATTTGCGGTCATTTTGTTTATGTGGGTCGGCTTTATGCTGAAAGCGATCCAGCAGAGAAATCAAGGGCATGATTAATGGTTGTGCCCTCCATCAAGTTCACGGATGAATCTCCCGCCCTGGACCTGTTTGCATACATGTTCTGCAATGAAGTGATGGAGTCCCGGTCGAGCCGCAAGCACTGACGTCTTACTCAGAATATTAAGCGGCTGCCCTTCTGCCCTGGAATAACTGCCGCCGACCTCTCGAAGCAGGATTAAGCCGGCACCGTAGTCCCAAGGAGAAAGGCGCATTGTAAAATAGGCATCCAAATAACCGGCCGCTACATAAGCGAGTTCTAGAGACGCCGCGCCATAAGCTCGAGTCCCGCTGCACCGTTTCACAATTTCCGTCATGATCTCCTCGTGGATCAACCGGTTGGGCTTCAGCCAAGTCGCACTTAGATCAATCAAACTGTCTTCAATCGTAACCGATGTCAGTGCCGCCAGCTTTTTCGTATTCTGATAAGCGCCCCGGCCGCATATACAATGGAAGAGTTCATCCGCCATCACATCGTAAATAAAAGCCGCTCGCCCCTCCCCTTCCTCATATATGCCAATAGAAACAGCAAAGAAGCGCTTCTGCATCACAAAGTTCAGCGTCCCGTCAATAGGATCAAGAAGCCAAAGCACACCCTTTGTATCAACCGCTCCGTCACCGAAACCCTCTTCAGAAACAATTCGATCCTCAGGATACGCCGCGCGGATCTTTCCAATAAGAAATTTTTCAATGTGACGATCCATATTTGTTACCAGGTCATTATGTGCGCTCTTCTCGCTAATTTCCAAAGGTGTTGACAGCGATGCACGCAGCTGTGCACCTGCCTCTTTGATCCATTGAGTTACTTGCCGCCCAAGAGCGTCCCAGTCACGTTCCGTCATTTTTCTGTCAACTCCCGATTCTACGTGTTCCATCGCCTGTAGCTTACAAATCGCTTATACCATTGTCTCCCTCAATAGTACATCATTTAGCTGCAAAAAGAAAAATCACCGCTTTCTGCCGGTGATTATATCCTCTCATAAAACGTTTATTTTTTTAACGATATCCATGATCAGCCGCTCAAATCTCTAGCAGAAGCATTTCGCGACGCAACCGTTCCAGCTTTTGTTTGCAGCGTATAATTGTTTTATCATCCTTATTGACAAGAGCTCGATGCAGTACTGTAAGCTCGCTGTCAATTGCGATCCGCACTTGTGGAATTCTTTTTTCTGCATCCTTCCTGCTCAGTGTCTGGTTAAGCTGTTTCATGGCAATTGCCACTTCCTTTCATTTTTTTGCCGTTCACAGGAGCTCGAAACGAATTAGAATCTTACCAAATTACGGATTTGTTGTTTCTTTAGTTTATGCGAAAATTAATGTGTATTACCATTAAAATGATTGTTTTTCAGAAACACTGGATATAAATAATCCGATCAAGCTATGGTATGCTAGTTTAAGATTTTCTACATAAAGGAGTGTACAACGATGCCTCAGGATGGTTTTACTGCGCTTGATTTCAATTGCATGCGGCTGCCTGGATTGGACGAACGGATGAGTGCTATCCGTGAACAGATTCAACCGCAATTTCAAAGAATTGCGGACCAGCTCATCCCGTTTCTGAACGAAAAGGAACAGGCCGATCCACCCTTCTGTGCCCATATCGCACGCCACGCCAGGCGAACGATTCATCCACCGGAAAGTACATGGCTCGCACTTGCACAGGATAAACGGGGCTACAAAAAGCATCCCCACTTTCAATTCGGAATTTGGCCGAGTCATCTCTTCTTTTGGCTTGCTTTTATTGACGATTATCCTCACAAAAAGGAACTGGGTGAAGCGATGCTCACGGATATGCCGACCCTAATGCAAACGTTTCCGTCTTACTTTGCTTGGTCTTCCGATCACACATCTGCTGATTACGCACTGCAGGGTGAGCTCACCGCGAACGGTCTGAAGCAATTACTCATGCGTCTGACCAAGGTAAAAAAAGCGGAGCTGCTCTGTGGCGTTGTGATTCCGAAACAGGAAGCAATCACAAAGTCCGAAGAACAGCTAATCGCCTATTTAAAGGAACAGATTCTTAAACTGCTTCCTCTTTATGAACTTGCGCTACGCAGCACCATTTAAAAAGCGTCCCCTTTATAGAAAAAAAGCCTGAGCTCTTGTGCTCAGGCTTTTCTTCTTGTTTTCATTTTGCAATATGAATCGGATGGCCAAGGACTACATCTGCTGCTTCCATCGCAATTTCTCCTAAAGTTGGATGGGCGTGAATGGTCAGAGCAAGATCTTCAACGGTCATTCCTGATTCAACAGCCAAACCAAATTCAGCAATCATATCACTTGCACTTACGCCAACAATCTGCGCACCGAGAACCAAGCCATCCGAAGCTCGCGAAACAATTTTTAAGAACCCGTCCGACTCGCCAAGTGAGAGTGCGCGCCCATTTGCTGCGAACGGGAATTGGCCGGTTTTGACTTCGTATCCTTCTTTTACGGCTTCTTCTTCAGATAATCCAACCGATGCAATCTCAGGATCAGAGAAGACAACGGCAGGCATCGCTCGGTAGTCTACCTCCGAAGCCACTCCTGAAATTGCCTCAGCAGCAATCTTGCCTTCATAGGAAGCCTTATGGGCAAGTGCCATTCCTGAAACAATATCACCGATCGCATAAATCTTGTCGTTCGTGGTTTTCCCTTGTTTATCTACGTGAATCAAGCCGCGTTCACCGAGTTCAACACCAGCCAAATCAAGACCAAGATCTCTCGTGTTCGGACGGCGTCCAACCGTCACCATTACATAGTCCGCGTCAAAAGTCTGAGTCTTGCCCTTTACTTCAGCAGTAACGGTAACGCCGTTTGCGGTTTCTTCCACACCTTTTGCTAGCGCTTTGGTAAAAACAGAAACTCCTTTTGCCTTAAGTTTCTTTTTTACCGGTGCAATCAGCCGTTTTTCAAAAGCAGGTAAAATTGACGGTGAGCCTTCAAGAATGACAACCTCAGTACCAAATCCAGCAAGTGCCGAGCTGAGCTCGATCCCAATATATCCCCCGCCGATAACGACTAATTTTTTCGGAACTTCTTTAAGAGCAAGCGCGCCTGTCGATGACAACACACGACTGCTCCACTTAAATCCGGGAATTTCAATTGGTGATGACCCGGTGGCAATAATACAATGATTAAATTTATACCGCGAAGATTCATAGCCGTGATTGACGCGCACGACATCATTATCAACAAACAAAGCTTCTCCTTCAACGCGTTCAATATTATGCGCTTTAAACAGTCCTTTGACACCGCTGGTTAACCGATCAACGATTTGTCCCTTCCATTCCTGGACTTTGTGAAAATCAACATGAACATTTTCCGCTTTGATGCCCATTGATTCTGAATGATTCATTTGCTCAAAACGGTGGCTTGCTGAGATTAGTGCTTTTGATGGGATGCAACCGACGTTCAGGCATACCCCGCCGACATGCTGTTTCTCAATAACAATGACTTTCTGGCCCAGCTGTGCAGCTCGTATCGCTGCAACGTAGCCGCCTGGACCAGCTCCTATGACAACCGTATCCACTTCAGTGGTAAATTCACCTACAACCATCTCTACCCCTCCAAAATAAGTCGTTGCGGATCAACTAACAACCTTTTTATTTGGTTCATTGCCCTCTGAGCGGTTGCGCCGTCAATCAGACGGTGATCAAAGCTCATAGACAGAGCAAGCATCGGTGCAGCAACGATCTCTCCATCGCGTATGATGGCTTTTTCAGAAATTCTTCCGACTCCAAGAATCGCGGATTCTGGTTGGTTGATCACCGGTGTAAACCACTGGCCGCCTTCCGAGCCGATATTCGAGAGGGTACAGGTTCCGCCCTTCATCTCTTCAGCAGTCAGTTTTCCAGTACGCGCTTTTTCCGCCAGTTCCTGGATCTCACTTGCAAGAGCATACATCGATTTCGATTCAGCATGCTTCACTACAGGCACGACAAGTCCGGCATCCGTATTTGCAGCGATACCTATATTGTAATAGTGTTTGTAAATAATTTCCTGACTTTCTTCATCAATCGATGCATTTAAAATCGGAAACGCCTTGAGCGCAGACACAAGTGCTTTTACGAGATAAGGGAGATAAGTCAATTTAACACCCAGAGTCTGCGCCTCTTCCTTATATTGTTTTCTATGTGAAACGAGCAGCGTCGCATCCACTTCATCCATCAACGTAACATGTGGTGCGGTCTGTACGGAATGCGCCGTTGCTCGGGCGATCGCCCGGCGGATACCTTTCAATTTTTCACGTGTTTCAGGTCCTTTGGAAAAAGCCGTCTCGTTTGATTCGGCACCTGTTTCTTTAGTCTCGCTTTCGTTTAACGGCTGCTGTGATTCAGGGGACTGTTCAGAGAGCTCAGATCCACTGATGAAGCGGTCGACATCCGCTTTCAGCACGCGGCCATTGCGACCTGTTCCGGTTATCTGTTGCAGATTGATCCCGTGATCTCTTGCATATTTTCGAACGGATGGCATTGCGATCACCAATTGATGCTTTTCCGCAGCTTGGTTTCCATCTGCGATCGCCTCATTTTGCGAATCAGGCTTAGAAGCCGGTCGCTCAGAATTCGTTTGACTCGGCTGGGCAGCGTGAACATCTTCTTCTTGAGTTACTGTCGCTTGCGATGTAGTGTCATCATCCGATTGAAGTGTGATCACAACGGTGCCCACTTCAACCACTTGGCCTTCTTCGGCATTGAGTTCCAGCACTTTTCCGTTAACCGGAGAAGGAATTTCAACAACTGCTTTATCATTTTGAACCTCAGCGAGCGTATCATCTTCACGTACGGTATCGCCGGGCTTCACAAACCATTTTAAAATTTCGCCTTCATGGATCCCTTCACCAATATCAGGCAGTTTAAAAAAATAGGCCAACGGCGGTTCACTCCTTTCACTGATCTGATTTTCCCGTTACCTTCTATTTAAAAGTTGACTGTTGCTTTCACTTGTTCAATAATATCTTTTTCATTCGGCAGCCATACATTCTCAGCAGAGGCAAAAGGGAAAACAGAGTCCGGTGCGCTCACCCTGCCGACCGGGGCCTCAAGATGCAGCAAAGCACGATCATTGATTTCAGCAATAACTTGTGCTGCAATACCTGCTTGCTTCTGCGCCTCCTGAACCACAACCGCACGATTCGTTTTTCGGATCGACGTGACGATCGTCTCCGTATCGAGCGGGCTTATTGTCCTAAGATCGATTATTTCACACTCAATGCCCTCTTTTTGCAGTTGTTCCGCTGCTTTCAACGCAGTGCGCACCATGGCACCATACGTAATCAGTGTAAGACTGCTGCCCTCCCGAACGATATTCGCCTTGCCTAATTCAACCGTATAGGCTTCCTTAGGCACTTCCTCTCGAAAGGATCGGTACAGTTTCATATGCTCAAGGAAGAGAACCGGATCGTTATCGCGAATAGCGGCAATCAGCATCCCCTTCGCATCATAGGGGTTTGATGGAATGACAACTTTTAGTCCAGGACATTGGGCAAAGAGGCCTTCCAAATTATCTGCGTGAAGTTCAGGGGTTTTCACCCCGCCGCCAAACGGGGAACGAATCGTTACAGGCGCATGGTAGTGCCCGCCGGATCGATACCTAAGCCGTGCCAGTTGAGATGCAATACCATCCATAGCTTCGAAAACGAATCCGAAAAATTGAATTTCCATAACCGGTCTGAATTGCTGGAGCGCAAGACCAAGCGCCAAACCGGCAATTCCCGATTCGGCAAGCGGAGTATCAAATACGCGATCCTCGCCAAATTCGTCATAGAGTCCTTCGGTTGCCCGAAATACACCGCCGTTTTTTGCAACATCTTCGCCAAATACAAGAACATTATCGTCTCTGCGCAATTCCGTTCTCATGGCGTCAGTGATCGCCTGGATCATCGTCATTTGTGTCATCGCTGATCCCCTTCCCTTGCGCTGTAAGCATCCAACTGTTCCTGGATATTCTGAGTAGGTTTTTCAAACATAAAGCCGAGCAAATCGGTTACTTTCTGTTTTGAGACCCGATCTGCCTGCTTCAACGCTTCGTCAACATCCGCTCTCGCTTGCTCTGCCGTCTGCTCTTCATCTTCCTGTGACCAAAGTCCGAGCCTTTCAAGATAAAAGCGGAAACGAATTAACGGATCTCTCTTTTCCCATTCACCTGTAAGTTCGTCCGTCCGATACCGGGTTGGGTCATCCCCCGCCATGGTATGCGGGCCGTAACGGTACGTCAGTGCTTCAATCAACGTCGGCCCGTCTCCGGCAATGGCATGCTCGCGTGCTTTTTGGGCAGCAGCATAAACAGCAAGCGGATCCATGCCATCGACCTGAATTCCTCGAATTCCTGCAGCAACTGCTTTCTGTGCCAACGAGGCGGCTGCCGTTTGTTTTTCAACCGGTACCGAAATGGCAAAACGATTATTTTGACAAATGAAGATTGCTGGCGCTCGATACGCGCCGGCGAAGTTCATGCCTTCATAGAAGTCGCCCTGTGAAGTTGCCCCATCACCAAAATAGCAAAAAGCAACTTGTTTTTTCTCGCGTTTTTTCAAGCCCAGTGCGATACCTGCAGCTTGCGTACATTGTGCCGCAATGATAATTTGCGGCATAACCGCTTTTAATTCTTCGGGATATTGCCCGCCTTCAAAATGACCTCTTGAATAAAGAAAAGCTTTGTAAAGCGGCAGCCCGTGCCAAACAAGCTGCGGTATGTCCCGATAAGACGGCAGCAGCCAATCTTCTTGGTCCATCACAAACTCGCTCGCCAGCATTGATGCCTCTTGTCCGGCGACCGGTGCATAAAAGCCGAGCCTTCCTTGTCTATTAAGTTTAAGCGCGCGCTGATCCCAAACCCTCGTATAGACCATACGCCGCATTAATTCCTTTAACTCATCATTACTCATCTCAGGCTTTGCTTGTTCATTGATCACATGCCCCTGAGTATCAAGAATCCGTAACGTTGGAAAAAAGTTTTCAATTCTTCCAGAATCGTTTCCAGGCAAGTCCATCACCTCTTCCCTCAGTATGCGTGGTTCCTTTTAAACTTACCAATGAGACATTTATCACTTAACCGCTTTCATTAAAAAAGAAACCATTTAAAAAGTAACACCTTCTCAACTACTCTCCTGTCCAACTGGGCTTCTCTATTCATGCAGAACAAAACGACCCGCGAGAGCGTTGATCACTTTTTTCTAACCTCAGTTTATACTACATGATTCGTCCAAGTCAATTGGAACGAATTTGCAGAGATGTAGCGATGCCGGGGCTGCTGGCTTTTGATC
>NZ_BJMS01000064.1 GCF_006539285.1 Sporolactobacillus inulinus
AGCATGAGGGGGTTCTTGGCCATTGTGAGCGAATAAAAACGATCTCCATTTCATCTCACTTCTGTTTCATTAAGTATTCTGATCCTTCATTAAGTATCTCGTAAAATAAGCGGAGTTTTTTCGGTTATCTGCAGAATGGAGCGCGTTTCGGAGATAATAAGGGGAGGTTTTCCGTTTATGCAAAGCAAAATTCCCCATTTTCACGTCTTTTAAGTTGATAAGCGGAATCTCTCCGTCTATTAAGCTATTTTTTATTTTATTTTCTAATTAAGAGAACTTTTTCCGTCTATTTACTTTCACAGGACGCGGTTTTGAACCGTCAATGCTGTGCACGAACGACACTCAAGCTGCTCGCATCAACAGAGCGCGACCGCGGGCGATCCGAGCGTATCAAATGTATTGTGCCTGATGAAAAATGAAGAACGTTAATCAAAATGAACCAGAAATGAAATAATAACGATTTAGGAGCAATTGACGCGATCAATCACGGTAATCTTCATTCATCGGATCGGCTCATTTCTCGATAAGCGCATGCTTTCTATGATAAAATAATAAGAAAAAGGTGGTTTTGCCTGTTGCTTGGCACACTGTCCACATTGAACCCCGTTTTTCTCGCCCTGTTGGCCGGATTGTTTACCTGGGGCTGTACCGCTGCAGGTGCGGCGCTCGTGTTCTTCTTTAAAAATCTTGATAAAAAAATGGCGAATGTGATGCTCGGCTTCGCAGCCGGCGTCATGATTGCGGCCAGCTTCTGGTCGCTGATTGCACCGGCGATTGAGATGAGTGCCCACTTAGGCAAGCTCTCCTTTGTTCCTGCTTTAGTTGGCTTTCTGCTCGGAGGTGCCTTCTTGCGCCTCGTTGACCGGGTCACACCACATCTGCACCTTGGTATGCCGGTTACCGATAAAGAAGGCCCAAAAACACACCTGCGCAAAACCTTTCTGCTCGTGTTATCGATTACCATTCACAATATTCCGGAAGGTGCGGCGGTTGGTGTTGCCTTTGGTGCGGTTGTTGCCGGCCAACACGAATTGCTTATCGCCGCCATGGTTCTCGCTTTCGGGATCGGCATTCAGAATTTTCCTGAAGGCGCTGCTGTTTCTATCCCGTTGCGCGGTGAAGGCTTCTCCCGGACAAAGAGCTTCTGGTATGGACAAATGTCGGCAATTGTCGAACCGATCTTTGCGGTCATCGGTGCCTATCTCGTCATTCTTGTCACGCCGATTCTGCCCTATGCCCTGTCCTTTGCTGCCGGCGCCATGATTTTCGTTGTTATCGAAGAATTGATTCCCGAATCACAACGCGAAGGATCGACCGATCTGGCAACGGCAGCAACCATGGTCGGTTTTTCCGTCATGATGATGCTGGATGTCGCACTCGGATAACCGGTGTTAAACAAATGTTTATTTACCGAAAAATCGGCGCAATCCGCGCGTAAGCGACAAAGCGCTGTCACTTAATCCGCTGAGCAATCTGCATCGCCGCTTCCCTAGCACTGATTTCACTGACATCAATTTTAACTGTGTCCATCTTTTCATAGAGCGGCAGCCGCTCAATACTGGTTTCAACTGAATCGATCGAACGGATTCCTTTTTTCACATCATGCAGGATATGCGCACGCAGCACCTCTTCTCTGCACATCAGCGTCATTTTATGGAGCTCATAGTCGCCATGGAGGCGGTTCAGAATTTCTTCAATGATCTGTTCTTGATGCATAACCCAACAAAAAATAATGTAGTCGAAGCAGGAATTGGCAAGATACGCATTCAACAGATACGTAATATTACCGAGCACCATCCGTTTATTCTCTTCACTGAACACCCATGGATTCATCTTCCAGCACCAATCTCCATCCAAGTAGATGCTTGGCTTCAGCTGTTTGGTCAGCTGCTCGGAGCCGGTGCTTTTTCCAACGCCCATGGTTCCGTTCATCATAATTAATTTTTTCATCGCCATTCCCCTCACCTTTTATGCGGTTGATTCATCGCCATTGAGCTAAAGCACTTCAGTTGCTCGCTTGAGCCGGAGCGCTTATCCCCGTTTCCTTCTAATTATAAACTTAAATTTAGATGCTGCGGCTGATCGCTATGGGGGGATCCAGTCAATGCTTTTTATACGGCCCTTCTCATAAGTCGTGTTAAAATGAAGATAGAATGATGCGTAAAAACGTATGCGGAGGATCAGGATGACAGCAAAACAGAGGATAATCATTGTCGGTGCCGGTATTTCAGGACTCGCGGCAGCCTTTTACATCAAACGTCACAAACCGGATGTCCATGTGACGGTACTGGAAGCAGCCGATCGAATCGGTGGAAAAGTCAAAACAATTTATAAAGACGGGTTTACCATTGAATGCGGTCCTGAAGGGTATATGGCCCGCAAGAAGGGACTGACCGACCTCATCAAAGCGATCGGCCTCGGCGATCAGCTTGTCCATTCCAAATCCGGCGGTTATTCGATTTATGTGAATCACCGTCTGAGGCAAATGCCAAAAGGGGCGGTCATGGGTGTGCCGACGAAACTGTTGCCGATGGTGACAACCGGCCTTGTCAGTCCATGGGGCAAACTGCGTGCGGCAATGGATTTGCTGATTCCACATGTCTATCAAGACCGAGACCTTTCCGTTCGCACATTCTTTGAAAAGCGCCTTGGAAAAGAACTGGTCGCCAACATGATTGAACCGCTTCTTTCCGGTATCTATAACGGCGACCTTTCCGATATGAGCTTGGAAGAGACCCTGCCTCAGTTTGCTTCCATTGAGAAGAAACACCGCAGCCTGATTCTTGGCATGAAAACGCTGCGCCCACCCAAACAGAAAGAAGCGGTCACTAAAAAGACGGGTGCGTTTGTCTCACTGTCAGGCGGACTGAGTGCATTGACCGAAAAGCTTGCGGACTATGCGGACGAGATCAGGCGGAACACATCGGTTTCGCAAATTAACTCTGGCCGTGTGACGCTCGACGACGGTACCGTTTTGAATGCCGATGCAATCCTTTTAGCTGCTTCTCCAAAACAATTCGGTCCACTGCTCAATTTTCCAGAAGCATGGGCACTTTCTAATGATAAACGTTCCTCAACCGCAACCGTTGCCTTTGCTTTTAAAAAAGAAGACGTTGAAGCTTTGGATATCACGGGCTACGTGGTTTCGCGAAAAGAACAGCTGCACATCACGGCCTGCAGCTTTATGGATCGAAAGTGGCCGCACCTGGCACCGGACGGTTATGCATTCGTACGTACCTATGTCGGCACACCTGAGGACCAAGCACTCGTTCAGCAAAGCGATGCGGCTATAGCGCAAGCAGCCCTTGCTGATTTGCGAACGATCAGTCGAATCGGTACACCGTTGTTCTCGATCGTCACGCGGCAAATCGACAACATGCCGCAATATACCGTCAATCACAAACAGCGCGTTCAAGCGTTTGAAAATGCGCTTAGTACCATTGACGGCGTCTTCGCTTGTGGTGCCATGCTTCACGGGGTCGGGCTTCCGGATTGTACAGAAAATGCCCGTCAGACCGCTGAACAAGCGGTTCATTATCTCAACACCCTTGAACATGCACACAGCTGATGAATCGACTTAAAGCGTCAGACGTATAAGAAAAACCAGGCAAAAAGCGCCCGGTCCTTACTTCCGCAGGACGCGGTGACTTTCGCGTTGTGCACAGGACGTACTGCCGCAGGATGTGGTGACTTTCGCGTTTGGATGCAGGACGTACTTCCGCAGGATGTGGTGACTTCCGCGGGGCCACAGGACATGCACGCCCCTTAGCGGAAGTTCCTCTTTATAACGCTAATCAGCGTACCAGCAAGGTCAAATTACATCCTTTCTTTACCTGTCAAAAAGCCGAAGCGTACATGCCTTCGCCTCGGCTTTGGTTTATTTTGGATTTATTCCGATCTGTTTGTGTTGGCTTATTTTCTCTTGGACTCTAATAAGTCTGCGCGTGTTAAGATTTCACGGACAATGTCTGCGGGCTTCCTATGATTTGTAACGACCGTCAAATCAGCTGCCTGCGCATAATACGCCTCGCGCTCCTCATGCAAGTGTACGAACTGCCGGGCAGACAGTTTGCGCAGTAGCGGCCGGTCCGATGCTTCCTTCAACCGAGCGCGAATAACTTCTGGGGAGGCTTTCAGGAAAATAACCGGAATACCTGATTGCGCCAAGAGGTCTCTGTTTTCTTTACGAACCGGCGTGCCCCCGCCTGTCGATAAGATACCTTCCGCCCGCATTGCCGAGCGCAGCACTTGCGATTCAAGATCGCGAAAGTATGCTTCGCCATGCGCGGCAAAAATTTGATTGATCGACTGGCCGGATTGGGCAATGATCAGCTCATCCAGATCCAGATGCGGCGTGCGGGTCGTTTCGGCCATGAGACGACCGACCGTTGTTTTGCCGCTGCCCATGAAGCCGATTAAAATGCATTGCGCCATTATTGGTCACCTCGGATGGTTGGTAATCCGTGCCGGTTCAGTTCGCGTTTTGCAAGCAGCCGGTCTTCCTGATTGGAAAAGGATAACTGCAGCACACCGGCCACGTCTTCACGGATTTCCAGAATATGAATATTTACTAAGTTGATCTTTGCGTTCTCTAAAATCCGCGTCACACGGGCAAGTGAACCAATGCGATCTGGGAGATCAAGAAATAAGTCGTAAAAGTTCGGTGCATGTGCGCCGGTCTGTTCATTGAGATTGTCGCGCGTGACTTTCGCTTTTTCAAAAAACGTCCGGATCGATTCACGGTCGGAAGCCGCCAGTGCTTGTCTAACCCTTTCCAAGTACTGGTGAAACCGATTAATTTTATCAATAAGTGTTTCGCGATTGCTGAGCAGGATGTCTGTCCACATCGTTGGATCAGACGAAGCGATCCGTGTAATACTCTTGAATCCTCCCGCGGCCAATTTCAAAGAAAGCGGCGAACTTTGGAATTCATTCTGGGACATGTTCACCAATCCGGAAGCCAGGATATGCGGGAGGTGGCTGATCTGCGCCACGATCCGATCATGCCGGCTGGCGGAAACGGTCAGCCATTTGACGTCCAATTCGGAGAGCAGCCCTTGCAGCGCGCGGGCAGCCGCCTTATGCCGCTCATCAATCAATGTATCGTCGATCAGAAAATAATAGGCACTCTGAAACAAGTCTGCACGCGCAGCGCTTATCGTCGTCTTGTGCCAGCCGGCCATCGGGTGCCCGCCGATAAAAATAACCTTTTTCTCCGTAAGTTTCTGTGCGTGCTTGACGATCTCTTGCTTGGTACTGCCGACATCGGTGACAATGACCTCAGGTTTCAGGCTTAGTTCTGCAAGCGTTTTGATATGGTCAATAATAATTCCGACCGGTGCAGACAGCACGATCACATCGGCATCGGCGGCGACCGCGTTAAGCTGCAGCGAACCCTCATCAATAATTCCGGATCGCTTTGCGTGCTCAAGCACTGCGGGACTGACATCAACAGCAACAATCCGATCATCCGGCCACTTCTTGCGAATCGCCAGTGCAATCGATCCGCCAATAAGTCCCAAGCCATCGATTAAAATCGTTTTCATCGCTCCGCAGTCCCCTCTTCGCAAAGCTGCTTAAGATCGTCAAAAAAACCGGGATAGGAAATATTAATTGCCGCCTCGTTTTCCAAATAAAGCGAATTGTCGCAGAGAAGCGCCGCAACCGCCAGCATCATCCCGATGCGATGATCGCCATGTGTATCGACCCGATCACTCATCTGAGGGTTCAATGCCGTCTGTCCATGAATGATCAAACCATCTGGCAGTTCTTCGATGCGCGCACCAAGTTTCGTCAGTTCTTCGGCAACCACCGCAATACGATCCGTTTCTTTGACGCGTAGCTCTTCCGCACCGGTAATGGTCGTTGTTCCTTTCGCCTGAGTAGCCAGCAGGGCGACCAAAGGCAGTTCATCAATAACACTCGGAATCTCTTCCTGTGACAGATGAATTGCTTTTAAATGGGCATGGCGCACCCGCAGATCACCGGACGGCTCCACCTGCTTCTTTTCGTTAAGCACGTCGACGGAAGCCCCCATGCGTTTTAATACATCCAGGAAACCGGTACGTGTCGGATTAAGCCCAACATTTTTCAACGTCACCTCGCTGCCCGGAAGCAGTGCCGCCGCAGTAAGAAAGAAGGCGGCTGAAGACATATCGCCCGGTACCGTAACGTTTTGCCCGGTCAGTTGCGGCTTCCCCATCACTTGAATCGTCCGTCCATGCTGATAAATCTCGCCACCAAAAGCCCTGAGCATCCGTTCCGTGTGATCTCGGGTTTGCAGTTTCTCAATGATGGTCGATTCACCGCACGTCTGCAATGCGGCCAAAATCAAGGCACTTTTCACTTGAGCGCTGGCGACCGGTAAACGGTAGTTGAGTGTTTTGAGATTTCGCTGTCCAAAAACAGTAATGGGCAGCGTCCCTTTTTCGCCGACTTGAAAACGTGCACCGGCTTGAGAAAGCGGCTCAGTGACCCGTCGCATTGGCCGCCTGCTTAGCGATGCGTCGCCAAATAGCTCCGTCGTAAACTGTTGCCCGCTTAGTAAGCCGAGCAGAAGACGGGTTGTCGTCCCGGAATTGCCCATATTCAGCGGATGGCGCGGCAGCTTCAGACCATTCGGTGTGCCATGAACACGAACATGGTCGCTGCTGCGTTCGATCACGACACCCATGTCCCGAAACGCCTGAATCGTTGTGAGACAGTCCTCGGACGGCAAAAAATTGTTGACTTCAGTCACGCCGCTGCTGATCGCACCGAAAATGATACTGCGGTGGGAAATGCTCTTATCCCCTGGAACATGGAGCTGTCCATGAAGCCCTCTCCGAATCGTTGTTGTTAACTTTTTCATCTGACATTCACCTTGATCGCTTCAGTATTTTGTATACGCACCAAACCATATCAACCGCATAGGTTTTTTCAATCGTTTCTTGCTCGCCAAGACTGATGATTTTCTTGTTGGTCACAACAAGTTGAGCGTGGTTTAACCGATAGTTCTGGTAAGCTAAATATTTGCTGTCCGTGTAACGAATTTCCACCGAGCGGTCACTGTTCTGCAAATACTTCTTTAATAAGGCGGCTGTTGCCGGATGTGTATAGGCAATGGCATGAGCCGCATCCTTCCTGCGGACTAATACAAGCGGATCAAGTTGACCGTGAAAACAGTCGACCAGTTTCAACTGCTCCAAACAGCCGTAATGAACGTCCGCCCAATCAATGTTTCTACGCGAGGATTTAAATGCTGCCGGTATAAGCAGAAAATCGCCCACAAACGCATCCAAATGATTGATCACGGACTCGAAGCTGTCATGAAGTACAAGAGTTCCCTTGTCACACTGATGCCGAAGATAATCCGATGCCGCTTCGCAACTGTCCGTTTCTGCAGGTCCTAAAGTATGGATAATCACGCTCAGCACTCCTTCACGCTGTCCCCAGTCTATGACACACAACGAGACAATGATTTAATAGTTTTTCAGTTCCTCGCAATAGTCGTTGTATTGCTTCTTCAAGCGATGAAAACGACTGCAGTCAAACGTATCGAGAATGATTTTGCACAGTTCAATGGCAACAACCGATTCAATGATCAGTGATGCCGGGACAATTGCCGTCACATCCGAGCGCTCAATGCTTGCTTTTTGTTCTTCCTTGCTGTCGATCGCTACACTGTGCAGCGGCTTATAGAGCGTCGGGATCGGTTTCATCGCCGCATTGACAATAATCGGCATGCCGTTGGTCATTCCGCCTTCGAATCCGCCAAGATGGTCACTGCTTCGGTACCAGCCTTGCTCCTTATCCCAATAGATCTGATCCATCACGTTACTTCCGGAGCGTCTGCTCAGCTCGAAACCGTCGCCGAATGAGACCCCTTTAAAGGCATTAATCCCCAGCACTGCGGCAGCGATTTTGGCATCCAATTTTTCATTCCAGCTGATGTAGCTGCCAAGACCGGCAGGTACGTTCGAGGCGACGACACGAACGACGCCTCCGAGAGTGTCCCCCGCTTTTTTCATTCGATCGATGAATTCATGGATCTGCTCAACCTTGTCCTGATCAACGATGCGCAGATCGTTCAGTGCGATCGCCTGTTCAATTTCATCTGGAGAAAGCAAGCGCTCGCCATCGGCTTCGATTGGACCAATGCTGCGCACATATCCGGCAATCGTTATTCCCAACTGATTGAGCAGTTGCGTGCAAACCGCACCGATCGCAACACGCATTGCTGTTTCACGTGCTGAAGACCGTTCCAGAACATTACGCAAATCGCGATGTCCGTATTTCATGCCGCCGACCAGATCGGCATGCCCGGGACGCGGCTTCTTGACTTCCCGCATCGCCACCTCAGGGTCCGGCGCACCGATTGGCTTCATGACTTCGCCCCAATGCTTGTGATCGATATTGGCAATGCGCAACGTAATCGGTGAGCCGAGCGTGACGCCGTGACGCACACCGGATGTGATTTTCACCTCGTCTTTTTCAATTTTTTGCCGATAGCCGCGTCCGTACCCACACTGGCGTGCATGCAATTTCTCATTTATTTTTTCAATCGACAAAGTTAATCCTGCCGGGAATCCTTCGATCACCCCGGTCAGTTCCGGCCCGTGCGATTCGCCGGCTGTTAAGTAGATCATTAGACTCTTCCTTTCTCTTGAATCTCGGATTGATAGTTTTTCGAGCTGGTCATAATACTCTCAAAAATGGATTGGTAGTATCTGCTGTTTTCTTTATCGCGAATCTTTTGTTCAATTTTATCAAGAATTTCTTTTTCCCGTTTCGAATCAAAAATCGTACCGTTTTGCTGAACTTTTTTCAAACCGATCGCCCGCACATGTTTAAAGCGCCATTGCAGCAGTTTCAGAATGAAGAAATCAATGAGATTGATTTGCCTGCGCTCACGGTCCAAATCGGATGATTCAATGCTGTCCATCAGACGATGTCCGATCACCCAGATGACCAAGGAAATGAGTGCGATCACGAGATCAAAACGTAAGGCAGCTGCCGTACTAATTTTCGACAGCATGCCGGTAATGATCGGTACGGTAAATAATGCGATGCTGCCGAATGAGAAATAAATGCCGGTAACGCGCCCTTTTGCATGCGGGAACATGGCGCTGAAAATGTTCAGTCCAACCTGCATCACACCGCCGGCTGCCGTGACTCCGAAAAGAAAAGAGGTGATACTGACAAGTAGCGGATTCGTTGAGAAGCAAATGACCAGCAGATTAAGCACAGATAAACCGTTCAATCCGACAATTAAGCGGATATCGCGAATCAACCCGCGTTGAAGAATGCTGAAAATCAAGAGCACACCGATAATCGATCCCATGCTGTATAGCGACAACAGAAAATGCGCCTGAAGGTTGTTCATTCCCAAAAAATCGATCCCATAAAGGGTAATCCACTGAGTAAACAAAATCATCACGGCCATTGACGTGTAGCCATAGATTGACAGAATTATGAGCATGCCGATTTTCGGTGCGGTCAATCGTTCACTGAACAGACGCCGGCTAATTTGTTTTTCTGTTTTTGGTCGCTGCGGGAACTTGGTCCGGCTAATCAAGATCAAATTGATAAGCAAAATCGCACCGGTGATGACAAAGCTCATGCCGTACCAGCCGCCTAGATTTTCATTAAGCCCAATATAGATCGGCAGAACAAATTCTCCGAGCGACATGGCGGCCTTGATCAAGATAGTGTAAGCCCCGTTATTTCCGTTCATCTCAAGGAATGTTGGATAGGTTCCCGAATCCAGCGCTGAATTCGCCATGCCGGCCAGAATGGTCAACAAATAGGCGATGTGGAAATCATGTGTGAGCGTTATACCGAAAAAAAAGATCACATACATGCCCATGCCGAAAACAACTAACGCCTTGCGGCCGTAACGATCCGATAAGCTGCCAAGCGCGTAATAGGCGATCAGCTTGCCAATGCCCATCCCGGAAATCGCAAAAGAAACAACGGCAAGCGGCGTCCCCCACTCACCACTCAATGTCTTCATATTCTGCGTCAAAATAATCAGCCCAATGCCATGAACAAAGTAATTCAGATACAAAATAAGACTGAGTTTGACTTTGTTTGATCGATCCATTTCATTCATCCCTTCTGTTTCTCTGAAAAAAAAATAAACCAGCCGGATCTATCGACCCAACTGGTTTTATAACGACGCCAAATAAAGATGCACTTACAACTTGCAATGGCAACCAATTAGATCGAAGTTACTTCGCATCTAAGTTGGCTTGCCTCGTACAGCTTCCCAACTTCAGACGCTCACGCAATCTTGCGTTCGCACCCGAAGCGAGTACGAACGCTACCTAAAGTAGTAATAGAAGCCGTAATAGTCTTTTTCAAACCATTGCCAAGTCTGCATCATTTAACGTTCCCTTCAAATGAGATTACGTATAATTTAAACACCAACCGAAACGGTTGTCAATACCATTTTCAGATGCTTCGTTTGAAACGACTCCGGCGCGATTGATTAGGTCGTAATACCTCTGGCAATTGCCTGAGCCAGTCCCCTCGGATTCTCCCAAGCCATAGAGTGCCCGGCTTTCTTTACCACATCGACGCCAATGCCCTGCTGTCGAAGAACCTGTTCATCCGGGTCTGGAAGAGACCGCTCGCCAAAAAGAAATGTTTTTGGGCAATCAAGCGCATAGAATTGTTTTCGCCACGAAGGCTCGACTCCTTCTGCCGCCGACTTTGAAAGACGATAGGCTGCTTCACGCGACCATAGGGACAAGGAGGCTGCCCACATTTGATTTCCGCTCGCGCGGCTGTCTTGAATTAACGTTTCAAACCCATTTTTCAGAAATTGATCTTCTTCATAATCAGCAATACATTTACTGGTTGATCCCTCACTGCTTTTGTCTAGATTTGCTTCACTCAAAAGGAGGCGATTCACCCGTTCCCGGCATTTTCCGGCAAGTGCGATTGCAATCGCCCCGCCTAAACTGTGCCCGAACAGCACGAAATCATGCAAATGAAGTGCAGCAACAAAGTCAGCCAGATATTCTGCATGTGCGCTTACGGTATAACTGAAATACGGCGGTTTGTCGCTGTAGCCGGCCCCTAGAAGGTCAACGATAATGCAGCGATGTTTTTGAAGTTCCGCCTGAGCCGCGACTTGAGGATAGTCAAATGATCCGGCACACCCGAGTCCATGAATAAAGACAATCGGCTGATCTCGCCCTGGAAAATCATTATAGCGCATGGTTGCATGTGCCTTTTCAATGTAAAATGCTTTCATGGAGTATCTCTCTTTGCAGACTCGTTTTATTCATTTTAACATGCATTCTGCAAAGCATGCCTTGCGCAGCCTCCACGTTCCTTTATTTTTTCCCGGCCTTCATCCCCACTTCAAACTTCCGGTCCGACTCAAGCGGACTCTCTTTTGCCGTCAGCACATCCGGAGTCAGGCAATAAACAGCGGTCGGGCTGCCCAGTTTTGAACGATACTTCTCGACATGACTGCGCGCGAGCGGACGATCAAAGTAACCCGGGACATATTTATCTAATAGCTTCTGCATGACCTCCGTCGCTTCATCCCAATCCGCGATCTGTTTCACTTGTCCAAAGATCATCACGCTCATGTATGCGGTGCTCGTGTGTGCCGGCACCGGACTCGTCATGATGCCCAGTTCCTCGCAAACTGTGAAGGAAACCTTGGAATTCGCACGCATTAATTCGGCCTTTTTCCCCGCATTCGCGCCATGGAAGTAGATTCTCTCTTTGTGCCAGATATAGTTAAGCGGAACCACATAAGGGTATTCCTCATCGGCAACGCCTAGAAAACCGATCTCGGAATCGGTTAAAAATTGGTTGATTTTATCCGTATCTTTACATTCCAGCGCCTTTTTTCGCATTGCACGCATGTCAAACACCGCCTTTTTAATTCTGATCATTTATAATATTATATAAACCACTGTATCCTTTAAAAGATACAGATTAGCAGAAATTAACCGGTACAGAGGAGAAAAGGTAATGGAAATTATTCCGAAACTTGATGATCGCTTAAACGAACCGTTGTATCTACAGCTCTACGCATACTTTAAGCGAGAAATTGAGCTGGCCGGCTTACCGGAACAGACGCGGCTTCCCTCAATTCGCTATCTGGCAGATCAGCTCGCGCTCAGCAAAACCACTGTACAAATGGCCTACCAGCAGCTGCTCGCGGAAGGTTATCTTGAAAGCAGACCACGCAGCGGCTATTTTGTCGCAAAAATGGATCACCCGTTCCTGAACCCTTCCGCCGGTTCGATGAGCACAATCAAGCCTAAGCAGCTTAACCGGACAAGTGAAAAAGCGACTGACATCGACTTCTTTATGTCCTCGATTGATGTCGGCCATTTTCCACTCAATGCGTGGCGGAAATGTGAGCAGAAGCTGTTTGAAGATCCAAGTGCAATCGGATACGGCGCTTATCAAGGCGAAGCTAACCTCAGAGAACTGCTTGCCGGCTATTTGCATCGCTCGCGAGGCGTCCAATGCATGCCGGAACAAATTGTTATCGCTGCAGGAACTCCGTCCATACTTGTACTGCTCTACCAGCTTATCGATTGGAAAACCGGTCGGATTGCAATGGAGGATCCTGGTTATCAAGGCGTACGCCGCTCGCTTCAAAAAAGACCGATCCAAATGGTACCGATCAGCGTCGAAAAGGATGGTTTATCCATCAAAGAATTGACGCATGCACCCGTTGATGCGGTCTACATCACGCCGTCACATCAGTATCCATTAGGCATG
Organism: Sporolactobacillus inulinus; assembly: GCF_006539285.1. Taxonomy (GTDB): domain Bacteria; phylum Bacillota; class Bacilli; order Bacillales; family Sporolactobacillaceae; genus Sporolactobacillus; species Sporolactobacillus inulinus. The sequence goes on from NZ_BJMS01000064.1 coordinate 12,739, forward strand.
GTGATGCCGATCGCAAACCGCATTCAGCTGCTGGATTGGGCTAAGAAGCATGCGCGATGGATCATTGAAGATGATTATGATGGCGAATTTCGCTATCGGGGTAAACCGATCCCATCACTTCAAGGCGTTGACGAGCACAATCGGGTCATTTACATCGGCACTTTCTCCAAATCACTGATGCCGGCGATTCGGATCAGCTACATGGTCTTGCCGCCCGAACTTCTCGGCACCTATCGCCAACTGGAATGGCGGCAAAGTGCGTCGCGGCTGCATCAACAGACGCTTGCCCTGTTTATGCGCAGCGGGCAATGGGAGCAGCATATCCGCAAGATGCGGACACTGTACAAGAAAAAGCAAGCGCTGCTCTTAAACGAAATTCAATCGGTCATGGGTGACCATTGTGCGGTGAGTGGTCAAGACGCGGGGCTCCACATCGTCCTCCATGTGAAGAGTAAAGTCCCCGCCGCTGTGCTGATTAAGAAGGCAAAATCGGTCGGTGTTCTTGTGTACGGAGTTTCTGCCGTTCGAAACAAAAAGGAGCATCAAGCCTCAATTCTGCTTGGCTATGGTGGATTGTCTACAGAAGAAATCAAAAAAGGCATCCAACGCTTGCATCAAGCCTGGCTGCATGATTATCAATGAGTTCAATTAGAAAAGGGATTGTTTTATGCGAGACACTCGAATATACGCAGCACAATTTCTGAAGATCGAACAAGAACTTGGATTGGAGAGCGCATATCAAATGTGATTCTTATTACAGAGGAGGGGTCAAGTAAATTAAAAAAATGGTGCGCTAATGCTATTCATGACGTTTAATACGCATGAGTTATTTTGCGTGTTCCCTTAGAACATCAGCAATAGCCGTCAGTGCCTGCGTTGTTTTGTGTTGACCTGCTTCGAGTTTTGAGAGACGTGCATTGGTTTCTAATTGAGCGGTTTCAAGGTTGCTCAAGCGGCGATCAACGGTGTCAAAATGCTTGTCGATCTTGTCGAAACGTTCATCCACCGCTTCAAAGCGCTTGTCCACAGAATCTTTAAAATTCAAAATCACTTTTCGTGTATCGGTGACCAGTTCAAACAATTGATGAAAATCGCTGTCTTTTATTTGCATAGACTCACCTCCATTTATGTGGTTTCAGTTATTATACAATGAAATGCCGCTTAGCAAAAGTCCTCTCTACCCATACCACACGGCTTTTTCAACGACAAAGTTACAAATTTGCACCGGTTTGATTCAAAACGTTTTCCTATTCATCGCGTATCGTTTTCAAAAACAACATTAATGCTGTTTTCCTTTATTCCAGCAATCGATTACGTTAAGTACCTAAAATAAATGTAAACCGTTGAGATTACCAGTGACAAAATCATTACGGGTAATCCGATTTTCATAAATCTTAGAAAGGTGATTGGATAGCCCTCTTTCCCAGATAAACCGGCAACAATTAAATTTGCACTTGCTCCAATCAGCATTCCATTTCCTCCAAGACAGGCTCCCAGAGAAAGGCTCCACCAAATTGGTTCCAGATCATTGACTCCCATTTGGCCCATGTCCTGAATCAAGGGAATCATTGTCGCTACAAATGGAATATTATCGATAAATGCGGATGCAAAACCGCTCATCCACAAAATTAAAAAAGTTGCCGGTGCAAGATTGCCTCCGGTCAATTGGATCACTTGCTCTGCAAGCAAACGTATCATCCCGGTCTCCTCTAATCCGCCAACAAGAACAAATAACCCAACAAAGAAAAAAATTGTTGTCCATTCCACCTGATGTAACGCACGTTCAAGTTGCTTCTCTCCGGATAAAAGGAGCAGAAGAAAAGCACCCATCAGCGCCACAGTTGCCGTCTCCAACCCCAATGCCTGATGCAGAAAGAACCCTGAAATGGTCAGCAACAAGACAGCTAAAGATTTAATTAGCAATAGTCGATCCACAATCTCACTGCTCGGATCCAGAGCGGCAATCTGTTCCCGCGCTTCATCAGTTGTTGTTAATTGTTTACGATATATAAACCGAAGAATTAGCAAGGTGAGAACCATAATGATAATGATCACCGGTGCAAGATTCGTGATAAAATCCATAAAGCTAAGGCTTTTAACCGCACTACCGATCATGATGTTCGGAGGGTCGCCGATCATCGTTGCTGTTCCCCCGATATTCGACATAAGTATCTCTGAAATAAGAAACGGAATCGGAGAAACCTTAAGTGCTCTTGAAATACTGAAGGTCACCGGCACCATCAGCAAAACTGTAGTTACATTGTCCAGAAACGAAGAGCCCAGTGCAGTAATCAACGAAAAAACAACAAGAAGAGCGACCGGCCTGCCGCCTACTTTTTTTGCTGCCCAAAGTGCAATGAATTTAAATAATCCGGTTTCCGCTGTGATTGATACGATGATCATCATTCCGATCAGCAAGCCCAATGTATTAAAGTCAATATGTGCTAATGCCGCGTGCTGACTGACGATCCCCAATACAATCATTAGTCCGCCGCCGATCATCGCGATGATCGTTCGATGAATTTTTTCAGCAATAATCAGTCCATAGGTCAGTACAAAGATACCAATTGCAAGTAACGATTCATTCCCCATGCTGCTCTGCCTCCTGTTGGTTTTCTCTTCTCTTTAGCCGTGTGCGGATCTTCATGCTATCCCGTTCCATTGAACTGTTTTCAGCAGCTGAAGTTGAAATAAGTGAACAATGAACGCAGTGTAAACTTCCTTTCGGACAATCACTTGATACACCTTGTCTTTTTGCGGATAAAACAAAATGTCTGTTGAGACTTTGTCGCTCTCAAAAAAAATCTTCATTTGACGCAAGCGATTCAGCGCATCATTGGTCTTTGCCTGAATCATAAATGCACAATCTCCTGCATCGTCTTGTTCTTTCAAATAAATTTGTGATTTGTTCACCTCATAGGTCAAGTTCTTCACTTTTTCATCACCCTTTATTTCTCAGTGGTATTCACTTGAGTGTGCTCATTTTCAAACAGGACCTTCAGTAAAGGCGGCGTGACAAGTGTGGTCACCATAACGACGACAATCAGCGGTGTGAAAAATTCTTCAGCGAGAAGCTTGGCGTCCAATCCTATTTTGGCTAGGATCAAGGCGACCTCACCTCTGGAAATCATCCCAGCGCCGACCCGCGCCGACCCATGGAAATCAAATCCAGTCAAATAAGCACCAATGCCAGAGCCGGCCAGTTTTGAAAAAACAGCCAAGAGCGAAATCGCCACAATAAACCAAATCTGCTCGTTAAGCCCTGAGAAAGAAACGTTTAGTCCGATACTGACGAAAAAAATGGGAACAAACACGCCGTAGGCAACCGGCTCAATTTTATGCTCGATTGTTTTACTGTACTGAGTTTGCGCAATTGCCGCACCGGCGATAAAAGCACCGATAATTCCCGCAACACCAAGTAGATCAGCGTAGTAGGCAAAAAGCAGGCAAAGAATGAGTGCACCGCTAAGTAACGGTTCACTGACTTTCATTTTACCGAACCAGCTCATCACCATCGGAAGTCCCTTCCAACTAATCAGAATAATAGAAGCGAAGAACAGTACTTTTTCACCAATCACAAGCAGTGTGCTTTGATTGGATTCCCCGAAGAAGCTCATGGCAAAAGCTAACAGAATAATGACTAGAATGTCATCGAGAACGGCCGCCCCTAGTATCGTGGTACTTTCTCTTGTTTGCAGCTTTCCCATTTCTTTCAATGACTGGACGGTAATACTCACGGAAGTTGCCGAAAGAATTAATCCTAAGAAAACAGCGTGAGCTAAATCCATGCCTAAGATCAGCCCTGCAAGATATCCGAAGCCAAGCGGGAAGATGATGCCACCAATCGCCGCAGCTGAAGAGGGTCTTGCATTTTGACGCAGACCATCCAAGTCGGTTTCGAGTCCTGCAATGAACATCAGTAGAATGACACCGACTTCGCTTAATAGATGGATGGTGTCCGAATTTGGAATCCAGCCAAGCAGCGCTGGACCAATCACGATACCAACCACAAGTTCGCCGAGAACAGCCGGCTGTTTTAACAAAACACTCACATGACCAGCTAATTTTGTTGCAATCAAAATAATCGCTAATTCTAAAATAAAATGCACGATTTTCCTCCTTACACAATTGGTTATTTTTGGAAAAAAGACAATTAAAAAAGGAGCCTATGTGACAGGCTCCTCCAAAACGCTCAATATAATACAGTTCTTAGTGTTAAGAGTAACGAAGTTCCCTTTTTCTGTCAAGATAAACCCTCGCCTGTTCAAGCGCTTTTGCCTGAGTATGCGCTAATTTATCGAAAACCTCCCATTAGCCTACCGTCTGCGATTAACCCAACAAAACCATCGACAAATACACGCCCACTAACGTCACGACGAGAACCGGAATCGTTATCACGATGCCAATTTTAAAATACGCACCCCACCCTATTCTCACACCTTTTTCCGAAAGCACGTGCAGCCAGAGCAGCGTTGCAAGCGAACCGATCGGTGTCATCTTCGGTCCAAGATCGGCACCGACAACATTAGCATAGACGAGTGCCTGTTTCATCACTCCGGCAACCGGCAATGCATCAATCGACAGCGCATTGATCATGACGGTCGGCAAGTTGTTCATCAGCGCCGACAGCAATGCTGAAAGAAAACCCATCAGGAGTGTTCCCGTCAACAAGCCACCATCGACACCTGTCTCAATAACCCGAGCAAGCAGATGAATGATCCCGGCATTTCTTAGACCATAGACAACAACGTACATGCCTAGGGAAAAAAATACAATGCTCCACGGCGCACTTTTTACAATGGTTCTGGTATGAATCGCAGGGCTTCTGCCCCCAAGAAAAAGAAACACAAACGCAACTGCCAAAGCAATAAAGGATACCGGAATTTTAATCAAACTGCTGACAAAGTATCCGGCCACGAGTACGATCAGCACAAACCAGGAAATGTGAAACATACGACGATCCTTAAGTGCGGTTGCCGGCTTCTTCAAATCGGTTAATTGATAGGTTCGCGGCCAATCCTTGCGAAAGTAGAGATAAAGGACGACAATACTTGCAGCCAATGAAAAAAGTGTCGGAATCAACATATGCAGTGCATAGCGTCCAAAAGAAACGCTAAAGAAATCTGCTGAAACAATATTTACCAAGTTGCTGACAACTAGGGGCAAAGAGGTCGTGTCCGCAATAAACCCGCTGGCGATCACAAAGGGAAACACCCGACGTTCATCAAAGTTCAAGGCACGCACCATCGCAAGCACAATCGGCGTCAGAATCAGCGCGCCGCCATCATTGGCAAACAGTGCCGAGATGAGCGCGCCGAGTACGGAAATCAAGATAAACATACGAATTCCGTGACCGTTCGCCAGACACGCCATATGCAGCGCCGCCCACTCAAAGAAACCGATACGATCCAAGATCAATGAAATAATAATAATCGCTACAAAAGCAAGTGTCGCATTCCATATGATGCCTGCAACCGTCCAGACATCCTGAAACCGAACAACGCCGACGAGCAAAGCAAGCAGCGCTCCGCCGCATGCAGACCAACCGATCGATAGATTTTTCGGCTGCCAAATAACAAACGTCAATGTTAATAAAAAAACAAGAACAGCTAAGATTGCTGCCATTACGTTTCCCCTTTTCTCTATAACAAACTAAAAATGGAGTCAGGAAAGAAGCACCGATTCCTGTGTACATAGAAAGCATGTTCTAACAAAAATACTTGAATCCATTTTACCGTCCCTTAAAAATGGTCTTCATCCGTTTCTTGCCACGGGATAACCGTTAACCGATGGCCAGCATTTCGATCTACACGCTCGATCCATATGCGCTCGTTAACTGAACGTTTCTTTAGCAACGGATCATTGGTGCAGGTCTTCATCAAACTTTGGTTGACAACCCACCACGATGGCCGAATGCCGGCACGTTCTAAGTCAGCAGTCAGACGCTCTGCTTCAAACACAGGCGTTGGTTCCGGTAGCATCACGATTACTACTGCCGTCTCATCCGGATTGCGGAGCCGCGGGAGAAGCTGTTGGATGGATTTGGGTACTGTTCCTGCTGCATGTGCAATTTCACGATGATATTCCTCAGTTGCATCTAAAAGTAGTAGCGTATGACCGGACGGTGCCGTATCAATGACTACATACGTATCATCAGCCTTTTGAACCAACTCAGCAAATGCGCGAAAGACGGCGATTTCTTCCGTACACGGTGATTTCAGATCTTCTTCTAGATACGCGAGCCCTTCATCATCCAGCTGTTCACGAGAGCGTTCCAGAATCTTTTTTCGATAGTTTTTAACTTCTGTCTTCGGGTCAATCCGGCTCACGGTAATCCTTTGAGATTTTCCTGCGCTAACGAAGTCACATTGACCTGCAGGATCTGTCGTTGTTAAATGAACCTTTTCTCCCCGGGCAGCAAGTTCCAAGGCAATGGTCCGGGCTAATGTTGTTTTGCCCACGCCGCCTTTTCCCATCGTGAAGACCACACGCTGCTTTCTTTCAATCAATTCATCGATGAATCGACTCAACTCAGGGTACTGCTTCGATTTCTTCGTTTCGAACGGGGACGCCCATTGATCACGTGTACCCATCACTTGATCGGACAAAAGCTTACGAATATTTCGTACGCCGGTCATGTTACAAGGTGCCAAAAACAGATGGTACACCGGAATCGTGCGAAGTTCCTGCGGCAGATTAGCGAGTGCTTCATGCTGACGAGTCACAAGCGCAGCAGCTAAAGCATCATCAGTCTTGCTTTGTTCAATCTGCCCATTGATCACTAAATGCTGATTATTCATGCCAATATTCGTTAATTCCCTAGATGCTCGAGCCGCTTCATTAATGGTCGAAAGTTCCGGTCTCGCGACTAGGATCAGCATCGTTCGCTTCTCATCCGCGAGTACCTGAACGGTTTCTAAGTATTGTTCTTTTTTATCATTTAAGCCGGCTAATGGACCAAGACATGATGTGCCTTGTGTGTTCTCATTCAGAAAGCCGCTCCATGCACCTGGCAGCTGCAAAAGGCGCAGCGTATGGCCGGTGGGCGCCGTATCAAAAAGAATGTGATCATAGCTTCGGTCGAGCGCTCGATTGGTCAGCAACGACGAAAAGACGTCAAATGCAGCGATTTCTACGGTGCAACTTCCAGAAAGCTGCTCTTCCATTTGCTTCACAGCCGCGTCCGGCAACAGACCTCGATATGGCGCGATCACTTTTTCTCTGTAGCGTGCAGCCGCTTCTTCCGGATTCAGATTGGATACGAACAGATTCGGAACTTCAGAGATTTCAGTGATCTTCATGGTGAGCACTGCATCAAAAACGTCCTGCAAATTCGATGCAGGATCCGTACTGACAAGCAGCACCCGCTTTCCCTGATCCGCAAGTGCAACCGCCGTCGCGCACGCAATCGATGTTTTTCCAACGCCGCCTTTGCCTGTAAAAAATAAGTAGCGGGGCAGCGCCATTGTTTGTGGCCGGAATAGGCGCGTCAAGAGATCTCCTTCTTTCCCTTATTGGTTCATATTCAGCTTGAATTGAAAGTGCTGCTTTTTATTGATCGCTTCAAGCGCAATTCCCGACCATTCTGCCAGTTCCTGGTTGGTCGGATAGCTTCCTTTTTTCACAAGCTTTCCGTCTGCGAGTGTTATCGGGAGAACCTCTGTACCTTCCTTTTTCAGCAAATCCCGAATGAGTGAATTCGCTACGAAGGCATCCGGATTACTGGTCAAATTCATGCGTACAATATCGAATTCCTTACGCCGGATATTCCGTACTGCACAAGTGATCCGAATCAACTCTGAATCAGTACTTGGTCCACAAACGCCCGTTGCACAGCACATCGCCGCCTCGAAAATTTGAATGGATTTCATCGCTGACATCTCCTTAGTGATTGGCCTGCTTATCTTCCTCAGCAAACCGCTTAATCCGTGCACCGATTCCATCACGTACCCGCTGAAAAACCTGCCACTTTTCTTCATCCGTTCCTTCAGCTTTTGCCGGGTCATCAAAACCCCAATGTTCGCGCCGCACATTCGGCGGAGTCATTGGGCACCGATCCTCAGCATCGCCGCACAGCGTCACAACAAGATAAGCACGGCTGAGCAGCTGCGGATCAATACGTTTCGATTTTTGATCAGAAATGTCGATACCGACTTCATTCATCGCCTTCACCGCTTTGGGATTCAAGCCGTGCGCTTCGATCCCGGCAGAATATACGTCAAAGTCGCTGGCTAAATACTTTTTGGCAAATCCTTCAGCCATCTGACTGCGGCAGGAGTTGCCGGTGCAGAGAAAATAAATGATTTTTTTGCTCATGGTCACTGTTCCTTCCCTTATTGGATTTACCTGTGCTCAGCTTCAACAGTCGTTTCATTCACAGCATTTCGGATTGTCGCAGCTTGGTAGCTGTTGATCCGGCAGAGCTTTGAGAATTACCGACACATAATCCGGCAGCTGCTGATTCAGACTATAATAGACCCATGTCCCCTGCTTCCGTTCTTGAACGATACCCGCAAGCCGAAGCTTTTTAAGATGTTGGCTGATTGCCGGTTGTGAGACATTTAGGACATCCACAAGTTCACACACGCATAATTCTCTTTGCTTCAAATAGGAAAGGAGAGTCAAGCGTGTTTGATCGCCAAGCAGTTTAAGCAACGCAGCAAGTTCCGAAACACGTGCATTTGTGCCGATCATCGATTCATCTCCTGTCTATATTCATTTACGCTTATATTATTATACACTTATATTAAAAGATGACCGCTCTTCATGCAACAAAAATCATTTCCTTTACTTTTTTTGCGGATTGGCTTTACCCGGGATTTTTCACATAAGAAAAACCAATCTTATTTTTGTGTACGCTCCGATCGCTCGCTTGC
>NZ_BJMS01000065.1 GCF_006539285.1 Sporolactobacillus inulinus
TAAAAGGTGTGAACACCATGATTTTCGGTGCTTGCGCCAATATTATTGTAAAGCGGTTACGGGACGGACCCGTGCTGCATAGATATACCATGTAAGTTCAAAGAACTCCATGCTCAAAAAGGATTGACGCACCTTTTTGTTTCAAGTAATATGTGGTTGTGACTCGAGAAGGAAAGTGAGGATTGGGACAACTGAATAGAAAGCGCCTGGACTATTCCAAAGGACGGAGAAAGACAGGAATAGTTGACGAGGAAGAGGTTAATCGAATCATTCGGCGGATGCCTCTCGGTATGCTTGCAACCGTAAGCACAGACCCAAAACAGGAAGGCAACTTTCTGGACAGAAGTTGTGCTGCAAGCGCATAGGCAAGAAAAATAAAAACAAGTGGGGCAAGACTGCCCTATTCATGATGGTTATTGCATCTTAATATGCATCTTGCCTCACAAGGAGGACATTTCCTATGTGTGGTATTGTAGGTTACATTGGCAACGAAGATGCACGTGACATTTTGCTTAAGGGACTCAGCAATCTCGAATACCGCGGCTATGATTCGGCCGGCATTGCACTGCTTAACGATGACGGTGTTCATGTATTTAAGGAAAAAGGACGGATCGCCGTTCTACGCAAAACGGTAGATCCGGCGGTACACGCGACACTCGGCATTGGCCATACACGTTGGGCAACACACGGCCAGCCGAATAAGCGCAATGCGCACCCGCACCAGAGTGCGTCCGGCCGTTTCACACTTGTTCACAACGGCGTGATCGAAAACTACGCACAGTTGAAGGCAGATTATCTGAACGGTGTCACGTTGAAAAGCGAGACGGACACGGAAGTCGTCGTTCAACTGATCGAAAAGTTTGCCGATCAAGGACTCGGTACCGAAGAAGCGCTGCGGAAAACACTGAAGCTGCTCGACGGCTCTTATGCATTTGCGCTGGTTGATGCAAAGGATGACGCAACGCTGTATGTTGCAAAGAATAAAAGTCCGCTCTTAATCGGTCTTGGCGAAGGATTCAATGTTGTTGCCAGCGATGCAACGGCAATGATCCAAAAAACGAAGCGTTATGTCGAACTGATGGATGAAGAAATCGTTATTCTGAAGCGCGACAGCTATACGATTAAGGATCTTGACGGAACGGTCACAACGCGCAAGCCGTATACGGTTTCCTTTGATGCAAATGATACGGAAAAAGGCGCTTACCCGCATTATATGCTGAAGGAAATCGATGAACAGCCGGCCGTAATGCGCCGCCTGCTGCAGGAATACAGCAGCACGGACGGTAAAATCACGCTCGATCCGACGATCACGAATGCGATCAACGATGCTGATCGAATCTACATCATTGCCTGCGGCACGAGCTACCATGCCGGACTCGCCGGTAAGCATTTACTTGAGACCGTTGCCGGTATCCCAACGGAAGTGCATATTTCCAGTGAATTTTCCTATAATATGCCGCTTCTGTCGAAAAAGCCGCTGTTCATCTTCATTTCCCAGAGCGGGGAGACGGCAGACAGCCGCGCTGTGCTGGTCAAAGTCAAGAAGCTCGGCTATCCGACGCTAACCATGACCAACGTCGAAGGCTCTACACTTTATCGTGAAGCAGATCACAAAATGCTGCTCTTCGCCGGTCCGGAAATTGCGGTTGCTTCAACCAAAGCTTATACAGCAATGATTGCTGTTTTCGCCTTCATGTCGGTAGCTGCTGCACAAAAGAAAGGGACTAAGCTCGGCTTCGATCTCGTTCATGAACTGAGCCTTGCTGCTCAAGGCATGGAACAAATGATCGATGAGAAAGCGCAGCTCAAAGAAGTGGCACGCGAGTACCTCTCGATTACGCGCAACGCTTTCTACATCGGACGCGCGCTCGACTATTATGTCTGCATGGAAGCCGCGCTGAAGCTGAAAGAAGTCTCCTACATTCAAGCAGAAGGTTTTGCCGGTGGTGAGCTCAAGCACGGAACGATTGCGCTGATCGAAGAGGGTACACCGGTATTCGCTTATGCGACCCAGCAAAAAGTCAACAACAGCATTCGCAGCAATGTTGAAGAGGTAGCCGCACGCGGCGCCCACACGTGCATCATCAGCATGGACGGAGTCACGAATCAAGAAGACGACCGAATCGTACTCCCAAACGTGCATCCAGTCCTAGCACCACTTGTTTGCGCCGTTCCCCTGCAGCTAATTGCATACTATGCAGCCCTGCAGAACGAATGCGACGTCGATAAACCACGTAACCTAGCAAAATCAGTTACGGTGGAATAATAGAAATGGAAACAGGCAAGTACACTTGTACTCGTCTAATAAAGTTGTTTCAGTTACAATAAAGTCTTTTCTCTGACAATAAAGTTGTTTCTAAATATCACGCCATAAAGTATACTTAATGTAACTTGTGGCGTGTTTATTATTGCCATTTATCAGAGGTGAGAGGATGGCTAAACATAAAAATTCATGGACTGAGGATAAAATTGCCCGTTATTATGAGGAAGGCCGCGGAAGCGGAGAACTCAGTAATTATAAGCCATGGCTGACGATCCAGAATGTTCCATCTTCTGGCCGAGTCCACCGAATCAAGGGATGGAAGACATCTAGAATCCACCATTTACTGTCTGATTTAGAGCAAAGTTATTTTTACCTTCTTGAGTGGGCAGATAATGTGATTGATATTCGTGAACAATACCCTCTCAATCGAGAAATTACAGTAAACATCGCCGCCAGCAAACAAATTTCACACCCCATTGATCCGAGTACTCAGACGCCAATCGTTATGACAACTGATTTTATTATTACGATCAGAAAGAATGAAAAAATTACCTATATTGCTAGGACTATAAAGCCGAGCGAAAAATTAGAAGATCCCAGAATAAGAGATAAATTTGAAATTGAACGTGCGTATTGGCAAAAAAGACAAGTGGATTGGGGAATCGTCACTGAAAAGGATATCTTAAAAGAGGCTGTTGAAAATATCGGCTGGATGCATTCTTCATATCAGTTATCTGCCTCATCAGAACGTGATCTTGTCTCAGAATTAAGCATTTTTCTTCAAAAAAGTAAGGATTCCATTCTTTTATCACTTCGTGACTTTGACAAATCGTACAGTCTTGAAGATGGCACCGCCTTATCACTTTTCAAATATTTACTCGCACGGAAAAGTATAATCTTTGATGTAAAAAAGAAATTCAGCCTGTCGCAACTGCCTGCGGACTTGATTATTATCAACCCAAATTCCAATGAGAAGCGGGCGGTGAAATGAATCTAATCGTTAATGAACTTTTAAAAGATGAAGCAAATAATCAAGTATTTCGAGTGCTCTGGATTGATGAAGAAAATATTATGGCTTATTTGATTGACATATATGATCGAAAAGCTCTTCCGTTTATTCGATCCGTACGTGAGATCATTGATGAAATTATACAGGATGAACTGACAAAAATTAAAGAAGATCCCTTTGTACCATTCATCAACCAAGCTCAGAATCCTAAAAATATTGAGTATCGAGACCAGGCTTGGAATATTATCAAAGAAATGGTTGCGGCAGAATCGGATATATTCGAAAAAAAGAAACGAGCAATGTACGTTAAGAAGGCTTCTGAGACTTATGAGGTATCTCTGCCAACCGTCAGAAAGTATTTACGTAAATATTGGCAAAGAGGCAAGAGACCAGACGCCTTACTTCCTGAGTATTTTAAATCAGGTGGAAAGGGTAAAGAGAGAGTCAGCGGTACGAAGAAACGGGGACGGCCCCGTAAATATGATGAACAGGGCATTAATGTTGATGAAGAGACCAAAAAGCTGTTTCGCGTATCAATTGAAAAATATTATTTAACATCCAAAAAAAACAGGCTGACTGAAGCATATATGATGATGATTCGAGAATTTTATGCTGAAGACTATTATTTTGAAGATGGTATAAAAAAAGTAATCGTTAAAGACAAGAATCAATTACCTTCACTTAAGCAATTCCGTTATTGGTACAACAAAGAATATACCGTACAGGAATCAACCATTGCGCGGCAGGGACGTAAAAAATATGAGAAAGACTTTCGATCAGTGTTAGGATCATCGACCGCTGAGGCTATTGGTCCCGGCTCTCGTTATCAGATTGATGCGACGGTCGGTGATGTATATTTAATCTCTCGCTACAATCCAGATTGGATCATTGGACGACCCATTATTTATTTTGTCGTCGATGTTTTCAGCCGTATGATTGTCGGATTAAATATTGGTCTGGAAGGTCCGTCATGGAGCGGGGCCATGATGGCGCTGGCCAATGTCGTCACAGATAAGCAGCGGTTTTGTCATGAACATGGCATTGATATAGCCAAAGAGCTTTGGCCGGTTGAGCATTTGCCTGATGTCTTGCTTGGAGACCGCGGTGAATTAGAAGGAATGAATGCCGACCATTTAGTTGCGGCCTTCAATATTCAGGTGGAGAATGCTGCGCCTTATCGAGCAGATTGGAAGGGTATCGTTGAAAAACAGTTTGATACCATTCAGAGGAAAGTTAAGCCATTCCTGCCCAGTTATATCGATAAGGATTTTCGCGAACGCGGCGCACGGGATTACCGGTTAGACGCAAAACTTACGATTGAGCAGTTTACGCAGCTGATTATCAAGCAGATTATTTATTACAACACAAAGCACTATTTAAGGGATTATGTACGTGATGAAGATATGATTCGCGACGATGTGCAGCCTACTCCATTGAATTTATGGAACTGGGGCATACGCAATCGTTCCGGAAAACTGCGCTATTTTCCAGAGGAGACGGTGAAGTTGCATTTATTGCCGCGGGGACAGGCAACGGTCACGTATCGTGGCATTAAATTCAAGGGCATGTACTACAGCTGTGAACGGGCTTTGAAGGAATCATGGTTTCCAACGGCCAGACAAAAAGGGAGCTGGCGAGTAAGTATTTCCTATGATCCCAGAAATATGTCGTTTGTTTACTTGATTAACGAAGATCTATATTCATTTTCAACCTGTCATTTGCTTGAACACCAAAAACGGTACGAGGGTAAAACACTGGACGAGATACAGTATTTACTGGGATATGAAAAGCTGCAGCGCAGTCAGTCAGAACACCAGCAGCTTCAAAAAGAAGTAGATTTTATTTCAGATGCCGAGGCTCTCATTAAATCAGCAACAAAAGAGGCTGATCAAGGCCAGTCAAAAGTGATCAGTAAGTCCCAAAAAACAAAATCGATTCGCGAACATCGAAAGGATGAGCGTGAATCTCGGCAAGATGATGAGGCCTTTCTCCTAGGAAACAGGAAAAATACCAGTTCGCCATCAGCTGTTATCCCTTTTAACACAAAAGAGAGTGACAATGATGAACGCTATGCCCGGCCGTCAATAAAAGCACGTGGACTATGGCATAAGAGCGGGGAGGATAGCAATGAATGATGCACAGAACGCCTCAAATCAAGCACAAGTTGCTGTCTATCATCCTCAGCAGCTGATTGACTTTGAGGGGAACCCCTTAATTGAAGCCTTACCGCCGATCCTGTCACAGGAAGAAGCATTTGAAAAACTCAGCTACTACCCGGCCTATGATGAAAAAGAAACAGAACTGTCGCCGCAGCTCCGCTATCACGCATTATTACGGCTGACACGATTTTTCCAGCCGGTGACGCAGCATCTTGATCTTGAACAGCGCTTTTCCCGATTGCTGAGATATGGTTATGTCGGACGTAATCCATGTATGCCGGAGAACGTCCATCAATTAAATACCGCACATTATGTAATGAATGGTCAGTTGCTGACACCTCATGATATACGTTCAACAGCTTCCAGCTTTACCCTTATGGGCTTTTCAGGTATTGGTAAAACAACGGCGATTGAACGTGTCTTATCGCTGTATCCACAGACTATTATCCATAAGTATCCCTTAAATATTACACAGATTGTATGGCTTAAATTAAATTGCCCTCATGACGGCTCACTCAAATCTTTATGTATGGATTTCTTTTTAAAAGTAGATCGATTATTAGGAACCAACTATTATGACCGTTTTGGGGGCAAACGTAATTCAATCAGTTCAATGGTAACTCGGATGGGACAGATTGCTCGTCTGCATTATATCGGCGCTCTGATCATTGATGAGATCCAGCACTTATTAACCGCAAAAAGCAGCGGTTCCGAAAAAATGATGAACTTCTTTGTCACTTTGGTCAATGAAATTGGTGTTCCGGTCATGATGATTGGTACGATGCGCGCAAGAAGTGTTCTCCAACAGGACTTCAGGCAGGCGCGCCGGGGCAGCGGTCAGGGAGACATGGTGTGGCAGCAAATGAAAAAGGATGACGACT
This sequence comes from Sporolactobacillus inulinus, assembly GCF_006539285.1. Taxonomy (GTDB): domain Bacteria; phylum Bacillota; class Bacilli; order Bacillales; family Sporolactobacillaceae; genus Sporolactobacillus; species Sporolactobacillus inulinus. The sequence continues at coordinate 6,313 of NZ_BJMS01000065.1, forward strand.
GGGATGTCCTGATATCGGAGATGTGGAACTATCAGTGGACGAAGAATAGAGTTGAACTAACGGATAATCTGAATGATACACTGTACGAACAAAGTCAGGGAATAATTGATATAGCGGTCAAACTGTTTGTTCTTTCCCAGGGACGTGCGATTGAAACGGGAGAAGAGCAAATAACACCGGGGATGATCAGAAAGGTAGCCAAAGACGACCTTAAACTGGTTCAGCCAATGCTTAATGCACTGAGATCCGGTTTGCTATCTGAGATCGAAAGATACGGTGACATCATGCCGATGGATGTAGAAGACTATTTACAGCATCATCAGTCTAAGATCGACCTAAAGGCAACCATCCAGAAAAAGAAAGAAGAACAGGCAAAGGCTCGTCAGAACAGAGAGACAACGAAGTTAGAAAAGATTATTCTTGCGTTGATAGACATAGATATTGAACCTTCAAGGGCCGAGAAGGCAGCAGAATTTGTGATTAAAGCAAATCCGGAAATATCGCAGGCAGGCCTGATGCAGAAAGCTTTGGCCTTTGTTGAAATGCAGAAGACAGCCGACAATAGAAAAATCAGTGATGTCTCTGCCTCAACTAATGAATTGCAGAAAATTGCAGAAGAAGGGAAAAAACGAAAGCTTTCAGCATATGATGCGCTGCAGAAGGCTGGATACATAAAATCTCCGCTGGATGAATTTGCACTTTAGGAGGACTGAACGATGCTAGCTTTCTTCCCTGAGCTTTACGAAGATGAATTACTGTACAGCTGGTTTGCCCGTTATCATATGCGTTCATGCAACCTCAGCCCGAAAGCGACGATGACTGAACTGTATGGCTCTTCAAGGGTAATGGCTGTGCCGGATCTTCCTGCCCATTTGAGACAGGTCTATAAACGTCTGAAACATTTTGATCCACTGGGAATTGATGAATGGATCGGCCAGCACACCTTTTTTCACTATTACACGACTTTTGCTAAGAAAGATGTTAGGGACAGGGTCTTTACAGAAATGCTTGAAGGAACTAGCCCGGGTTCGATACACATGATGACTGGTGCAATGGCCAGCAGTGTTTCCGAGCCATCAGTCTTTCGCTTCTGTCCGAAATGTGCAGATGAAGATATCCAGCAATATGGAGAAATGTACTGGCATATGTCCCATCAGCTTCCCGGCGTTTTAGTATGTCCGAAGCATAAGCATTTCCTGCTCAATTCTTCGGTATCTTTTCGAGGAAAAAATAAGTATGTATATCATGCAGCGACCATGCAGAACTGCAAACGGTCACAAGGTCTGCCAATGTATAGTGAAAAAACGATACAAAGCCTGCTGATCATCGCGAAAGAGCTCATCCAGCTAGCCCATACCGATCTTTCTTTTACACGTTCCGGTGTAGAACAAGCTTATAAATATTTGCTTCAAAGGCAGGGATACGCAACGATCAGCGGTTCGGTTGATCAGCATACCTTAGCACAGCAGTTTAGCCATTTCTACGGAAGGGAGTTGCTTGAAGCTGTTCAATCACCGATTGATTCAGACAATTCCTCCTGCTGGCTGAAGGCCATTACTCGTAAACAAAGAAAAGCTTTCCATCCCATTCGGCATATACTGTTGACTCATTTTCTCGGAGAATCCATTGATACTTTCTATCGGTACGAATCGCAGACATACGACCCCTTTGGTTCGCCGCCATATCCTTGTTTGAATCCAGCCGCAGATCACTATCTGCAACCTGTTATCCCGAATGTTAAAGAAACGATTTGTACTGACACAAGAAAACCAGTGGGGACGTTTACTTGTTCCTGCGGTTTCATCTATTCAAGAAGAGGGCCTGATCACAGTATAGAAGATCGTTATAAAATCGGGCGTGTGAAACAATTTGGCCTGGTATGGCAAGATAAGGTGCATGATTTGATTTATATTAAGAAGTTAAGCTATTATGCTGCGGCGAAGCGGTTAAAGGTGGACATAGGCACTGTGAAAAAATACGCCAATCAGCAGCAAATTGCCAAAGATGACTCAAAGGAAGCCAGCACGCTGCCTCTGGAATCAAAAAGAACACAATGGTTACTTTTTCAGGAAGAGAATTCTAAAACATCGGTGACGGAAGTTCGGAAACGTAATCCAGCATTGTATGCCTGGTTGTACAGGCATGATAGACAGTGGCTACAGAAGCATTCATCAAAAATAAACAAAACAGCTGTCAAAAACCAACGTGTTAATTGGACAGAGCGAGATCGGCAGTTAGTAAAGGAAATCAAGGATGTCGTCCATAAGTTGTTGAAATTTCCTAAGCCCGTTCGCATTAATCGAAGCCGGATCGGAAAGGAAATCGGAAAACTTGCTCTTCTGGAGAGACATTTGGAAAAATTATTTCAAACAAATGTTTATTTAAACCAAGTCACAGAATCGGTGGAGCAGTTCCAGATACGGCGTGTTCGTTGGGCTGCTAAAACATTGTACAATCAGCATCAGGACGTCGTTGCATGGAGAATTAGGCGCTTAGCCGGGTTGCATAAAGATATCGGAGAAAAAGTCAACCGAGAAATAGATTTGCAAATAGACAACTATTCAAACTGTCGGAAAGAGGTGTGAGATTTGACATCTGTCATACTTAAGCCGTGGCCGTTTCAAAACCGAGTTGTCAAACTGCATTGGATAGGCCATGTAGTACTGACTCCGGCAAAAAAATGGAGAATTTTTGTTGCGTTTGAAGATAGGAAAAAAGTCAACTTAGTTCAATATCCTATCGGGCTATTACCTATGTTGCGAATCGGCCAATATTATCAAAACGGTCGGCCGTTAACATCGCAAAAAGACGGTACGATTGAAACACTCTTGGTACAGGATCTTTCTCATGGTCATACGGAACAGGCTCTTAATGTATGCCGATCATTTAATTATTATCTGCACGGTAAAGCTGAGCTGATTCGCCAGAAGATCTGGTGTTTTCAAGCACAGGGAGTTCATTACTTTATTCCCCATGCTGAGCTGATAAGAGCCTTATTTATAAGAAACAAAGAACTTGCCAATGCACTGCTCCGTCCCCAGGGATTAGAGTTCTTAATTAATGCCTGTCAAATAAACGGGAGAGAGGTTGATTTGGCATTTTCTAATGTTATTCCTTCTGCCATAATAAATAATTACTTTGCCAGTCATTTTGCGTGGCTTTATTTAACGCCTGTGATTCGAAATGCCTTTGGATCTGTGCAGAGCAATGTTTATGCCCAGATGGTTCAAGACATGCATAAATATGGGCAGTTCTTAGAATTGAATGTTCCTCGGATGATGAATTCTAAATGGACAGTTAGAGGCCGACGAATAAAAGATCAAGTTCTTATTTATGAACTGCTTCGTTTTACCGGAGCGGATATCGCATTTGATAGAATTAATTATAGTCATGACGCCATAAAACAGCGATATTACGTCCCCAATCCTAAGAAAAAGCAAAAAACAAAATGGGAAAAAGAACAAGATTTTGAGGTAAACAATGATCGGAAGGATGAGGCCAAGGAAGACATCCATCAACCGGTAATCGAACTGGATGATACGCAAATCTCTTTTCAAAATCCAATCGAGATAAAGCGGATTCCCAAAACTCAGCAGCAAGTTAACCAGGGGGATACATATATAACTAAGAAAGGAGGAGGGGGAGCCCAAGTCATCGCTGCAAGTGTCGATGAACCAATTGCTGGTGGCACCTTGCAGCCAATTGATTTTAAGCCAATTGAATTGCCTGATGCGAAGAAATTTGGGCTGGAAGATTTTTATCAAATGCTTAGAATTTTTGCTGACATACATCAGGAGTTTCAAATCTCGGCATCTCCTGTTCCTCTGCCCTTAGGCAGAAAATTTGCATGGTTGCCGAATGGAGAAAGACGGATATGTGCTGTGGTGAGAGTAGTGCCACGCTATTTACAGCCCGTTTTTATATTAGAAGTTGCCCGTCCGGATCAGCGCTCCCTATCGACTCTTCTTGTCCGGATAAAAAATGTGAAAAACAGGGGTGATGAAGAAAGAGGCATACATAATTTGCTTAATACATTGGTTTTAAAAAGCGGCAGCTGGTCTAAGGATTGCTTGCAACACGTGAATTATGCAAAGCTGAAGCATACAAGTAAAGACAGCAGACATTGGGCAGATAGAGTTTTTGAAAAGATATCGCTTCTTGTTTAAAACGGTTAGGAGAAATAGTTGATCGTCCTTTAAGGGGACATCTAATTTTTGGTTTTAAGCTGCTTGTTTTGCCAAAAAATTGACTTGATGTAAACCCCAAAAGTTGGACAGTTTAATTATATTGGTTGCTCGGTTGTCCCAATCTGATATTCAATCGGACTTCGGCCTCCGAGTTTTTCTTTGCTCTGATTTTGTAAATAGTTAATTTGTAAGTGGAAACAAAAGTATTTTATTATAAGTGCAATCTAAGGCTAGTAATTTTGTTGGATGTATATGGTAAAATAAAATGAAAGCCTTTTATTAATCAGGGATAAACAGTGTTAGTGGCAACTAAGGAATGTAGTATTTGGCAATTAGCAAATTATAATAAGTTCAATGCACGGCTTTACATGGAGAGGCGGATGCGGTAGGCTAATAAGCCGTGCAAAACCAATGTGCCTGCCGCTTTTGCGGTAAAACTGTATCCGCAGAGGCTCCATGTCAAGCCATTTATGATACTCACCAAATGAGAATTATAAAATTAATTAAATTGCCAAAACATGCATTTTCTAATTGCCGAAAACAAACAGTAAGAAAATGTAAAAAAGTGAATAGAAATTAATTAGGAATGATGAACTCAAAATGAAAATCACTGAAAACGAACTGGATTTTTCTCATGTCAATGATAAGATCAGTCATTTAACAAAAGCTGAAATAGTTGAATTAATTAACAAGTACTATGCTGGTGAGAAGGTAACTAGATTAATAAAAGATTACAAGGTGAAGGTTCCCACATCCAGGCTCATATTCACTTTTCCAAAAAAATTGACGGACACTCATTGTTTTTACTGCCGTACAAAGATGGTACAAGATTGGACCTCACTGCATGGCTATAACCAAGGCGAAAGCATATCATATTGCCCAAAATGTGGACATCAGGATGCTCCAAATTGTCAGTGTGAAAATTGCAAGCGAATAAAGGAAGAAAGCTTAAAGCAAGAACTTCAACGGAGAAAAGAACTTATTTTCAAGCAGGTGGAGTATTGAAGGCTTACCGTGGGATGGAACTACAGGTTACAAAAAGACTTAATGAATGCAATCCAGAGGATTACAAACTTCTTTATATTCCTGGAGGATTGGCACCTGGTGCACTCAGACAAATTCCAGAAGCTATTCATTTTGTACAGGAATTTGCAAAGAGCGGAAATCTTATTGGTGCTGTCTGTCACGGTCCACAATTACTTGCGTCGGCTGGGCTTGTAAAAGGACGCAATATGACATTTTGGCACGAAGTTGCTAATGAAATAACTGAGGCTGGCGGTGTCTATGTAAATGAACCTATGGTAGAGGACGGTCAATTTATTACAGCACGTAAGCCTGGCGATTTACCAATGGAACTGTCCAGAGTGTTTGAACATCTTCAAGGAAAGTAAATATTTAAGAAAGAAAATAAATTCATCTAAAAAGAAGCGGTAGAAAATATATGCCTCCTCTTCGGTTTAAAAGTTGATCCTCCATAGGGGGTAGTACCAGCGAAGCTGTCACTACCCGCAATAAGGAATAAAGTTAAATATGCAAAGTGTTTTCTATTTCTGATTGCCTTTCTTCGATTGGAATTCTCTCCATCATATCCAATTTAAAGATACCATAAGGATTTACATGGCTATATATAAGTGGACTTAACGCTCTCAAGTCTTCAGGTGTCATCATATCCTGCCACTGCTTTTCTGATAATACAGATTGAATCATGAGTGTATTAATATACACGAGGCAATTTTGTAATAAATGCAGGGAAAGAACGGCAACCTCTTGGTCTTCCAATCTATTTGTAGAAATTTCTCCACCTTTTCCATAGAAAATAAAGCCATTGGCGGAATTCCAATTCTCTACAACATTAAGGCCTTCATTAATTTCTCTCCGAATATCTTCAGAATCCAAATAATCACACAAGAAAATGGTTTTAATAACTTTTCCCAGCTCAGACAGGGCCTGATAAGTCGAGTGTTTTAAATTACTTCTTGTAAATCGTTTTAAGATAGCCTCTGTTTCGGCTGTTCCAAGACGCAGGGCTGTAGCATATTTAATCATCTGATCATATTGCTGACGAATCAATTCCCAGTTGATAGGTCTTGTAAGAATAGGTTGTAAATTAGGGAAAGCATCACTCATGCCACTATCTGGCCTATAAAGTTTTTGTGAATTGATAGCTTTTAATCTTGGCATAAGCTGAAAACCCAAGAGATGACAAAAGGCAAAAGCTACTTCGCTTTGACCGTGACTGTCTACATAATTCTTTTCAACCTCCATGCTTGTACAATGCTTCAAAACTCCTTCAATCATAGACGCTACCTCAGAAGAAGAGCATGATTTTAATTGAGAGTAGATACAGGTTGAATGTTTAGCCACATGCCAGTAAATCATTACACCTCTGCCTCTATACCGAATATGCCATTCAGTCATTAGATTTTGGTCCCACGCACCAAATTTCTTGGAATCGGAAGCACAGGAAGTTGTTCCTTCTCCCCATATATCTGTCATTTTATTTCGCAAAATGGCATTAACAATCTCAGCAATTGCACCCCGTAGATTATCTTTATCTATATATTTTCGCCGTATGTATAATAGGTCTTTGTATTTTTCGCCATGTTCCCCATTTGAAACTCGCTTTAGCCCTGCATTTGTCCCCAAACCGTATAAACATAAGATAAGCCTCTTCTGTAGTAAATATTTACTAACGACCTCTCTTGATGCAGCTGTTTTAAAGAGGTCCGTAAAGTTTACACGCAAATCGGCTTCCTTGAGGATATCTAGTAAACTCGTCATTGGCCATCGTTTCATAATTTCAGCTTTTAGGCGTGATAGGTTAACTGGCTCCGGCACCGGATCAAAAGGAGAAATAGATATTCGGCCATTTCCCTTTCCTTTTGCTAAAATGCGAACCTTATTATTTTTAGGGATTCCTTGATCTAATTTATTTAATGCCTTTGTCATTTCTTCCTTTAAATTTGCGATAAAATCATCTGGATTAATAGGTTTTTTCAATGCTTTATAGTTTTCTTCACGGTGCAGTTCAAAGTCCTGTGGCAGATCTTCATCTGGATTACGATATCGTTCCGAACCAGGTACCCATATTTCTTTGCATCGCAGCTTATCACGTAAGACTTGCAAGGTGCTAATCTCATAATTAATACGATTGATTCTCTCTTCGCCTGAAGTCTCCTGTTCCACGACTAGGTATCTCCAGCTGGGACGGATCACACCATCTAATGGAACCTGGTCAGAATCCGGGAAAAAGTGAGCATTTGAATTTATATATTTTTTTATAAGTTCTAACGCTTCGATTACTGGATGATGAGCCTCATTATTTGAACAAAACTCTAACATATCCAAAATACGGGGAACCATCCTGCGGTAATGGGAACTGTACGATGAACGAATAATCGTATATACCTTCTGTTTGTAGGCAGGCCCTGTATGTTTAAATTCCTTTACTAAATCTTTAAGTGTTTCCTCGCTGATAACAGGATAAAGGACATCCCGAATAATTCCATCTGGATTATCTAACGCTTGTTCAGCCATTTGGAACAATAGATTGTTTTTCCCATTTACCTTCCTTAAATTATGTATTAATTCTTTATCCACTTTACGTTCGGCCCTAACATTAATACGATGAATAATTTGTATAAGTAGTTCAATCAGACCGTCTGTAATTTCTGCTCTTCGAAGCCAAAAGAAGGAAGATAAAAGTGTGTAGCGAATCTGGGGTGGATGCCGGCGCAATTCACGGATATCCTCTGTTGCTGTACGCTTTCTATATTTCTTTAAAATTTTTGGTGAAATATCGTTAAATAAATCATAGGGTAATTGCAGCTCTTTTATGGTTTGAAGTTTCTGTAGTTCTTTGAAGACTGTTTCTAATCCAATGCGTCCAGGATCGGATTTTAATTCATGAAATGTTAATGATTCTTTTGCTTCTGAGGTGTCTTCAACTTTTTCTAAAAGATTAATTAATTTATCTAGTCCTTCACATGTCTGGCTAGAAAGTCTTTGATAAATAGAAGCGAAAAATTTATCTTCATAGGAGTAGGTAGCAGAGCGAATAAGGCGCTCTACTCGATCAGGGGTGGGAGGCACAATTTTTAATTCTCTATATTGTTGGTATAACTTATCTTCAACATAGTTGAATTCATGGCTATGAAATAATACGTGCTTACAAAGCCAGTCTGTCAATAAGTCTACATCCTGCAGAGTAGCTTCGCGAAATCCAAAATAGGTGCGGATTTCCGAACGATGATAAGTAACGGTCCGTCCGGTCCAATCATATTCAGAAAAAACATCGGGATTCATCTCTAGTTGCTTAGCGATGTACTCTATAACTGTCTTTGGTATCTCACTCTTGGTATGAGGGAACCTAGCTTCGTATTGAAAAAACTTAAACATGACAGCAAACCCAAGTTTCGTATTTCCCCTTTTTAGTTGAATCTGCTCTTGTTCATCAGGCATAAGGATAAAGTGATCAATTAGCTCATCTAATTCCCAATTCCTTTTCAATGTTTTTCACCCCTTTGTAGCTTACGATATAGAGTCATACGGGAAATACCGGCCTTTTCGGCAGCATCTGTCCGGCTCAACCCTTGGTCTATAAGATATAGGGCATAGTTGATCTTTTCTTCATCAGCTTTTGGTCTTCCAGGATATTTTCCCCGTTTTTTTGCAGCTAAAATGCCTTCCTTTGTCCGTTCAGAGGTGAGATCTCGCTCAAATTGAGCAATGCCTGCAAAAATAGTAAACAACATTTTCCCATGTGCCGTTGTTGTATCCAGCCAAGACTCCTTTAAACTTTTTAAATGCGCTCCTTTTTGGGCGATGAGTTCCGTAATCTCAATCAGATCTTTCGTGGAACGGGATAAGCGAGTTAAATCCGATACAACAACGGTGTCTTCTGGACGAAGAAACTCCAGCATACGGTTTAGTTCCGGACGTTCCCGTTTCGTTCCAGTTACTTTCTCAAAAAAGATGCGTTCACATCCAAATTTTTCAAGCTGTCTTTTTTGGCGATCCAAATTTTGATCAATAGTCGAAACACGCATGTAACCAAATTTCATTCATATCCTCACCTTTCAGCATGATTGTACCAAAACTCTTAAATAATTAATATTGTTACAAAATATTTTGTTACATATTTTTGTTACGTTGTTTATGCTAGATTGGCAGACAAAATATATTTTTCACATCATGTAACAGAAATGGTCGTTTTTGTTACGGTTATAGCATCAAAAATACTACTTTAAAAAAATAAAATTAGATCTCTAGTTACTCTTATTCCGAAAACGGGTGAGATTGTAAAAAAAACTCTAATTAAGGATTATTTGTGAGAGTTCTCCTTCTTTAACTTCCATTTCCAAAAATTAAAGTAAGGACCTATATAACATTATGAAGGGAAAACCGACCATTTTTTCATATCTCCTGATGGGTGAGAATAGGTCTCTTATACAATTTCCAAGAGATTGTTCGTTTACCTTACAACCTACCTACTCCGGTAAAAAATTCTGCAATTCGTTTTCTATCTGGATTTTCTTCGTCATTATATTTGAAAGGTATGCACACTGTAGAATTAACCTCTTCTTATATAGAAAAGGTATAAATCTGCACCTATAGATAATATTAACTAAAAAAGGAGGCGTACTCTAATGTATATTAAGTATTCATTAGGATTTTTGATTGGTTCTTTAATTCAAGCAGGGATCGTTATGTTGGCAGAGAATATTGGAATATCTCAGATGGGGGCAAAGTTAACTTTTATGCAGCTAATCACTCATATACTTGCAGGTCAAGTCGGAGGATATATTCTGCTATTCATAATAAGGAAAGTGACTTCTATACAACGTTTGAATACTTTTGTTACTGGTGCAATCTGGGGACTGATTGTGTGGGCTATCGTAATCCCTCTTAATGCTGCACAAGGGAAGGTTACATTGCCTTGGGAGGCAGGAGTAGGGACTGTAATATCAAGTACAATGGCATTTATCGCTTTTGGCATTATTGCTTCATTCACCATTAAGCACTATGGATATGAAAGAGTTCCCAAAGACCTCCAAACAACATAACTTTGGAGGTTTCGGTATACCTTGTACCTTAATTCTCATTTTACTTTTAGTACCAACTAGCAGTAGGGTAAATATTGTATCGCATTTTTAAAAACAAGGAGTAATATGTAGGCCTTTTCTTTGATTAACAGGGATGTTCCTTCAAATATTTTAGGCGGTTTTCAACCTTGATGGATTTTTCGGAAGCAGTACTTAAAATCAAAAGTTTGAGAAGTTTTTTCAAATTTTAGACTTTTTTATGTGCTAATTCATTTATTATTTGACGTGATGTAGGATTTCTCAACGGTATTTGAACTATATAAACCTTATGGCATCTCCCTTTTTTGGAATTTGTTTGCCTGGCAATTTTCCTATTCCATTTAGAAAAGAGATGCTATTCTCATTTTTTGGAGGTCTTTCCTTTTCAAGAGAATTAAGTTTGACAAAAAAATATAAAAGGATATATTATTTGTAAGTGACTACTAACATTTATAAATATAATGTAAGTTATTACTAACAAACGTGGAGGGGAACAAATGAGGGTACTGAAAACAATTGCAAACAGGATCGTAAAGAATCCAATAAAAGTAATAACGATTACTATAGTTGCTATATTACTGTTTGCCATCGGGGCGCAGCAGGTGGAAATGGCAACAGGGAACAACACACTTATTGAGGAAGACACAAAGGTCTATCAGAATAACCTTACCTTGGAACAGGAATTTGGCGGTGAATCGGTAATCGTGATTTACGAAGCTGATAATGAATCCAAATTGCTGAAACCTGACACTTTGAAGCAAATGAAAGACCTCGAAAGTCAGTTGCGGGTACAAGAGGGCATCTATTCAATCGTCGGCCCCCATACAGCTGTTCTAAAAATATCCGAAAAAAAAGCCGAGAAATATGAAGAAGGCCTGACGGAAATGGCTGACGGTCTGGAGGAAATGGGAGAAAAACTTAAAGAAATCAGTACAAACATGGAAGAAAATACTTCAAGCCAGTCAGGCTTACCGGATTTTGGATCGAAAATATCTGAAATGGAAAAGGGCATCGGTAAGATGGTCGAAGGACAGAAAAAACTGGAGCAGGGTACAGGGGGATTAGTAAACGGCTATTCCAGTATGGGTAGTCAACTCAAGGACGTTGCACTGAAACTCCAGCAATCCGCCGCACAAATGGAAAAGACCGCTGCAGGAAGACCGGCACAGCAGAAACAGGCAGCAGAGTTAAAACAGGTTGGTCTGAAACTTGGCGGAATGGCTGATCAGATGGTTAGCGCCTCCGAGAAAAGCGCACAACTCCCTAATGTATCCAGAAATACCATCAATGGCTTGCAGGGAATGGAAAAAGGACTGAAAGGGCAGCAAAGCCAACTCGATGAAATGGGCGAAAAACAGGCCCAGCAGCAAAAAGATTTGGAAAAGCTTGCAGAGGGACTTACGAAAATGGGGGAAAATCTCATTTCTGTAAGTGATAATCTCAGTGAAATGATTACCTATTCTGACAGCATGTCGCCTGTTATCCCAGAAAAACAGGAGACACTTGACCAAATGATTTATGAAGATGACGGATCATTGCGCACCATATTTAATGACATGATTATCGACGGAAAATACATGATATTCATGATTAAGTTTACGGGTGATGCTACAGACACCAATAAAAGTAAAGCAGTTGCTTTTGTAAAGGATTATATGGAAAAGAACCCGATTGAAGGGATAGACACTATGGTGTCGGGAAAACCGGTTCTGGATAATTCGATCCGAACAGAGATGAAAAATAGCATGCAAAAAATGATGGGTCTTTCCATCTTGTTCATGATTCTGGTTCTCGGTATTGTGTTCCGTGTGAAATGGCGCATATTGCCGCTTGTGATAATCTTGATTGCTGTAATTGGTACAGTTGGATTGATGGGGTGGATCAGTGTGCCAATCACGATGGTTTCGATGGCGGTATTCCCGATTTTAATTGGTCTCGGTATTGACTATGCAATTCAATTCCAAAGCAGATATACAGAAGAAATGAAAGGGGAGGAACAATAAAGATGAAAAACAAAAGCACCGAAAGTGCCAAAAAGACCGTAATCAAGATGACACCCGCTGTCCTTACAGCTCTTTTAGCTACAGCCGTAGGGTTTTTATCCTTGTATACGTCACCGGTCCCAATGATACAAGACTTCGGAAAAATGCTGACAATTGGCATGGTGGTCAGCTTTATAGTCGGATTGTTTATCCTGATTCCGATCCTATTTACCCGGGATCATTTTTTCACAAGATCAAGGACAGAGAATCAGAAAGCAAAGCCTGAGCATTCAAAAATGGAGAAGGCTTTTGGCATGCTCACCAACTTAATTATTAAACTCAGATGGCTGATCCTTTTAATCGCCATTGTCACAGCCACAGCCGGCATTTGGGGGGATATGAATACTGGGGTGGAAACAGATGTAGAAACCTTTATGCCCCAGGATACCCAGGAACTGGAGGATATTCACAGATTGCGTGACATCCTGGGTACCACCGACCAGGTCTCTATCATGTACAGTACAGACAACGTACTTGATAAAGAAACGTTGGAATGGACTGAGGAACTGACTGCTTCTCTTCAACGTGAGTTCCCGTCAGTTGTCGTCGATACAAATTCATTGCCTGCACTATTAAAGCAAGCAAATGATGGAGAGATGCCGGATCAGGAAGAAACAGCCGACATTCTAGCGGATATGCCGGAAGAACAGTTGAAGCTTTTTGTGAATGAAAATAGAGACAGCGCTGTCGTGAATGTCGGCATCAAGCATCTTGAGGCAGAAGAATTGCAAAATTTCATAGCAAGAATGGAAGCATACGTTTCAGAAAGCCAGCCGGAAGGCATCAATGCGATAGTAACCGGTAAGTCGGTTCTAGATGTGGAAATGGTTACCGCACTGACAACAGGCCGATACAAAATGACGTTGCTGGGGATGGGCCTTGTATTTATAGCGTTGCTTTTGATTTACCGGCACCCGGTTAAGGCATTCATTCCTTTACTACCGATTTTGTTCATCGTCGGGTGGTCAGGTGGAATGATGTACTTGTTTGACATCAACTATACACCGCTCACGGCAACCCTTGGTGCTCTTATTATCGGTATAGGCACGGAATTCACTATCTTGATTATGGAACGATTTTATGAGGAGCGTCGAAAAGGGTCAGAGAGACGGGAAGCGATCATAACAGCCAACCAAAAGATCGGCAAGGCTATTTTTGCTTCAGCCTTTACAACAATCGGAGGTTTCAGTGCTTTGCTTGTTTCCGACTTCGTGATCTTGAGCAATTTTGGTATGATGACATTAGTGAACATTTCCTTCGCTCTTATTAGCACGATTATCGTCCTGCCAGCAATCTTGATGTTCCTTGACAGATTTGTGCAAACAAAGGGCGACAAGGAAAGCGGATCGGAAACTGTAATGGGGTGAAATAGATATGAGAGATAAAACAGACCAGATTTTGAATGCGGCAATCAAAGTATTCATCAAAAAAGGATTTCTCCAGACCACAACACAGGAAATCGCCAAGGAGGCAGATGTGGCTGAGGTGACGCTTTACCGCAAATTTTCCACTAAGCAGAACCTGTTTGAGACCGTGGTGAAAAAAGCACTCGAGAATGAATTCCATACAAAAGTCATGAAGTTTGCAGAAGAACCGGAGACAGAGGATTTTTTAAGGCGCATACTTGATGATCGGCTTACGGCTCTGTCAAAAAATCGAAAGCTTGCCAAAACACTTCTAGCCGAAAGTTTTATGGGCCATTTAGCTGAAGATATTAATTTTCCGATTATTATTTATAACGGGCTTAAAAAAGGATTGGATATACACTTCGCTAGACTTGAAGATAAACCGGACATAGGTCTCCTTGCCAATCAAATAGGGGGCATTCTCCTCAGCAGTCTAACTTTCCCTTCGGAAGTACCTTATTATAAGCTCCCAGCAAAGAATAAAGAAGAACTGTTAAACGGATATGTGAATTCTTTGAAGGCTTTTATAGCAAGTTAATTTTAATAAGGAACGGAGGTAAAGAAAAAACAAAGGGAGATTCCCCCTACGTTTTACGGGAGCGTTAGTAAATAAGCTAAAGGTAAAGTACCCTTTATAAAAATTTCTACATCATTTAACCCCCATCCAAAACAGGATGGGGGTATACGTGTTAGTAGTATTAAAAATCTTGATATTTCCTTATTGCGGGTTGTGACAGCTTCGCTGGTACCACCCCCATAGCGTTTGCACAAAACAAGCCGGATATTCCCTAGGGAAATCCAGCTTGTTTGACTATTTTTCGCTTAGTGTCTGGCGACATGAAGATGGGGACTAAAAAAAGCTTTAATATCTACAAAATCCCCAAGTTTGTGTCGTTTTTTTTTCATAATTTTTTGCGACACAAACTTGGGGACTCGACCAGCACGGGACACAAATGTGGGGACTTGACCTGCAGTATTACCCGTAAAGTCGGTATTCTGATAAAACACAAATTTGTGACTAAATTCACACAAAAAAGGGATTTGATATGACTTAATGACTCAGCTAATTAACGTGAAAAACAGTATTTTTATATTAATAAAAATACTAGCGTTGCATAAACATACTGATTCCCTTATGTCATAATATTCAGATGATTGATTTCTCTGGTGTGATAAAAAAAGCCAACGAGTCCCTAAAAGGTGCACCATTCCATTTTAACCATATTATCCATTTATAAAGGTTGCCAGCGGAGAAAACCTGGCTATTCATGGCCGGGATGAATCCGCGCCACGGGCAACCCGGTAACTGCATAATAATGCCATTTAGTCATCATTAAGGCGAACATATGTGCTACAATGGATCTTGATGGGAGGTGAATTCCATGGTCACCAAGGGCTTAAAGCTCAGGATCAGGCCAACAACTTCAACATAAGTATGATCGAAAAATAATGAGTCGCTCTTTACGTAATGTCACCCAGATAGTGTTTAAAGATACAAGGGATCACCGGGAAAATAAGTTTTGCTTTTTAAGTTGCACTCTCAAGTACTTTATA
>NZ_BJMS01000066.1 GCF_006539285.1 Sporolactobacillus inulinus
AAAAAGCGTCTCAAAGGAATCACGTCCTTTGAGACGCCATCAAATCATTGCTTGTTTTCCTTAATGGTGCACACTTAATCCAATCGTTTTCCTTTGATCCTATTCGTAACCATCACAAGAATCATAGGCAGAAGCGATACAAAGATGATCAGCACCATCATCAACGAAAAGTGTTCTTTAATGAACGGAATTTGACCGAAGAAGAAGCCAGCCAGCAAACCCGCAAGTGTCCAAACAACCCCGCCGATAATGTTGTAAAAAAGGAAGAACGGATAATGCATCCGGCTTGCTCCAGCGATAAAAGGAATAAACGTGCGAATGAATGGTGCAAAACGCCCGAGAAAAACTGCAAATCCACCATATTTATTAAAGAAGTGCTCCGCCTTAACCATTTTTTCTTGATTGATCAATCGCTGAAATCGATTGTGCTTCTCAAAGGACTGACCAATTTCACGCCCCAGCCAATAGTTCAATGTATCGCCCAGTATTGCCGCGATCGCAATCAAAAAAAGAAGCAGTGCCAAACTCAGTTCAGAACCTGCATGGGCAGCGATCGCACCGGCCGCAAACAGCAGCGAATCACCTGGAAGAAACGGGCAAATAACCAGGCCTGTCTCAATAAAAATCACGATAAATAAGATAATATACGTCCATGCGCCATACTGATTGACAATTTGCGTTAAAAATTGATCAATATGGAGAAAGACATCAATAAACCATGATAACGAATTCATCCGTACGTCTCCTTATGTTCATCATTAAAGTCTTTGAATAGCAAATGGAAGAGGCAACTGCTTATGAGGCTTTTGCCTGTTATCATCGTACCTAAAATAACGCCGGCAGAAAACCCCTTTTTTATTTTCGCTTTCGTTTAACAACATTTTGGCGAGATCTCCCTTATTGGAGAAATGCGGCTTATTCCAGTATGAGAAGGTCCAAGATCATGACTTTCTCATTTGCGAAAAAAAAAGAATGCCTCTTGAGTCCGCAGACTTTTGAGACATCCTTATTTGCTGAGCGCCCTCAGCCAATCGCTTCTTTCATGAACGCAGTAATCGTTTCTTCTTTTGAATCACTTAATAATTTGCCTGTTTTTTTATCAATAAATGTCGGAACGGTCAAGAATTGGTATTTTTGCTTCAGCTGATCAAAACGTTTCTGGTCATCCTCGCGTACGAGCAGCTCGATTTGATCGTTATATTTTCCTTCCAGCGCATGGTTTAAGACCATCTTAGCCCGATCGCAATACGGGCATACGGTCTGAGTAATCATCAATACTTTTTTTTCAGCCATCGTATTCACTCCTTTCCTCTATTGTAAACTGTGGTCTAGTGCTCTGTCATCTGTTCTGTTTCACCGGCGAAGTTCAGCTAAGAACAAGCGACACTTCACTGTGGTTATGCCGCTCTTGCTAGTATCCGCGCATGATCCTCTGCTTATTATGTGAAGCGGGAAAATGATGCGAAAAAAGTTACTTCTGTTCTTTAAGAAATTCTATTGACAGTTCCGTAAGCAAAGGGTAATATCAGTCTTAATCCCTTGTAAGCTAGTGGGTTTTATTGAACTAATGTCTTTCATTATTCTTTTCAGAGGAGAGTCGATTATGAGCAAGCAAAGTAAATCATTTGGCGTTCGCGACATCGTACTCGTTGCATTGTTTGCAGCAGTAACTTATTTGGGCATTTCAGCATTGAGAATTCCCTTGCCGGCAGCGGTAGGCGCCCCATTTATTCATTTCGGCAACTCGCTGCTTGTGCTTTCCGTCTTGCTGCTTGGCGGTTTTCGTGGTGGTTTAGCGGGGGCGATCGGACTCGGCTTATTCGATCTGCTCAATGGCTACGCATCCACCGCTCCGGTGACCGTCATTCTCGCTTTTCTTGTTGCAGCAATTGTCAGCGGAGCTTTCACACTGCTCAAACATCAGGACAGCCCGCTCAACATCTTTATTCTTGCTTTGGTTGCCGGAGTATCAAAGATTGCGCTTGAATTCTTGCATGGCTTGATTGAGAAACTGTTGCTTGGGAGTGCATTTACTCCAGCAGTGGTTGCAGCCTTCACCAGTCTTCCTGCAACGGCGATTAACGCAATATCTACAGTGATCATCGTCACCGTACTGTACTTCCCACTCAAAAAGGGATTGTCGATCTTTGATTCAAACAAAGGGGTCTCCAAACCCTTATAAAAAGATGGTATGATTAAGTTCGGACAATCATTTTGTCCGAACTTTTTTATATACCCACAAATCCTACCCTAAGGAGCAGTCATGAGTGCGCTGATTGAAACGCAGAACCTTTATTTTCAATATCTGCATCACCAAACCAAGCAAAAATGGATTTTGAACGGGATCGATCTGTCAATCCATCAAGGCGAGTTTGTCGCGATTCTCGGGCCGAACGGGTGCGGGAAGTCAACATTGGCCAAGCATTTGAACGGATTGCTGCTTCCTTCAGACGGCTCCGTTCAAATACAAGGTATGGATACGGCGGACCACCAAAAGCTTGATGCAATTCGTCAAACGGTCGGCATGGTCTTTCAAAATCCGGATAACCAGCTCATCTCGACGCTGGTCGAAGAAGATGTTGCTTTTGCACCGGAAAATCTTGGCATGAAGCCCAGCGAGATTCAAAGACGTGTGGACTGGGCGCTTGATGCAGTGGATATGCTGGATTACAAACGGCATTCCCCGTTCAAACTATCCGGTGGTCAGAAGCAGCGCATTGCCATCGCCGGCATTCTTGCCATGCGCCCGCAATGCATTGTCATGGATGAGGCAACCTCCATGCTCGACCCAAAAGGCCGAGCCGATGTCATGCGCATTGTCAAACGTCTCAATCATGAATTGGGAATAACGATCCTTTTAATTACGCACCACATGGATGAAGCGGCTGAAGCAAGCCGCGTGCTGCTCATGAATCAGGGAAAAGTAGTTATGGATGATCGACCCGAACACGTCTTTTATCAGATTGATTTGCTCAAACAATTGAAGTTGGATGTGCCGCAGGTCGTCGCGCTTGTGCTGCGCTTGCGACAGCAAGGGATCCGCCTCCCTGATCCAATCATCCACGTTGAGCAATGCATCGATGCATTAACGGCTGTCAGGGAGGAAGATTATGGCACTTATTGAATTAAAAAATATAAATTATTGCTATAGCCCGGGGACTGCTTTTGAAAAGCATGCGCTTCGTGATGTTTCCATGGCTGTTGACGCCGGTGAATCCGTTGGCCTGATCGGGCATACCGGTTCTGGAAAGTCAACGCTGATCCGCCATTTTAATGGACTGCTTCGCCCCAACTCCGGACAGGTGGTGTACCAAGGCAATGATTTATGGAAAAAACCGAACGAAATCCGTTCGATCCGTTTTCAGATTGGGCTGGTTTTTCAATATCCGGAGGCGCAGATCTTCGAGGATACGGTCGGCAAAGATATCGCCTATGGTCCGCGGAATATGGGAATTGGTCAAGAAGAAATGAACGCCCGCATTCGCGAATCCTTGCAATGCGTTGGACTCGACAACTCGTACCTGGAACGCAATCCCTTCCGGCTGTCCGGGGGCGAAATGCGCCGAGTCGCCATTGCCGGTGTCCTTGCAATGCGCCCAAAAGTGCTGATTCTAGACGAACCGGCAGCCGGTCTTGACCCCGAGGGACGTCATGCCCTTTTTGATGCGCTCCGTCACTATCGTCGGAAAAGCGGGGCAGCAGTCGTGCTTGTCTCGCACAGCATGGAAGATATCGCCGATTTTGTTGATCGCGTCGTTGTGCTCGACCAGGGCAGCGTCGCACTGGACGGACCGGTTGCCTCTATTTTTGCTCAAGCCGAGAAACTTGTGTCGATTGGGCTGGATATTCCGCAAAGCACCAAGGTTCTGCTTGGGCTCAAAGCAAAAGGCTACTCCGTTAAAACAGAAGCCTATACCGTTGAGCAGGCAGAGCAGGAGCTGCTTCGTTTTCTTAAGGAGGCGGATCGTCCATGACGCGCGATCTTACCGTCGGTCAGTTTATTCCCGGACATTCACTCATGCACCGGCTTGATCCGCGGACAAAACTGATGCTTACCTTTCTGTTCATCATTCAAGTATTTTTGACAAAAAGTGCGCTCAGTCTGATCTTTTTACTTTTGCTGCTCTGGATTTATATAGTATGTGCCCAAGTGCCCGCGCGAAAAGTATTTCGAGCCGTTCGCCCGATTATTCCGGTGATTATCGTTACCGCGCTGCTGAACATTTTTTATGTATCCGGTCATGTCTTGTGGCACTATGCGTTTCTCCGTATCACAGATCAAGGCTTGTTTACCGGGTTTACTTTACTGGTCCGTCTGATCACACTGATCGCCGGCTGCTCGCTCATTACATACACCACGTCGCTCAATGCATTGGCAAGCGGATTGGAACAATTGCTTGCACCACTGAAACGTCTTCATTTTCCGGTTAGCGAGCTATCGATGACGCTGTCAATCACACTGCGCTTTCTGCCAACGCTCGCTGAAGAGCTCGACCGAATCATCGAAGCACAGAAAGCGCGTGGCGCCCAGTTTGCTACCGGGACAATTCTCAATAGGATCCGCGCCTTTTTTCCGGTGATCCTTCCTCTGTTCATGTCGGCATTCCGTCGTGCGTTTGAATTGACCAATGCGATTGAATGCCGTTGCTACCATGGCGGCGAAGGCCGGACAAAATTGCATCCTTTGAAACTTGGGCGACGTGACTATGCGGCAGTGATCTTTTTCTTGGCTGCATTTGCCATGACACTGATTTTCAACAGTATCCGGCAACCATTTTAATCGCCGGCGAAGCGACAATCCGAAAAAAATCGGTACATTTGCCCTCCCATTCTAGGTAACTGCAACATATAATGCAGTATCCGATCATGAGGGGGTGTTCTGATGGGCGAACCAGTAAAAGGCGGTGCCGGCTGCGGATGCGGTGTAGGAAACGGCTTCGCACTTCTTGTTGTACTGTTCATTTTGTTAATCATTGTAGGTGCAGCATTTTGCTACTAATTCCGATTGAGCGTTGAAAAGCGACGGCTCATTCGACCCGACACCAAATCGAGTGGTGCCGAATGGCGCAAATAAATGTCAAGCCTCCTGAGAAAGGGCATCCGAGCTGCGGATGCCCTTTTCTCGGTTGTTAAAAGCGTGAGGCGAACATCCCGACATATTCCTTTAACGCCGTAAATGCGGTACCTCCACTTGCGGGAACAAACTGACCGGGATAAAGTGCAGCGCGCCTGCTTTCAAGATAATCGGTCGGGTATGGCGTCACGCGAATTCCTTCCTTCTGAAACAGTAAAACCGCACGCGGCAAATGAAAGGCCGATGTAATCAGAATCGGCCGCTTAAATCGATATGCTTCCATTACCTTTTTCGTATTTTGAGCATTGGTTTTCGTTGTAATGCTCTTGGTTTCCGTAATAATCTTGTTCGCAGGTACGCCAAGTGCCATGAGTTGACGCTTACCGATCTCAGCCTCAACACCACTGTCCGGATAGACCTTTCCTCCGCTTAAAATGATCGGTAAATGCGTTTTCTGATACAATCGGAACGTTGTCAGTAATCGATTCGCCGCATTGCCGGACAGCTGCCCCTTCCCTCCTAAATCAGGCGTTCCGAGCGTCGCTCCTCCGCCAAGCATAACCAGGACATCGCCCTTCGGTTTTTCCGGCGGCTGATAATGATTTTCCAGAGGGTGAACCAAAAGAATCCCGGTAAGCGGAATGAAGCTAAGATACATAAGGCAGGTAACAGCTCCAAGCAAAATTGCCCATTTGCTCTTTTTCCGAAACAGAATTACACTCAATAACGCAAGTACCGTCACAAACAGTCCTGGGGGCAATAAAAACCCGTAGATAAATTTAATGATATACGCCACGTTCACCGCTCCCATCCATCACATAGCGATTGCATCGTTGTGAAACACGGCTCGTCGGCCTCAAAGAGGGTCTTTGCGCATAACCGCAACAGGGGAGGTTTGTTTCTCCATATCGTCTGTATATACGGTAATCGAACCCTTGTAGTACTCCGCGCAAAAGACATCTTCCTTCGATTCAATCCCCATGTTCCGAAACACGTCAACCAGCCATTGTTCATCCTTGTCCATCAAATCAAGCATATCATAATCAATCGAACCTTCGGCGACAAGAATAAAGCCAAGCCGTTCGTTATCTTTTTTCAATACGGTGAGATGCCCGTTCTGTTCAACCTGCGCTCTGCTCACATCTTTTATTGTGTAAATGTCCTGCATCCGCAGCATGGTCGCAAAATCGGTAACCGAAAGATTGGCTTTCTTAAAATTTTTGGGAATCATCCTACCCTTATTAACAATGACAATTGGATCACCATCAATCCACTTGCGCACTTCACTGTTTTTCGTCTTCAAGATCCTCATCGTGATAATCAATCCTGACCAGATGAGCAGAACAATCAGAAATTGCATAATTGTAATGTCTGGGTTATAGATCACACCGCCTATGATCCCGCCAAGCACATAATTCTGGATTTGATCGGCAGCAGATAGCGGCGCCAGATTGCCTTTGCCCGACATATTGATGGAAATGACGAGGCAGATGAGACCGATGACTAACTTAATGGCTACGTCCATGTATGAAAACACACTGCATCCCCCTTCACTTTTCGATGAGTTTCACGGAGAATTCATTGATCACCTGAATCCGCTCAAGCATATAATGATCGGGATCGCCCTCTGTTCGTTCCAATCGGTAGAAGTGATCACCTGCCAGAAATAAAGCCACCTCATCCGGCTTCAGATGATTGGTGTAAATGTGATCCACTGGAACATCCAACTCACGTGACAGCTGCCGCATCTGATTGAGCACGCCGCGGTATTCATTTTGTACATGCTCACGGTTCAGCCAATCATTCACTTGGATCCCCGCAAGCAAGATAATCAGAATTCCAGCTAAAAAAATGATCTCCGTATATTTATGGGGCATCCGCCTTTTTCTAAAGCGGAGAATAAAGAAGAAAATAATGAGAAGCAGCGCCGCCATAAAACCAAACTGTACAAAAGTTGCCGTATCGGTTTGGCCTTCGATGTAGTCATAGCTGTAAAAATTCATAGCGATCATCCCTTAATAGACAACTTGTAATCATAAGAATCAACGAGCTGCGTAAAACCAATTCTTTATTCAGTATAACTGTGTGAATAGGATCTATTCCCTTTGAACGATCTATCGATTTTGAATCGATGACACCGCATGATCTTTTTTAAATGTTACCAATTAAAAATTTGATAAATTGTCATTTTTCTTCATTTGTTCATATAATCTTTGGAAATTTATCGAAACGATGAATTTGAACGCTGTCGGCTATTTACTCGCTACACTGCTCATTGCTATATGGTTGTTTACCTTTTTCATGCGGAAAAGAGTTACGACAATCGTAAAACAACACTAAAAAAAAATGCCCAAAAAAATCGAGGAAAGCACTTCTCTCGATTTTTTTGGGTTTTTCACTCATTAGAATGTATCCTTAACAATTAAAACAACGTGTTCCAAGTTTCTGGTCCTACGATTCCATCTACAGAAAGATTATGGCGTCGCTGATAGGCTTTGACTGCTTTCTCGGTCGCAGGTCCAAAGATGCCGTCTACCGAAAGCTTCAGCGCACGTTGGATTCTTTCCACATCGTGGCCGCGGCTTCCCCGTTTGATGATGTGTCCCGGGTACGGAACTACAGCCAAACCACCTCTTAGCGCCTGACTGAGTGCAAGTTGGGTTTGCTGGCCGACAATTCCGTCCACCGTAATTCCTGAGTCACGCTGCAGTGCGCGAACGGCGGCTTCTGTTGCTGCACCAAAGATACCGTCCGCACCCGCGCTGCCCACACTGTATCCGGCATGAATTAAATTCTGCTGCATGACTTTGACCGTTGAACCGTGACTGCCTCTTTGCAGTAATGAAGCAGCCTGAACGGATGAAGGGGCAGCTTCTTTTTTCGGACTTACCACTTTTGGACTTGCCGCACGCGACTTTTTTGACGTGATGGTGCTTCCTAAGATGCCTTCTGCAATGGCCCGACCAATTGCATCGGTATGGGTAGAAACGAAAGTTGCATCGCTTTGATGATCCACGAAGCCGCATTCAACCAGAATCGCAGGAGCCGTCGTATTGCGCAGAACATATAAACTCGAATTCATGTGGACGCCGCGATTTTTTAATCCCGTTACCGCGCAAACTGCATTGAGCACACGCTGCGCAACCCCATTTGTTCGTATATCGGGTTGGTAAACCTCAATCCCCGTTCCACCGCCTGCATTTAAATGGATCGAGACGACTAAACTGAGATTAGTGTGGCTGTTTATTTTGCGCACAATTGCAGCAAGATTCTCGTTTTGTGTTTTTGCTTGGTCATCCGTATCATCGTAGACCGTATGACCTGCTGCTCGAAGATCGTTGATAACCGCGTTCTTGATTTGCCGATTAACGACTTCTTCCTTGATAAACCCCTGAGCACCAGGAACAAAGGAATTATGTCCGGCATGAATACTGTATTTAGCCATTATTAAACAACCTCCTTCTCTTATGTGTATGCACATCCTAGGGATGCCGAAAAGTTAGAACACCTATTATGTAGAAAAAGACACACATGCCTGGTGAAGCGCACAAAGAAAAAGCAGCCGCTTCAGCGAGGAAACCCCTCGAAAACGGCTGCTCCATTCTTTATTTAACCTTTTGCAGTTCTTCATACATTCAGATAATAAAATTGCGCGATCAAGCGTCCCCTGTACTGCACTTCTCATCATACTCCATTAGCATGAGACTGCTCAACGGATTACAAATTTGCGGAAGCAAAGATGTGATCGATCGCTTGATAATCCTCATCACGAAGCGCTATAGAAACACTCGCCACATTCGCCAGCAGCTGTTCCGTTGTGCGCGCTCCTGGAATCACGGGTCCGATCAGCGGATTCTTCATGTACCAAGCAAGAACAAGTTGTGCCGTTGAGACACCATAGCGCGAAGCAATCGGCTTCAGCTTCTCAACTTTTTCAACATTTCGCTTCAATTGATCCGGTTGATACAAATCAATCGACAGACGGTGATCGCCCTCATCAAAATGCGGCAAGTTATCCGGGCTGTAGCGTCCGGTCAAAAGTGCGGCAGCAAACGGTTCATAAGGCACAAAGGTAATCCCACGTTCCTTCAGATAAGGGACAACTTCATGCATCGCATCCTGCTGCAGCAAATTATATTGATTTTCTACTAAATCAACATAACCGTCGGCATCAGCTTCTTTAATTTGTTCTAAGCTAAAGTTCGAAATGCCGATTGCCCGAATCTTCCCCGCTTCTCTCAAGCGCTGAAGTGCTCCGACTGCTTCTGCCTTCGGCGTGTTCTGATCTGGAAAATGGATATAATAGATATCCAAATAATCGGTCTGCAGTCGTTTCAGGCTTTCATCAACTGCTTGCGTCAGAAATTCAGGATTATTATTCAACGTGACGGAGCGATCCGCGGCAATTTGCTGTGCACCTTTCGTTGCCAAAATCACTTTTTCACGATCATTGTTCTTCAGCACGTCACCGATCAGTTCTTCAGAATGACCGAACCCGTACATAAATGCGGTATCAATCATTTCAACATCGTGGTCAATGGCCGTTTGAACGACCTGCTTTCCCATCTCATCATCAAGATTGGGAAACAAGTTATACCCACCAATTTTATTTGTTCCAAGGCCAAGCGGATTTACGGTAAGTTCCGTTCGACCGATGTTCACCTTTTCCATTAAATCACCAGCTTTATACTAGGATAACTTTATCGTAAAAAAGGATGGCATTGCTTGTCAATAATTATGTCCTGATTTGAGCAGACGATCCGTTTTTTTGCAGCGAAACTCGGCCGTTCGCTTTGACCGGCAGCCCCAAAAGATGCATGACTCCATCCGGTCGCTGTTCCACTCATTTTTTGGAACAAACCAGGATCATTTCCGTGAACCAATTAAAGCGATGAACATATTGAAAAAAAAAAGCTTGAAAAACCAATCGATTTAGCGTAGACTTCAAGACAATCAAATAAATGAATCAATCATTCTTATCTAGAGAAGTCGAGGGACTGGCCTGATGACGCTTCAGCAACCGTCGTTTTGCGACAAGGTGCTAATCCCAGCCGGCATTTAAAACGCCGGAGGGATAAGAAGAGACATGAACGTACAGTCTTCTTATTCCCCAAAAAGAAGACTTTTTTATTTGCTCTGAAGCACCCGTTTGATCGCTTAGCGTTCCCTGCGTGATGAATGATTGCGCCGTTAAAATTGAGGAGGATACAGAAATGACCGTAAGCACAGCAAAAAAAGCGCCATTCCGATTCGACCAAGTAGGAAGTCTCCTGCGTCCACAAGCATTGAAAGAAGCACGCAACGCATTTCATGAAGGAAAAATTGACCAGGCTGCATTGACCAAAGTCGAAGATGAGGAAATCAAGAAAATCGTCGATAAGCAAGTTGCATTAGGACTAAAAGCCGTAACCGACGGCGAATTTCGTCGTAGCTGGTGGCATTTGGATTTTCTCGCCAATCTTAAAGGGATAGAAACCTACGCTCAGCATGAAAGCTATAAATTTAAGGGTGCTCATACTCGCGATACCAATGTTCGATTCGTTGATAAAGTAGCCTACAATCCGGACCATCCATTCTACAAAGCATTTACATACCTGCAGCGTATCGTACCTGAAGGCGTGCTGGCAAAGCAAACGATCCCAAGTCCTACACTCTATTTCCGTGATCACCGAGATGATCAAGCCGTTCACTTCTATGAAACACGCGCCGCCTTCTTAGCAGATCTCGCAACGGCCTATCGCCAAACGATCCTGCATTTCTACGAACTTGGCTGCCGCTATCTTCAACTCGACGACACCACCTGGGCCTTTCTGATCGACCGAATCAGCAATGCAAAAAGCAGTGAAGAAAAAGCAAGCTATGAACAACTCGCTCAAGACGGTGTCACGGTCATCAATGCTGCAGTCAAAGATTTGCCTGAAGATTTAACGATCACCATGCACATTTGTCGCGGCAACTTCCGCTCCACCTTCCTGTTTTCCGGCGGCTATGGACCGGTTGCCTCTTATCTTGCACAGCTTAACATCGACGGCTATTTTCTTGAATACGATAATGAACGCGCCGGTGATTTCGCGCCGCTCAGAGAAATTTTCCAACATGGTGCTGACAAAAAGGTTGTTCTAGGTCTCATAACGTCCAAGTTCCCTGAACTGGAATCTGAAGAAAAGCTGCAAAAACGAATTGAAGAAGCAACCGCTTTTGTTCCATTAAAAAATCTATGTCTGTCCACACAATGCGGTTTCGCATCCACTGAAGAAGGCAACAAGTTAACCGAGGATCAGCAATGGGCGAAATTAAAACATGTGGTCACTACTGCAAAGAAAGTATGGAATGACCAATAAACGTTGACCGCATTGACCGCACTGAATGACGGAAAATGAGCCTCTGAAATCAACTCCTTAGGGTGCGATTTCAGGGGCTCTTTTCATTGATTGGACACGGGTTCTGTTCAGAAAAATAAAGTGATCAGATAAGCGGCTGACCTTGCCAGCGCTATAGAGGATGGCGGGAGCAACGGTCTTGCAAAGAATTTCGCCTTCTTAGCCGGCGAGTCCGACAACGGCACGTGCAGCAACGACGTTATAAATACACATCATGCTGCCCGCTGAACCGAAAGATGTATCTCGCAGCTCATAGCAAAATAGGTGCAGGGCTCGTGCTTTTCACGTAAAATGGACGAAGGATGAGCTTACCTCCTTCTATAAATGGATTAAAGGATAAAAGTTAAAGAAAATTGACGAACTTCTTGAAAGGAATGAGTATTCTGTTTAATGATGTTTTTCTGAGGGCGTGTCGAAAAGAAGCTGTACCGTTTACCCCTGTTTGGTTCATGCGGCAAGCGGGGCGCTATCAGTCGGAATACAGAGCAATACGCGAACACTATTCTTTTTTTGAAATCAGCCACCATCCAGATGTATGTGCCAAAGTGACGCGCCTTCCTGTTGAAAAACTCGGTGTTGATGCGGCGATCCTTTTCGCCGATATCATGACCCCGCTTAAGGCACGCGGATTGAAGGTTGAGATTGTTGAAGGGGTCGGGCCGGTGTTCAGCCACCCGATTCGTACAGGCGCCGACTTTTCTCATTGGAAGCCGCTTGAGTCGGCGAGTGATGTGCCTTATGTTCTTGAAACCATTCAACTGCTCCATCAACAATTAAATGTGCCCTTGATCGGCTTTGCAGGCGCCCCGTTTACGCTCGCAAGTTATCTTATTGAAGGCGGACCGTCGAAGAATTATCATCGCACCAAGGGGTTTATGTATGCCCACCCAGAAGACTGGGCGGCACTCATGGAGGATTTGGCAGAAATGACGCTGAATTATCTGCATGCACAGATTCGCTGCGGAGCGCAAGCGGTACAAGTCTTTGACTCATGGGTCGGAGCACTCAGCGCAGAAGACTATCATCGCTATCTCGCACCAACGATGCAACGAATTTTTTCTGAGCTGAAGAAGACGCATGCGGTAAGTTTGTACTTTGCTGCCGGAGCCGGACATCTTTTACCTGAATGGAATCAGCTCCCGGTTGACGTGCTCTCCTTTGACTGGCGGACAAGTTTCGCTGATTTGGAGCGGCTTGGCATTGAAAAAGCGGTCCAAGGCAATCTCGATCCATCGCTGCTTCTTGCGCCGCTTCCGCTGCTGAAGGAACGGGCAAAACGGCTTTTAGAAGAAAGGAACGGAAGGCCCGGATATATTTTCAACCTCGGTCACGGCATCTTTCCTGAAGTCAGCGAGGACAAATTACTTGCGCTGACCCAATTTGTTCACGAGTATTCCAGGCGGTTGCGGTCAGATCAGTAACCATGCAGGCAAACAAAATAAAGGTTAAGCGTTCTCGGTGACTGAAATCCGGTTGTCAACTGGATTCCCGGCACCGAGTTTTTCTTAGTAAAAAACCCGGACAGCTGTTTGTCCGGGTTCATTCATTCTATAGTTTTTTGTCGGATTATTCTTCACGAAGCCAGCGGATCGCGTCCTTTGCATGATAGGTGATAATCAGATCAGCTCCGGCACGTTTCATCGCGGTCAGCGCTTCAAGAACAACCGCTTTCTCATCAATCCATCCATTGAGCGCTGCTGCCTTAACCATCGAATATTCGCCGCTGACGTTATAGGCAACGAGCGGAATATTGGTTTGATTGCGCACATCGCGCAGCACATCAAGGTAAGGCAATGCCGGTTTGACGATCAGAAAATCAGCGCCTTCCTTGATATCCGATTCAGCTTCTCGCAATGCCTCTCTGCGGTTCGCCGGATCCATTTGGTACGTTTTACGGTTACCGAACTTCGGTGCACTTTCCGCCGCATCGCGGAACGGACCGAAGAAGCTGGATGCATATTTCACTGCATAGGACATGATCGGAATTTGCGCGAAGCCTGCTTCATCAAGCGCCTGGCGAATACTGATTACAAAACCGTCCATCATATTAGAAGGAGCAATGATATCCGCTCCGGCTTTTGCCTGTGATACAGCCGTTTTAGCGATATAGGTCAGACTTTCGTCGTTATCCACGTCGTCATTATGAATGATGCCGCAGTGACCGTGATCTGTATATTCACACATACATGTATCGGCAATCACAACCAGATCCGGATACTTCTGTTTCGTTTGCCGGATTGCCTTCTGGACAATGCCTTGATCATCATAAGCACCGGAACCGACCGCATCCTTTTCCTTTGGGATACCAAAAAACATGATTGACGGAATGCCGAGCGAAACAACTTCGTCAAGTTCTTCATCCAATCGGTCGAGCGAGTACTGGTAAACATTCGGCATCGATTTGATTTCCGACTTGATGTTGCTGCCCTCTTCCGTCACAAATATAGGATAGATAAAGTCCGTTGGCCGCAGGAATGTCTCCCGGACCATTGTTCTGAGTACTGAAGTTCCTCTAAGACGACGATGACGGTCAAAGTTAAGCTTGCTGTTCATTTTGATTACTTCCTTCTTTGTTTAAATAGTAGTTTGCCAGTGCGTCAATC
The DNA here is from genome assembly GCF_006539285.1 of Sporolactobacillus inulinus. Lineage (GTDB taxonomy): Bacteria > Bacillota > Bacilli > Bacillales > Sporolactobacillaceae > Sporolactobacillus > Sporolactobacillus inulinus. The sequence continues at coordinate 14,058 of NZ_BJMS01000066.1, forward strand.
ATGCTTGCCGCTGTGAACGTTTCCGGTACGACATCCGCAACAACACCAAGCTTTTCAAGTGAATCGGCCGTTGTCTTGCCGATCACTGCCACAACGCAGCGGTTTAAAGCACTGCGCCATCGTTTTTCGGGCAAGAGCTCGGTAAAAAAGCGAACGGCGGATGGACTAGCAAAAGTGATCGCCGAAAGCTGCTTGGATGCGACTGCTTCTTCAAGTCGCTTTTGACTCGCCTGATCCGCAATCGTTTGGTAGAGAACACGGCTCGCCACCTTGATCCCCAAGTCATTGAACCCATCAATAAGTGTTCGATTTGATAAAGAACTGAGCGGGATTGTTACTTGCTCAGCGGCCAACCGACCGTTGCAGAACGCTTCAAGCAGTGCTTGTCCTGTATAAGACTTTGGAATGAAGTCTGCACGGAGCCCATAGGTTTCGAGTCGTTCGCCGGTCTTTTTGCCAACAGCAGCAAGCTTGACCCCTTGCAAACGATCAAGCCGATCAATGAGCTCCATAAAAGCGTCCAAACTATTCTGACTGGTAAAAATCAACCAGTCCGATTGCTGAACAGCCTGCAACCATTTCATGCGTTCGGTTTGGGAAAAGGTTGTCCGGCGATAGGCAATGAGCGGCACAAGCAGCGGTTCACCCCCGCAACTGCGAATATGTTCACAAAGGCTGCCGCTTTGGCTCGCCGCGCGCGTGACCAGCACCTGTTTTCCTTTTAACGTTAACGCATCGTTCCCATGTTCATCTTGCATTTGGATCACTGCCTAGTCGTTTCAGAACAGTACCGGCGCCTTGGTGAAGCAGCTCTTCGGCCGCTTCTACGCCCAGCTCCTCCGGATTCTCGCCAATGCGGCGCGTTTTAAATACTTCTTTTCCGTCAACGGAAGCAACCAGCCCGGTCAGTTCCAGCTTGGTATCGGCACGGCGTTTGCACAAGGCAGCAATCGGCACCTGGCAGCTGCCGTTCAAACGTTTTAACAATGCACGCTCCGCGCGAACAGTAATCTCAGTATCCGGATCGTTGATGGTTTGCAGCAAGGCTTTGAGCTCTGCATCGGACGAACGGCACTCGATCGCCAGTGCGCCCTGCCCAACCGCCGGAAGCATTTCATCGAATGCGAGCGGATGATTTTTTTCATGAACACCAAGTCGTTTCATTCCCGCCGCAGCCAGAATAATCGCATCAAAATCGCCGGATTTTAACCGACCAATCCGTGTATCGACATTGCCGCGCAATGGCTGTACATTCAAATCAGGACGGAGGCTGAGCAGCTGTGCTCCGCGGCGCAAACTGCTTGTCCCCACAATTGCCCCGGGTTCAAGACTGTCCAGCCCATCTCCAGAACGTGTCAGCAACACGTCACATGCGTCTTCCCGCATTGGAATGGAAGCAATCTCTAAACCCCCTGGCAATTCCGCCGGCATGTCTTTCATACTGTGAACCGCAAAATCGATCGCACCATCCAATAAGGCACGCTCAATTTCTTTAACAAACAATCCTTTTCCGCCAACTTTGGACAGCGTCACATTTAGAATTCGGTCGCCTTTGGTTACGATATGGCGGATCGCAAAGGCAAATCGGTCTGATTTATCGCTCAGATCATGGATGACCTGCTCGCTTTGAACCAAAGCAAGCTTGCTTTTTCTTGATCCAACCTGAATCGTCCTCATTTTCTCGCCTCTCTCGTTACTCGCTCAGTCCACCGTGCTTAACCAATAGTCGTTGGTTTGAGCGTTTCGTGTTCCGCTTTTTCAATTCGGAACTCCGTCACCTTTGCTTCTTCTGACTGGCCACGCTGAGGCACATCCCCGTCAATATTAAAAATTTCAGCAAAGTGATCGATGGCATGTTTGCCGTGCTCATGACAGGCTAATTCTTTAATATTATTTATCGGATCGCGCAAGAGCTGATTAATCATGCTCTTCGCCTGTTTGCTGACCACTCTGCGTTCCCGCTCCGTCATTTCCGGCAGCTTATTTTCAATCCGCTTCATCGTATCCGAATGGATCGCCAATGCTTTTCTGCGCAACGCAGAAATCACCGGGACAACGCCCAGTGTGTGCAGCCATTCACTATATTTCTGTTGCTGCTGTTTAATGAATCCCTCAATCTGTTTCGCTGCACTTCGGCGCGCAGCACGATTTTCATCGACGATTCGGTCCAGATCATCAACGTCAAACAAAGAAACGCCATCCATATATGCCGTGACTGGGTCGATGTTTCTCGGCACGCCGATATCGACCAATACAAGTGGCCGATGTTTTCGTTGATCAAGAATCGGCTGAAGCCGTGCTTCCGTAATTAAATAGCTCGGTGCTGAGGTAGAAGCAAAAACGATATCGCACTGTTTCATTTGCTCGTCGAGCGATTCGAGTGAAGCCGAATTCGCCTGAGACTGTTTCGCCAGCTCATCCGCTTTTTCCTTGGTCCGGTTTACAATCGTCAGCCGGCGAACGCCGCTGCTCGACAAATGCTTCTGCGCCAGTGTGCCCATTTCTCCAGCGCCAATCAACAGCACCGATTTATTTTCCAACGGTCCAAAACCATCCTGAATCAGCTTGACCGCTGCATAACTGATCGAAACCGGATGATCGTTGATCTGTGTGACGTCCTGCGCATGCTTGGCAACCGTAAGTGCTTCTTTAAAAAGTTCATTAAAGAAGGTTCCGGTTGTCCGGCATTGCTGCGCATGTACAAAGCTCTCTCGCACCTGTCCAAGAATTTGAGTCTCACCGAGCACCATTGACTCCAAACCGCATGTAACTCGGAACAGGTGTTGGATGGCTTCCTGATCTTCCTTGATGGTCAAATAAGGTGTTAGTCCTTCCAAGGAAATGCCGAACCACTCAGCAAAAAATTTCTTGCTGTAATAGCGACCCGTATGCAGCTGATCGGAAACAACATACAACTCCGTCCGATTGCACGTCGAAAGGATAACATCTTCAAAAATACTTTTTGTTTGCCTCAGTTCTGAAAGTGCCCGCTCCAAATCCTCAGGCTGAAAGCTCAGCTTTTCTCTTATTTCCACCGGAGTGTTTCGATGATTGACGCCAATTGCCAAGATATGCATGAAACGACTCCCTCCGAATCCTTTAATTCACCGAATAGGAACACGAATAAATGCTGTCTAAATTCCATATTTACGGTACCAAATCGAGAAACCAAAATCAAAGTATAAGCGTCAAAAAAAGTGATAAATATCACCATCAAGTCACAAAATGTTCACATATTGTCTATTATAATCCCCGAGTCAAGCGGTAGGTATGAAGCCTCGCGCGGTGGACATCGCGCAAAGAAAGCGCTAAACCGTTACTGATTCAGATGCATCCGCTCGCGAAAGGCTTTGACCTTACTCCTGCTGACTGGAAGCTCCGCATTTAGATCATTCAATCGAACAAGATACGTTTGATTAAACCAAGGCACAATTTCGCGGATTTTGGAAAGGTTAACCAGATAGGAGCGATGGCAACGAAAAAAGAGCGGATCGGGAACCATTTGCTGAAACTCAGACAAGCTCATTGGCATCGTATAGTGAGCATCATTGGTATAGACAAGCGTTACTTTTTCACTGGCTTCTGCGTAGTAGATCGCATTGACCTCTTTAACAATAATGCGTTCATCCTGGCGCAAGTTTATTCGGACCGGCGTGCGCATCGCAGCATTTCCAGCACCGCTTCGCTTATCGTTCGGAAAGTGGTCACGCTTAAATACAGCTTCAAGTTTTGTCAGCATCGGCGCGATTCGCGCTTCGTCATAGGGCTTGAGGATGTAGTCGAATGCTTCAAGTTCAAATGCTTTTGCGGCATGCTCCTTATACGCCGTTGTAAAAATGATATACGGTTTCCGTTTGAACTTGCTGATGTTCCCGGCAAGCAGCATGCCGTCGAGCGAAGGAATATTAATATCAAGAAAGATTGCATCCGTTTCATGATCCTGCAAAAATTTCAGCACATCCAGCCCATCTTCGAAACAATTCGTGACCTTAATCGAGCTGTAGGTTTGAATCAAGTATGCCAGTTCTTCACGGGCCAGTTGTTCATCTTCAACAATAATCGCGTTCATTGACTCACCTTCTTAATATCGAAAAAAACATCCGTCCCCGGGGACAAAGATCGGACCACAAGCCCTTCTCCATAGATTAACTTGACCCGCTGATGAACGTTCAACAGGCCGATTTTCTTTGCCGGCATTTGATTTTGGTACAGTCGCTCAACAATATTCTGATCAATTCCCGGTCCGTTATCGCGCACATGCACGCGCACGCGATCAGCCATTTTTTGCACGCGAAGGGTCACGTTACCCGCTCCGTTTGCTTTTAGTGCGCCATGCTTGATCGCATTTTCAACGAGTGGCTGAATCAGCAGGCTCGGAATGTTCAGATCGACGTCCTCAATCTGATAAGTCACTTCAAGCCGCGGACCAAACCGCGCTTTTTCAATTTCTACATAATCTTTGACCTGCTGAATGGCTTCCTCCATGCTGATCAATTCATCGGTTCGCTCGATATTGGAGCGCATGTAGCCAGAGAGGTGGATGATCAGTGCTCTGGCCTTTCTTGGATCGCGACGAATCAAAGAAGCAATCGTATTTAGAGCATTAAACAGAAAGTGCGGATTGATTTTGGATTGGAGCGCTTGCAATTCCGCCTTGCTTGCCGCCTCCTTGATTTGTTCCAATCGTGAAATTTCAAGCTGCGTCGAAATCATTTGTGACAGACCAATGGCGAGCGACTGCTGCGAATAGGTCATCTTCGTCGCCTTGCGATAGTACATTTTCAGTGTTCCCGTGACCTTTTCCCGTTCTTTTAAGGGAATGATCAGCACCGATTGAATCTGCGGCAAATGATGTTCGGAAGCATCATTGGAAAAGGTAATCGTTCCTTCATGAATGACCTTTTTCGTCAAAGCGCTAACGATTTCCTTGCCTACCGTATAACGCTCATCGCCGAATCCGACATAGGCAAGCACGCTCGCTGTATCGGTCATCGCAACGGCGTCTGCATGGATTTCCTGTTTAATAATCCGGCAGACTTGCGCCAGCGAATCTTTATTCACGGAACGGAAGTAGGGCAGTGTCTTGTTGGCAATATCCAGCGACAGTTTCGCTTGCATCGCGGCAATCTTTTCTTTTTCGCCCTCGACGCTCATGACCAGCAGAACGATAAACCCGATGTTGATTTCGCCTAAGATCATCGGCAATGCAATCCGCGAGACGATGCTCCATCCTTGCTCCGTCGACCCGGACATCAGCAAAATCAGCAGCATCGTCAGCAGTTCGCAGAACATACCGCCGGCAATGCCGTAAATCCAACGCTGCGACTTCTTCACGCTGCGATGAATCCAGACCGATACTAAGCCGGCAAACGTACTTGTGATAAAGCAAGGAAGCGCCGTTACACCGCCGATATCAATCAAGTAGCGGTGCAAACCGGCGACCACACCGGTGGTAATTCCGACCACCGGACCAAAAAGAATACCGCTTGATACAATCGTGGCGACGCGCACGTTCACTAATGAGCCGTCCACATGAATACCGGAATAGGTGCTTAAAATCGCAAACAGACAAAAAATACTCGTCAGAATGGCCAGCTCCGAAGCAGAATGCTTTTCACGCTGCAAAATTTCCTTAAAGCGCGGCATCCGGGTGACTAAGAACAGAAATACAATTAATAAGGCAGCACGCTCAAACAATTGGAAAAGCATGGTCACAAAAGCGGTCATCGGCAATCCACTCCATTACCCACTCTATATGTAAACGATTTACTCTAATTTTAGCAGACTTTTTCTAAAATGATCATGATGACGAGAAAAAAACGTCCTCTCTTTCCTACTGTTTTGTAAGGAAAGAGCAGAACGCGTGGTTAAAAATGATCTTATTTTGCTGGTTAGTCGCCGCTACCGCTGCGTTCTTGCACTTCGCGTGTGGAAAACAGATGTACCTTTTTTGTTCCTGGTACGTGAAGCAGCAGTGCAGTCACAGCAGCGAGCACACAGATGACGGCAATGAAGTTGAAGGTCGGTGCAAACCCGCCGAGCATTCCGGAGATAAACGATACGCTTAAGCCGCCAATGCCAAATCCTTGATAGATCATCCCGTAATTTCGGCTTTGATTCTTCAAACCGAAGAATTCAGCAACGATTGTCGGAAAGATCGTAATGTTGCCGCCGAAGCAAAAAGCGACACTGGCGACGCAGATAAAGAACAGGGAAAAGTTCAACGTAACTTGGCTAAGGATCAAGGCAGCACCCGCCGTAACGAGCAAAGAGACAGCGATCACTTTCAAACGTTCGAAATGATCCGATGCCGCACCAAGAATAATCCGTCCGGTTGTGTTGAAGATGGCAACCAAAGCAACGGCATTTGCTGCCGCCGCGGCATCAAGTCCGGCAAGACTGACACCGATATTGGCAACGCTTCCGATTAAGTAGAGCCCGCTCATGCATGCCGTGAAGAGAACGAAGAAGAGCAAGTAAGCTTCTTTTGTATGAAGCATTCCGCCAACCGTATAATCCTTTTGCGTTTGCTTGCCGCTCTTCTGCGGTGCGGCTTGTGCCTTAGCTTCCTTAATGAGAAACGCACTTGCAAAAAGCAGAACCATTGAAATCAAGCCCCAGTAAAGGAACGTCTGGACCAATCCTGCATGAGCAAGGAAAAAGCTGAGTACATATTTAAACAACAAACTGCCTGTTCCATATGCGCCAACTGCGATTCCGGAAATCAACCCTTTCTTCTCCGGAAAGGATTGGATCGCATTCGAAAGGGTCGTCATGTAGGCGATACCGTTTGAAGCGCCAACGAGAATGCCGGCAAAAATGTAAAGCATCCACAGCGATGTCGAAAGAGCGCCAATCATCAAACCGACGCCCATCCCTGCCCCGCAAACAATCAGCAGACCACGAATTCCCAGTTTCTTCTGAATACTGCTTGCTGAAAGTGTTGAAAACGACAGTGCGAAACTCATAATGGAGAACGTTGCAGCTACTGCACCGATGCTCCAGCCGAATTTGTCCGCGAGCGGCTGATTAAACAAACTCCATGTATAAATGGTTCCTAAACCGACCATGGCGATGATCGTGCCGATAAGTACAGAAAGTCGTGATTCACTTGAGCTTTTCATCCGTGTAACTGTCATGAGTATGACCTCTTTTCGCTCCTATTTTGCTGGGAGGGATATGCTTCATCCCTCCCTTTCCTACACTCATAGTGTAGCAATGAAAGCGATTGTGAAAGCGTTAACAGAATGAGATGACGAATATTAGGTATGAACGGCTGAAATACGCGCATCAGCATCAATTGGCATTGTGTGCCAGCATTTCAGCAGCGAAAAGAGGTCTCGTAAGAAAAACCAAGCTGTGCTTGGTCCTTA
>NZ_BJMS01000067.1 GCF_006539285.1 Sporolactobacillus inulinus
TCGCGCCTTGTTGATGCGTGCCAGCGAGACCCCGCGGATTCCAGCCCTGTCCGAGGAGGCTTCCGGATCGCCCGCGGCAAGCGAGCAGACGCAGCGATGATGCAATAAACAGGCATCGATCAACGACCCATGATTAAAGATTAAGGACCGGGCGTATTTTGCCCGGTTTTTCTTATTGCAAATAGAGAGGGTATCTGTTTTTTACAACAAAGCAAAAGGTTGTGAACCAAACGCGCAAGTGCGAGATTCCCTCGGTCATACACTGTTGATGCAAGCAGAGCGTATTCAACACCTGCCCAGGTCATAGCATAAAGAAGAAAAAATTTAAGGACAGCTAACCTAAGCTGCAGAAAACGGAAGTATCGTTTCATTGATATAAAATTTTATGCACGAAATTCAAGAATTATTTGATCTTTTGCCTGAAAGTCTTTATAATGTAACCACTGAAAAAAGGTGATCGTTCGTCTTGCTTTACGCCTAGTCTTTAGGTATAATAGTGAAGTTGGTTTTTTGGCAATGATACGGAAGGTTGCAGATACACCCGGCTCCTTTGCCAAGGCGGGCGGTCTGGAAATTTTCGTGGAGCAAGTCTGTTTTTCAAAAATGGACGAAAGAAGGAGGGAATAAAATGGCAAAGCAAAAGATTCGCATTCGTTTAAAGGCGTATGATCATCGCATTTTAGATCAATCCGCTGAAAAAATCGTGGAAACGGCAAAACGTTCAGGTGCAAAGGTATCGGGTCCGATTCCGCTTCCTACAGAAAAATCGATTTATACGATTCTGCGTGCGGTCCACAAATACAAGGATTCACGCGAACAATTCGAAATGCGTACACACAAACGCTTGGTTGATATCGTTGAGCCTACACCTCAAACCGTAGATTCGCTCATGCGATTGGATCTGCCTTCAGGTGTCGACATTGAAATTAAATTATAATTTATTTTGAATAATAGGAGGTGTTACGGATGAGCAAAGGAATCTTAGGCAAGAAAATCGGAATGACTCAGATTTTTGCTGAGAACGGCGATGTGATTCCCGTTACAGTTGTAGACGTATCCGGCAACGTTGTTCTTCAAAAGAAGACGGTTGAAACGGACGGCTATGAAGCTGTGCAACTCGGATTTGATAACGCAAAAGCTTCTCGAGTTACCAAACCGGCAAAGGGTCACGCTGAAAAAGCGAAAGCTGAACCTAAGCGCTTCATTAAAGAAATCCGTAATGTAAAGTTAGATGATTACGAAGTAGGCAAAGAAGTTGCTGCCGACACATTCAAGGCTGGCGAAGCCATTGATGTAACCGGAACTTCAAAGGGTAAAGGCTACCAAGGTCCGATCAAGCGCAACAACCAATCTCGCGGACCTATGGCGCACGGTTCTCGTTACCACCGCCGTCCTGGTTCCATGGGCGTTATTGATCCGGCACGTGTTTTCAAAGGCAAGAAGCTGGCCGGCCGTATGGGCGGAGAAACGGTTACTGTTGAAAACCTCGTAGTCGCTAAAGTTGACCCGGAACGCCAATTGATCCTCATCAGTGGCAACGTACCGGGCGCAAAAAAAAGTTATATCATGATAAAATCTGCTCTGAAAGCAAAAGAAGCTAAATAAGAAAGGAGGATGCTTCCATGCCAAAATTAACTGTATTTGATCAGAAAGGCGCAGAAGTCGGAGCTGTAGAACTGGCAGACGCTGTATTCGGCATTGAACCAAACGAACATGTCATCTATCAAGCGGTTGTCATGCAACAAGCTTCACTTCGCCAAGGAACACATGCTGTAAAGAATCGTTCTGCAGTTCGCGGCGGCGGCCGCAAGCCGTGGAAACAAAAAGGAACGGGTCGTGCTCGTCAAGGCTCCATTCGTTCCCCGCAATGGGTTGGCGGTGGTACGGTATTCGGACCAACACCACGTAGCTACTCTTACAAACTGCCTAAGAAAGTCCGCAGATTGGCGATCAGATCGGTACTGTCGGACAAAGCAGGAGAAAACAATCTGATTGTACTCGATGCACTGAAGATTGAAGCTCCTAAAACAAAAGAAATCACTGCTTTGCTAAGCAACCTCTCCGTTGCAGAAAAAGCGCTGATTGTCACGAATGATATTGATGAAACAGCTGTTTTATCATCTCGCAATCTTCCAGGTGTAAAGGTGCTCACTGCAAATGAAGTCAATGTACTTGATGTTATTGCACATGACAAACTGATCGTCACCAAGGATGCTGCGGCAAAGCTTGAGGAGGTGCTTGGATAATGAAGGATCCTCGCGATATTATAAAGCGCCCCGTGCTGACTGAACGTACAACGGATCAGATGGCTGACAAGAAATACACATTCGACGTTGATGTTAAGGCGAATAAGTCTGAAATCAAACGTGCTGTGGAAGCGATCTTTGACGTGAAAGTCGTTAAAGTCAATACGTTGAACGTAAAAGGCAAGCCGAAACGTTATGGCCGCTATGAAGGCTATACAAATAAGCGCAAGAAAGCTGTTGTCACTTTGACTCAGGAAAGCAAAGAACTCAACTTCTTTGACGGAGAATGAGGAATTACTAAAGAAGGAGGTTATTGATCATGCCAATTAAGAAGTATAAACCGACATCCAATGGTCGCCGTAACATGACTTCATTGGATTTTGCAGAAATTACAACGGATCAGCCGGAAAAAACATTGCTGAAGTCTCTGCCGAAAAAAGCAGGACGCAACAATCAAGGCCGTTTGACCGTTCGTCACCAAGGCGGCGGCCACAAACGCAAATACCGTATCATTGACTTTAAACGTACTAAGGATGGCGTACCGGGCAAGGTTGCGACGGTCGAATATGATCCAAACCGTACCGCAAACATTGCGTTGGTTCACTACGCAGATGGCGAAAAGCGCTATATTCTCGCACCAAAAGGCATTAAAGTAGGTACCGAAATTATGTCCGGCGCAGAAGCTGATATCAAGGTCGGAAATGCGCTTCCACTGAAGAACATTCCGGTTGGTACTACGATTCATAATATTGAGCTGAAACCAGGAAAAGGCGGACAACTTGTACGCTCTGCGGGAACTTCTGCTCAGATTCTTGGTAAAGAAGGCAAATACGTGCTGATTCGCCTTGTATCCGGCGAAGTTCGTATGATCCTTGAAACTTGCCGCGCAACAATCGGTCAGGTCGGAAACTTGGAACATGAACTTGTTTCAGTCGGTAAAGCCGGTCGTTCTCGCTGGAAAGGTATTCGCCCTACGGTCCGCGGTTCTGTAATGAACCCGAACGATCACCCGCACGGTGGTGGTGAAGGTAAGGCTCCGGTCGGACGCAAGTCGCCAATGTCGCCATGGGGCAAACCAACGATGGGTTACAAGACGCGTAAGAAGAAGAACACATCGGAACAATTCATCATTCGTCACCGCAAGAAGAAATAATTTTGGATAGATATTTTATTTTGGAAGGAGGCCTACTCGTGAGCCGAAGCCTAAAAAAAGGACCATTTATTGATGACCACTTGATGAATAAAGTCGTTGCTTTGAACGAAAAGGACGAAAAAAGAGTCATTAAAACGTGGTCACGCAGATCAACCATCTTCCCTGAATTCATTGGACATACCATTGCTGTATATGACGGACGCAAGCATGTGCCGGTGTACGTCACGGAAGATATGGTTGGACATAAACTAGGAGAATTTGCTCCGACGAGAACGTACCGGGGACACATTTCTTCTGATAAGAAAACGAGTGCACGCTAACGAAAGGAGGAACTATGATGCAAGCAAAAGCTGTCGCTAAACAAATTCGTATTGCTCCTCGTAAGGCGCGTCTTGTAATTGATCTTATCAGGGGCAAAGACATCGGCTATGCATTGGCTGTACTGAAAAACACTCAGAGAGCCGCTTCGCCGATCATTGAAAAAGTTTTGAAATCCGCTATTGCCAATGCGGAACATAATTATGATCTTGATGCTGAAACATTGTTTGTTGAAAAGGCATTTGTTGATGAAGGGGCAACGATGAAACGTTTCCGCCCGCGCGCACAAGGCCGTGCAAGCAGAATCAACAAACGGACCAGCCACATTACAATTATCGTATCAGAAAAGAAGGAGGGATAACGCGTGGGTCAAAAGATTAATCCTGTCGGATTTCGAATCGGAGTCATCCGTGACTGGGAATCCAAATGGTATGCTGATAAAGAATATGCGGAATATCTTCACGAAGATATCAAGATCCGTAACTATATCGAAGAAAAGCTGAAGGATGCTTCAGTTTCCGGTATCGAACTGGAACGTGCGGCAAATCGGATTAATGTAACCATTAAGACGGCGAAACCGGGTATGGTCATCGGTAAAGGCGGTTCTGAAGTTGAAGCGCTGCGTAAAGCCCTGAACCAACTGACCGGCAAACGCGTTCACGTAAATATTTTTGAAATCAAACAAGCAGACCTTGACGCAAAGCTTGTTGCTGAAAACATTGCGCGTCAACTTGAAAGCCGTATCTCTTGGAGACGTGCTCAAAAACAGACACTGCAAAGAGCAATGCGCGCGGGTGCAAAGGGTATTAAGACGCAATGTGCCGGCCGCCTTGGTGGTGCGGATATGGCACGTACAGAGGACTATAGCGAAGGCACTGTTCCGCTTCACACTTTGCGTGCCGACATCGATTATGGAACAGCAGAAGCTGATACCACTTACGGTAAAATCGGTGTTAAAGTATGGATTTATCGCGGAGAAGTCCTTCCGACGAAAGGAACGACTAAGAAGGAAGGAGGCAAATAATTATGTTAATGCCTAAACGTACAAAGTATCGCAGACAGCACCGTGGGAGAATGCGCGGCCAAACAAAGGGCGGCGCTACGGTAACCTTCGGTGAATACGGACTGCAGGCACTGGATTCCGCTTGGGTCTCCAGTCGCCAGATTGAAGCAGCACGTATTGCAATGACACGTTTTATGAAACGTGGCGGAAAAGTTTGGATCAAAATTTTCCCTCAAAAATCATACACAAAGAAACCTCTTGATGTCCGCATGGGTTCCGGTAAAGGTGCTCCAGAAGGATGGGTTGCAGTAGTATTGCCAGGCCGTGTACTTTTTGAAGTTGGCGGTGTTAGTGAAGAAGTGGCAAGTGAAGCATTGCGTCTCGCTAGCCATAAATTGCCTATTAAAACGAAAATCGTGAAACGCGAAGAAGTGGGTGGTGACGCAAATGAAGGCTGAGGATATCCGTAACTTAACCACTGCTGAAGTTGAAGAAAACATGAAGTCTTTAAAAGAAGAATTGTTTAATCTGCGTTTCCAGCTCGCAACCGGACAATTGGAAAATCCGGCTCGCATCCGCGCGGTCCGCAAATCCATTGCTCGCGCAAAAACGATTTTGCGTGAACGTGAATTGAACGTTCAAAACGGCTGAGAAGGAGGTTATCGCAAATGGCAGAGGAAAATCGTAGCAATGCCCGTAAAGTTTTGGTCGGCCGTGTTGTTTCAGACAAGATGGAAAAGACCATTACTGTGCTCGTTGAAACGTATAAGAACCACCGTCTCTATGGAAAACACGTGAAGTATTCCAAGAGATTCAAAGCGCATGATGAAAATAATCAAGCAAAAGTCGGCGATATCGTAGAAATTGCTGAAACTCGCCCGCTTTCAAAAGATAAACGTTTTCGTCTCGTTAAAATTGTTGAGGAATCCGTTATTATCTGATCTGTCGGTAAGGACCGAAGATCGAAGGGAGGTTGCATTTTATGATTCAGCAAGAAAGTCGTTTGAAAGTTGCCGATAACTCGGGTGCACGTGAAGTCTTGACCATCAAGGTTTTGGGTGGCTCCGGACGCAAGACCGCAAATATCGGCGATGTCATCGTTGCTTCGGTTAAACAAGCAACACCAGGTGGCGTTGTTAAGAAGGGCGAAATTGTTCGCGCTGTCGTCGTTCGTACGAAACACGGCGTTCGCCGCACCGACGGTTCATACATTCGTTTTGACGAAAACGCCGTTGTTCTTGTGAAAGAAGACAAGAGCCCGCGCGGTACGCGTATCTTTGGACCGGTTGCTCGCGAACTGCGTGACGGTCAATTCATGAAAATCGTCTCTCTCGCACCGGAAGTACTGTAATTTCGAAAGGTTAGGAAAAGGAGGTGGCATTTAACATGGCAAAATTGCATGTGAAAAAGGGCGATAAGGTTCAAGTAATTACTGGTAAAGACAAAGGCAAACAAGGTGTGATCCTTGCAGCATTTCCGGCTAAGGAACGTGTACTTGTTGAAGGTGTAAACATCGTTAAAAAGCATTCAAAGCCAAGCCAAGCAGCTCCGCAAGGCGGTATCCTCGAACACGAGGCGCCAATTCACGTATCAAATGTTATGCTGCTTGATCCAAAAACAAATGAGCCTACCCGTGTAGGTCATAAAATAGTCGACGGAAAAAAAGTACGTGTTTCTAAAAAATCAGGCGAAGTCATCGACTGATCCGTTTGTCTGTGAAAGGAGGTAAACACATGAGCCGTTTTAAAGAAAAATATGATCAGGAAGTCGTTCCTGCTCTTATGGAAAAATTCAATTACACATCTGTAATGCAGGTGCCGGCAATCAAAAAGGTTGTCATTAATATGGGTGTCGGCGAAGCCGTCCACAATTCAAAAGCACTCGATAGTGCCGTTGAAGATTTGACTGCGCTGGCCGGTCAGAAACCGGTAATCACTCGTGCAAAGAAATCAATTGCTGCGTTCAAGCTTCGCGAAGGTGTAGCAATCGGCACAAAAGTTACACTGAGAAAAGACCGCATGTTTGATTTTCTTGACAAGCTGGTTACGGTTGCGCTTCCGCGTGTACGTGACTTCCGCGGTGTTTCAAAGAAAGCTTTTGATGGCCGTGGCAACTATACGCTTGGTATCCGCGAACAATTGATTTTCCCTGAAATTGACTATGATAAAGTCGATAAAGTACGCGGTATGGACATCGTCATTGTAACGTCTGCCAACACTGATGAAGAAGCAGCAGAATTGCTTACATTGCTCGGTATGCCGTTCGTTAAAAAATAATCGTAAGGAGGATATGAATTTTGGCAAAAAAATCAATGCTTGTTTCTTCACATCGCCCAAAAAAATTCAAAGTGCAGGAATACACACGCTGTGAACGCTGCGGACGTCCTCATTCGGTTCTTAGGAAATTCAAATTATGCAGAATTTGTTTTCGCGAACTTGCCTATAAAGGACAAATCCCGGGTGTTAAAAAAGCTAGCTGGTAAAATTTTAAGTGATAGGGAAGGAGGTCGATTTGCATGGTCATGACAGATCCGATCGCAGATATGCTGACTCGCATTCGTAACGCCAATATTGTTCGTCATGAACAAATCGAGCTGCCAGGATCCAGAATCAAGAAGGAAATTGCTGAAATCCTGAAACGTGAAGGATTCATCAAGGATGTTGAGTACATCGAAGACAACAAACAGGGTGTACTCCGACTGATTCTGAAATACGGTGGCAGCAAAGAACGTGTAATCACCGGTTTAAAGAGAATCAGCAAGCCAGGTCTTCGCGTTTATGCGAAAGCCGATGAAGTACCTCGCGTACTCGGCGGACTTGGTATTGCGCTTGTATCAACATCGAAAGGCGTTATTACAGATAAAGAAGCACGTCAACAAAAGGTTGGCGGCGAAGTTCTCGCATACGTTTGGTAATTAGTAAAGAAGAATGGAGGTGTCCTCATGTCTCGTATAGGATTGAGACCTACCGCTGTTCCTGAAGGTGTGACTGTTACAATTGACGGTCAGAAGGTAACGGTAAAAGGTCCTAAGGGCGAATTATCACGTGAATTTCATCAAGATATGATCATCAAGCAAGAAAACAATGAAATCCGAGTTGAACGACCGACTGATTCGAATAAGCATCGCGCGCTTCACGGTACGACGAGCAGTTTGATCAGCAACATGGTTGAAGGTGTGACAAAAGGCTTCACTAAGAAACTGGAACTTGTCGGTGTCGGCTATCGTGCCAACAAACAAGGCAAGAACTTGGTACTTAATGTCGGCTACTCTCACCCGGTAGAAATCGTTCCGGAAGAAGGAATTGAATTGTCTGTTGAAGGCAATAACATGGTTTCTGTTGTAGGAATCGACAAGCAACGTGTCGGTGAAGTTGCTGCCAATATTCGTTCCGTACGTTCCCCTGAACCGTACAAGGGCAAGGGTATTCGTTATGAAGGCGAAAAGGTTCGTCGTAAGGAAGGTAAAACTGGTAAGTAATTTCATTCCATTTTCACGAGAAAGGAGCGGTAGACTCTATGATCACAAAAAAAGACAAGAACGCGCTTCGTAAGAAAAGACATCTTCATGTGCGCCACCGCATTGTGGGCACTACAGAACGTCCGCGTTTAAATGTTTTTCGTTCTTCCAAGAATATATATGCACAATTAATTGATGATTCAAAGGGTGTAACGATTGTTTCCTCTTCATCAATTGACAAAGCATTTGATCTTGAAAAAGGCAGCGATGTTGCGGCAGCAAAAAAAGTTGGCGCACTGATCGGTGAACGTGCCCTGGAAAAAGGAATCAAAGCGATCGTTTTTGACCGCAGCGGTTATATCTATCACGGACGTGTCAAGGCTGTTGCTGAAGGCGCCCGAGAAGCAGGACTCGAATTTTAACATTAAGGAGGGGAATCCATGGCAAAAAATGATCGCAACAAATCAGAATTTGAAGAGCGTGTTGTTGCAATTAACCGCGTAGCGAAAGTAGTCAAAGGTGGACGTCGTTTCCGCTTTTCCGCACTGGTTGTTGTCGGCGACAAAAAAGGTAATGTAGGTTATGGTCAGGGCAAGGCTCATGAAGTTCCTGAAGCCATTCGCAAAGCGATTGAGGATGCAAAGAAGAATGTATTTAATGTCCCGATCGTAAACACGACTATTCCTCATCAAGTAACGGGTCAGGCAGGAGCAGGCAGCGTTCTGCTGAAACCGGCATCTGAAGGTACCGGAATCATCGCCGGCGGTCCTGTCCGCGCCGTGCTCGAATTATCAGGCTTGGGTGATATTCTCTCGAAGTCTCTCGGATCGAACAATCCGATTAACATGGTTCGTGCAACGGTTGAAGGCCTGCAAAGTCTGAAGCGTGCAGAGCACGTGGCAAAATTGCGCGGCAAATCAGTAGAAGAGCTGCTCGGATAAGGAGGGAACAGGATTGGCTAAAAAATTGGAAATCACCCTCAAACGCAGTGTGATCGGACGCCCTGAATCACAACGCGTTACGGTAAAAACACTTGGTCTCAAGAAAACTTACCAAACCGTTGTTCAGGATGATAACCCTGCAATTCGCGGCATGATCAACAAGATTTCCCACTTGCTCGCTGTTCGCGAAATAAATGAATAATTGATAACGATTTTGAGAATAAGGAGGTGCCAAGATGAAACTCCATGAATTGAAACCAGCTGAAGGATCTCGGTTTGCTCGCAAGAGAGTAGGACGCGGCTACGGTTCAGGACTTGGCAAAACATCTGGTCGAGGACAAAAAGGACAGAAATCACGCTCAGGCGGTAGAGTACGTCTCGGATTTGAAGGCGGACAGATGCCATTGCTGCAGAAACTGCCGAAGAAAGGATTTAAAAATCCGACGCGCAAGATTTACACAATTGTTAACGTTGAAAAGCTGAGTCAGTTTGAAAACGGAACGGAGATTACTCCGGAATTGCTGCTTCAAAAACGTGTCATCCGCAAACTGAACGATGGCGTTAAAGTTTTGGGTGAAGGCAAGCTTGAATCGAAACTGACGGTTAAAGCGCATAAATTTTCTGCTTCTGCAAAAGAAGCGATTGAAGCAGCCGGCGGAAACATTGAGGTGATCTGATGTTTCAAGTGCTTTCCAGCATGTGGCGAGAAGCCGACATTCGCCGAAAAATAGTATTCACATTGCTTATGCTCATTATATTTCGGATCGGGACATTCATTCCTGTTCCTGAAATTAATACGGAGCTGATCAATATCAGTGATTCAAGTGCTTTCGGTTTGTTCAACACCTTTGGTGGCGGCGCCTTGGAGAACTTTTCAATCTTTTCCATGGGGATTATGCCTTATATCACTGCATCCATTATTGTGCAGCTTCTGCAAATGGATGTCGTGCCCAAGCTTACCGAATGGTCGAAACAAGGTGAAATGGGAAGGCGCAAGCTGAATCAGCTGACAAGGTACGGAACGATAGTTTTAGGATTCATCGAAGCACTCGGACTTTCCTACACGTTCAGTAACAATTACCAGGGGCTGGTTAGTAATCCAACCCTTTGGACCTTTCTGATCATTGCATTGGTACTGACAACGGGTACGGCGTTTCTCGTATGGCTGGGTGATCAAATTACGGCTTACGGTGTGGGGAATGGTATTTCCATTATCATTTTTGCAGGGATTATTGCACGAATCCCGACAGCGGTCAGCCAGATTTACGCTCAGAGGTTTGCTTCGTCAACCAACACATTTTTGGAAGTACTTGGATTGCTGGCCATCGTTGCCGTTGTTTTGCTGATTGTAGTTGGAACCATCTTCGTTCAGCAAGGGATGCGAAAGATTCCGATTCAATACGCGAAACGGACGATCGGCTCGAAAACGTATAGTGCGCAACCGGCGCATTTACCGATTAAGGTTAATGCGGCGGGCGTCATCCCGGTAATCTTTGCTATATCCCTGATGATTACACCGCCGACGATTGCTCGTTTCTTCCCTGAGAATAACGTGACCACGTGGATTGTCCGCGTGTTCGACTATTCGACGGTATATGGAATGGTTATCTATGGGGCATTAATCATTGCCTTTACTTACTTCTATACATTCGTACAGGTCAATCCTGAAAAAATGGCCAAGAATCTTGGCGAACAAGGCGGCTACATTCCGGGAATCCGGCCGGGAAAGAGTACGGAGAAATTCATTACGAAGATTCTCTACCGCCTGACCTTCCTAGGGGCCATTTTCCTTGCGGTCATTTCGCTTCTGCCGATTGTTTTCGGTGAAATCGGTAGCCTTCCGCAAAGTGCAAGAATTGGCGGAACAAGCTTGCTGATCGTTGTCGGGGTTGCTCTTGATACGATGAAACGTATTGAAAGTCAGTTGGTAAAGAAAAACTATCAAGGCTTTATCAGAAAAAGGTAAAGGTTACTTGTGGTGAATGAGTCAGGAGGAATGACGATGAATTTGATTTTAATGGGACTTCCGGGTGCTGGTAAGGGTACACAGGCAGAACGGATTGTTGATAAGTTCGGTTATCCTCATATCTCAACCGGTGACATGTTTCGTGCGGCAATTAAAGGCGGTACACCATTAGGAAAAAAAGCAAAATCCTTTATTGATCAAGGAGCGCTTGTTCCAGATGAAGTAACGATCGGCATTGTTAACGAACGTTTATCCGAAAAGGATACGGCAAAAGGTTTCCTTCTTGACGGATTTCCGCGTACCGTTGAACAAGCAGAAGCGCTTGATCAAATGATGGCGGATAAAGGACAAAAGATTGACGCAGTCCTTTACATCCGTGTTGATCCTGAAAAACTAATGGCTCGTCTGACGGGCCGCCGTATCTGCTCCGATTGCGGCGCAACCTATCATTTGATCTTCAATCCACCGGCAAAAGAAGGGGTTTGTGACAAATGTGGCGGCGCTTTGAAACAGCGAGCGGATGACAATGAAGCAACCGTTCACGAACGGCTGCAGGTTAATATGAAGCAGCAACAACCGTTGCTTGATTTCTATGAAGCAAAGGGATCCTTGAAAACAATCAATGGAGATCAAGAGATCGACGACGTATTCCAAGAAGTAGCGGCGATCCTCGGCGAACTTGCCAAGTGATCACGAGGAAGACGATTGATGAAGTGAACAGGATTCGTATGGCAGGAAAAATAGTCGGCCATACGCTGGGATGCTTGCAGCAGGCTATTTGTCCCGGCATATCGACGATTGAACTCGATGCGCTGGCAGAGCGCTTGATAAGGGATGCGGGAGCTGAACCGTCATTTAAGGGATATGATGGTTATTCAAACAGTATCTGCACATCCGTCAACGATCAGTTGGCTCACGGTATTCCTGGTTCCTATGTTCTGCAGGACGGAGACATAATCAGTATCGATATCGGTGCCAAGTATGAAGACTTTCATGCAGACTCCGCCTGGACTTTTCCTGTGGGTAAGCCGTCTGATGCAGCCCGAAAACTTCTGGAAACGACGGAAGAATCGCTCAATCTGGGAATAGCCGAAGCAAAGCCGGGCTCCCGGTTGTCGACTATCTCCCACGCGATTCAAAGATGTGCCGAGTCAAAAGGATTTTCCGTCGTACGTGAACTGACTGGCCATGGGGTTGGGCGTGAACTTCATGAGGATCCGGACATTCCAAATTATGGGCGACCCGGCCGAGGTCCGGTACTCGAACCCGGCATGGTGCTCGCTATTGAACCGCTGATTAATGAAGGCAGCCGAAAAATTTGGATGGTCGAAGATGATGATTGGACGCTGATGACCCAGGATGGTAAGAACTGTGCTCATTTTGAGCATACCATTGTAATTACGGAAAATGGAAATGAAATCTTGACAAAGCAATAAGTGAAGGTGATGATTGATGGGTAGTGATCAAACCCCCTTACCTGTTCTCGGTCAGCTCGCACGCGTGCTGAAGGGAAAAGAATCGGGTTCTTATTTTGTTATTGTGCGGCTTATCGATCATCGGTTCGTAGAAATTGCAGATGGCGACAAGAGGAAGTTTGACAATGCAAAGAAGAAGAACATCAGCCATCTCGAACTTCAATCATATATATCTGTCGAAGTACAGAAAAGTCTGCGCGAGATCGGGCGTGTGACAAATGGAAAGCTGCGTTTTGCCATCGCTCATTATTTAGATGGAGAAATCAGTAACAATAGGAAGGGTGAGTCAGCCGATGGCTAAAGAGGACGTCATTGAAGTTGAAGGCACCGTGATCGAACCACTGCCAAATGCAATGTTTCGTGTAGAATTGGAAAACGGCCATAAGATTTTAGCTCATGTTTCCGGCAAGATCCGTATGCATTTTATTCGCATTTTGCCGGGAGATAAGGTAACAGTCGAGTTGTCGCCATATGATGTGTCACGCGGTCGTATTACGTTCAGGCATAAATAATTCTCTGCGGTGCAAGAAGGAGGGTTCAATAATGAAGGTAAGACCATCTGTCAAAAAGATGTGTGAGAAATGCAAGATTGTCCGCCGTAAAGGTGTTGTCATGGTGATTTGTGAAAATCCAAAACATAAACAAAGACAAGGTTAAGAAGGAGGTGCTCTGACGCATGGCTCGTATTGCAGGGATTGATATTCCAAGAGACAAACGCGTGGTCATTTCGCTGACTTACATTTATGGTATCGGCTTGACTACTGCAAAGAAGATCTTGGCTGAAGCAAATGTTTCTGAAGATACACGTGTTCGCGATTTAACTGAAGAAGAACAAACACGCATCCGCGAAGTCGTCGACCACTACCGGGTCGAAGGTGACCTTCGCCGCGAAGTTTCGCTCAACATCAAACGACTCATTGAAATTGGTTCATATAGAGGGATTCGCCACCGCAGAGGACTGCCGGTTCGCGGTCAAAATACGAAAAACAACTCACGTACGCGCAAGGGTCCTAAGCGTACGATCGCTGGGAAAAAGAAATAAGTAAAGGAGGGTTAAACATTTATGGCTAAAGCACAACAACGTACGCGCAAGCGCAGGATTAAAAGAAATGTTGAGAACGGGGTGGCACACATCCGTTCAACATTCAATAACACGATTGTGACGATTACCGATCCGCACGGTAATGCCATTGCTTGGGCAAGTGCCGGTGGTCTTGGGTTCAAAGGCTCTAGAAAGTCAACGCCCTTTGCGGCACAAACTGCAGCAGAAGCTGCGGGCAAGAGTGCAATGGACAGCGGCATGAAGACCATTGAAGTTTCTGTTAAAGGACCGGGCGCAGGTCGTGAAGCAGCAATTCGTGCACTTCAGGCAGTAGGTCTTGAAGTGACAGCAATCCGCGATGTTACTCCGGTACCGCATAACGGCTGCCGTCCTCCAAAACGTCGCCGCGTTTGATTGTATAGCTCGCTATTAATCTGTTAATAATGCAACTATAAATGAACGTGTACACCGAACTGAGAAGCACGCAATGCTCATGAGGCGTTCATAGACGTTTCGGAAAGCGTGTGCTGCACGAAGTATCGACGTCTTAAAGGAGGGTTCTTTGTTAATGATTGAGATCGAAAAGCCAAAGATCGACACGGTTGAAATAGCAGACGATGGAAGCTATGGCAAGTTTGTTGTTGAACCGCTCGAACGCGGATACGGCACGACTCTGGGGAATTCTTTACGTCGAATTTTACTTTCATCCCTCCCAGGCGCGGCTGTAACGACGGTACAGTTTGATACTGTGCTCCATGAATTTTCCACCATTGAAGGCGTTGTGGAAGATGTTACGGCGATCATCTTGAATATTAAAAAGCTCTGCTTGAAAATTTATTCAGATGAAGACAAGACATTGGAAATTGACGTTCAGAGACCGGGAAAAGTGACAGCTGCTGATATTATCCACGACAGTGACGTGGAAATATTAAATCCTGAATTGGAAATTGCGACACTTGATGAAGGCGCCCATTTTCACCTGCGAATGATCGCCAAGAAGGGCCGCGGCTATGTTCCTGCTGAAGGAAACAAGTCCGAGGACCTTCCAATTGCCGTAATTCCTATTGATTCGATTTACACACCAATTACGCGTGTAAATTATCAAGTGGAAAAAACCAGAGTTGGCCAGTTTGCTAATTTCGACAAACTAACGATTGATGTTTGGACCGATGGGAGCATTCGTCCTGAAGAAGCAATTTCTTTGGGTGCCAAAATTCTGACCGAACATCTGAATATCTTCGTCGGTCTAACCGATCAAGCGCAAAAAGCGGAGATCATGATCGAAAAAGAAGAAGATAAGAAAGAAAAAGTGCTTGAAATGACGATTGAAGAACTAGATCTTTCCGTACGTTCTTACAATTGCCTGAAACGCGCTGGAATCAATACCGTTCAAGAACTGACTCAAAAGAGTGAAGAAGACATGATGAAGGTTCGCAATCTTGGACGCAAGTCTCTTGAAGAAGTTGAAGAAAAGCTCCATGATCTTGGTCTCGGACTAAGAGTTGAAGAGTAACTCGTAAATAGACAAGGGATTATTTTTCTTTTTTGCGCAAAAAAGAAAGATTGAAGACAAGCAATAAAGGGGGTAAAAAGTAAATGGCATACGCAAAATTAGGCCGGGATTCAGCTGCTAGGAAGGCGCTGTTCCGCGATCTTGCGACCGACTTGATTATTAACGAACGTATTCAGACAACGCACTCCAAAGCCAAGGCGCTTCGCCCGGTCGTTGAAAAAATGATTACGCTCGCGAAACGCGGCGACTTGCATGCGCGTCGTCAGGCAGCAGCATTCATTCGCAATGAAGTTGCTGATCAAGAAGTAGGTAAGAATGCAGTTCAGAAACTGTTTGATGATGTTGCAGAACGCTATGCAGAACGTCAGGGTGGCTATACACGCATCTTGAAAGTTGGCCCGCGCAAAGGCGATGGTGCTGAATTGGCAATCATCGAACTGGTTAAATAATCAAGCACTTCCAGAAGCAGAAAGCCGGGTTCTAAAGAACTTGGATTTCTGCTTTTTTTTACAGGTAAAGAAAGTCTGTGATTTTTGATCACACAAAAGACGGTGCATCAAACACGCAGATACTCTAGCGCCCGCGGTCACGCCCTGTTGATGCGCGTAGCTGGAGTACCCCTCAGGCACAAAATTGATTGGTTCAAACCCGCATACAAAGCAAAAGGGTGTTGGGAACCAATGCGCAAGTGAGCGACTTCTGCAGAATATGAAAAAGTTGCTCATTTAAAAATGAGCGCATGTCCTTTATACTTATTTTCAATAGTGTTTTTCTTAATCACATGAGCTGAGATGAGAAAGAGAGCAGCGTGATTGCGTGCAGCGCAGCCTGCAGATAAGGCTGCGGCAGAGAGGAGTGGAGGCAAGTACATGGAAAAAATCATTGACGTGCATGATCTATCCTATCGCTATGCAGAAGAACAACCCGATGTATTGAAAAAAATCAATTTCACCGTGAACAGAGGCGAGTGGCTGTCGATTGTCGGACACAATGGTTCCGGAAAGTCGACTTTGGCGAAATGCTTGAACGGATTGATTCTCCCACAAAAGGGAACCGTTAAGGTCAATGGGTTACTAACCTCCGATGAAGAGAAGATATGGACAATTCGTCGCTCTGTAGGTATGGTCTTCCAAAATCCGGACAATCAGTTCGTCGGAGCAACAGTACAAGATGATGTTGCCTTTGGTATGGAGAATCATGGACTGCCACGCGATGTTATGAAAAAGAGGTTGGCGGAAGCGCTGGATCTCGTCAAAATGTCGGCGTTTGCTCAGAGTGAGCCGCATCGGCTTTCCGGGGGACAAAAGCAGCGGGTAGCGATTGCCGGCATTGTTGCGCTTCAGCCGCTGATCATTATCATGGATGAAGCAACATCAATGCTTGACCCTGAAGGAAGAAAAGAAATTATAAAGACGGTGCGTGCGTTGAATAAAGAGCAGCACCTAACCGTTATTTCGATTACTCATGATCTGGAAGAAGCGATTCACTCGGACCGATTGCTTGTCATGAGCGATGGAGAAATGATTCGCGAAGGGACGCCGCGTGAGATCTTTAAATCAACCGAACTGCTGCACAAGGTCGGACTCGATTTGCCGTTTGCGATTAAAATGCGTCATGCACTGCGTGCTAAAGGTGTACCCTTATCGAACACCGCATTATTTCAGGAAGAGTTGGTGGATGGAACTATGGACATTACATTCGAGCATGTGACCCACGTCTACGGCAGCCGGACACCGTTTGAGAAACTGGCGCTTGATGACGTCAGTCTGCACATCCCGTCCGGTTCGTTCACCTCAATTATTGGTCATACCGGTTCCGGAAAATCGACATTGGTGCAGCATATCAACGGTTTGTTGAAGCCTTCCAAGGGGACGATAACCGTTGGTGATGTTGTGATTCAAGCAGGCGCAAAGAAGCAGGATCTGAAATCATTGCGAGAGAAGGTCGGCTTTGTCTTCCAGTACCCGGAGCATCAGCTTTTTGAAGAAACGATTATCAAAGATGTATGTTTTGGTCCGATGAATTTCGGTATTTCAGAATCCGAAGCGATCAAACGGGCTGAAGAGAGTCTGCAGATGGTTGGTCTGCCTGCTTCGTTATGGCATCGATCGCCATTTGACTTAAGCGGCGGCCAGATGAGACGCGTGGCGATTGCCGGTGTTTTGGCGCTTCGTCCGCAAGCGGTCATTTTGGACGAACCGACAGCAGGACTCGATCCTAAAGGGCGTCAAGAAATTCTTGGCTTATTTAAGTCGCTGCATGAGCGCCAGCAGCTTACCATTATCATGGTGACCCACAGTATGGATGATGCAGCCGCTTTATCCGATCAAGTGGTTGCAATGAAAGGCGGCAAGCCGCTGATCATCGGTACGCCGAAGGATGTTTTTATTCAGAAAGAAAAGCTTCAGGCAGCCGGGCTTGATCTTCCGGAGACAATGACCTTTTTAAACAAGCTGCTGGAGAGAGCAGGCGAGTCGAAAACGATTCCTGCGTTTACCATTGACGACGCGGCAGATGCGGCGATTAACCTGTTGAATGGGGTGAAAGACCATGTTTAATCTTGTTATCGGCCAGTATGTACCGGCAGATTCATATATTCATCGCCTAGATCCCCGTTCGAAGCTGATCAGCGTCTTTCTCTTTGTCATTATCGTATTTTTGGCGAACAACTGGGTGACCAACGCATTAATGGTGCTTTTTTGCTTTTTAGGGATTGCATTATCACGGCTAAATGTTTCGTTTATTTACAGAGGTCTGCGTTCTGTTTTTATTATTGTGCTGATTACGTTTCTTTTAAATTTATTTTTGGCCTCCGGAGGGACCGTACTCTTCAGCTGGGGTTTTCTGCGTGTGACGTCGGAAGGATTGCTTCAATCGATCTTTATCGCGATTCGTATCCTAGTCATCATCGTTGTCACCACCCTATTGACGCTTACCACATCGCCAATTGAAATTACCGATGGCATGGAAAGCCTGCTCAATCCATTGAAGAAGGTCAAAGTGCCGGTACATGAATTTGCGCTGATGATGTCGATCTCGCTGCGCTTTATTCCGACACTGCTTGAGGAAACGGAGAAGATCATCAAAGCACAGGCGGCGCGGGGCTCTGATTTTACTTCAGGTTCTTTGAAAAGCCGGGTGAAGGCGATTGTTCCGCTGCTTGTGCCACTCTTTGTCGGGGCTTTTAAGCGGGCTGAGGACTTGGCAATGGCAATGGAAGCGCGAGGCTATCATGGCGGTGCCGGACGTACCAAACTGCACCAGTTGAAATGGGACTGGCGGGATACATTGCTTTTGGCTGTAGTTCTGCTGCTGGCTGTTTTGTTAATTTTTTCAAGAGATTGAGTGATGGGTGATTGAATGACCAAGATCAAATGTACCGTTGCTTACGACGGATCGCAATTTCATGGCTATCAGGTGCAGCCGCAGAAACGGACGGTGCAGCGAGAGATTCAAAATGCCCTGGCACGGATGCATCACGGCAGCACGATCAAAATTGTTGCGTCAGGACGAACCGATGCCGGCGTACATGCCTATGGGCAAGTGTTTCATTTTGAATCCCCACTCAAGATACCACTTGAGCGCTGGCCGCGGGCCTTAAACAGCCTGCTTCCTGGCGATATTTATGTGCGTCATGCTGAGGCGGTACCGGAAACCTTCCATGCCCGTTATGATGTGAAACAGAAGGAGTACCGCTATCGGCTGCTGACGCGACCGGAACCCGATCTGTTTCGCAGAGCCTACACCGCGCATGTGGCGCAGCCGCTTGATCTGGAAGCGATGAACCAAGCGGCCGAAGCGATTATCGGTACCCATGATTTCTCCTGCTTCTGTGCTGCAAACACGGATGTGAAGGATAAGGTGCGTACGGTTTTTCATTTATCGGTGAGCCGCGAAAAAGATGATGAAACGGTCATTCGTGTGGTTGGCAGCGGTTTTCTGTATCAGATGGTGCGAATCATCACCGGCACCTTGCTCGATGTCGGGAAACATCAAATGGCACCGGAACGCATTGCCGAGATTATTGCCGGCGGCGACCGTCAGGCTGCATCGGCTACAGCACCACCGCAAGGTCTGACCCTATGGAAGGTCACATATTAGTGCATGGAATCGCTGCAGAGAAAATAAATTTTCAGCGAACTGCATGCAAAGTGCTGTGCACGCTTGACATTAGAAGCCAGGTATTATATTATATACTTCGGCATTTCTAATTTGACCACTATTAGCCCCAAAAATATTGGCTCAAATAGATAAATGAAACGGTGAGAGAGGCAACTCTCAAATCAAGTGCGGTTGTGGGTCGCACTTGGACAATGAAAATGGAATTGTTCGAGGAGGAAAATAAAGTGCGTACAACTTATATGGCCAATGCGGCTACAGTTGAGCGCAAATGGCTCGTTGTTGACGCTGAAGGTCAAACGCTCGGCCGCTTAGCAAGTGAAGTGGCAGCCATTCTGCGTGGGAAAACAAAACCAACGTTTACACCTCATGTTGATTGTGGCGATCATGTCGTCATCATCAATGCGGAAAAGATCGAATTAACCGGCAAGAAATTGCTGTCAAAAAAATACATCCACCACACCGGTTTCCCGGGCGGTATCAAGGAACGCACTGCACAAGATATGCGTGCAACCCGTGCTCGCGCAATGCTCGAACGGACGATCAAAGGCATGCTGCCGCACAACAGACTCGGACGTCAAATGTTTACGAAACTGCATGTTTATGAAGGCGCGCAACATCCGCACGCCGCACAAAAACCAGAAGCCTACGAGCTTCGCGGTTGATCAGGGAGGGAAAATAAATCATGGCACAAGTACAATACTATGGCACCGGACGTCGTAAAAGCTCCGTCGCTCGTGTACGTCTCGTACCTGGCGAAGGCAAAGTAGTTATCAACGGTCGTAGCGATGCTGAATTTTTTAATCTCGAAACGCTGCGTACGATTCTGAAGCAGCCACTCGTTGCAACGGAAACTGAAGGCAGATATGATGTTCTTGTTAACGTTGAAGGCGGCGGCTTCACAGGCCAAGCCGGCGCAATCCGTCACGGAGTTGCCCGCGCCCTGCTGGAAGCTGACCCGGAATACCGCGCTGTTCTCAAGAAAGCCGGATTCCTGACACGTGACCCAAGAATGAAAGAACGTAAGAAATACGGACTCAAAGGCGCACGTCGCGCACCGCAGTTCTCAAAACGCTGATTTACAGGCATTCAAACAAAAGCTCTCAACCTCATCGGTTGGGAGCTTTTTTGGTGTGCACTCAAAATGGATGACGGCTTGGCGGTGAGAGTCGAACGAAACGATAGAAACGCCCGTCATGGAGCAAACGCAGCAACGCTACGATGAGTTTTTCCTTTTATCTTCGTTGATTTGCTTGCTTTAGCTCTCCGTACTGCAGGGCACTGAGTGCAATAGGGGTTAGGTTCTGTTCCTTTTGATCAGCAACTGATCAACGATTACAAGAGTATCACGTGACGTGGAGAGGCTGGCATTGTAGGCTATCCCACCAGGCGAAGGGGCTTAACCCTCTTGCCCTTCGCAAAAAAAATATCGCCCGCAGAGATTCCATGTCAAGCGACCTAGAGTAGGGCTAAATAGCGCAGGGGAGCTTTACTTGTTGATTAGTAATGAGCGAGTATCAATGATAATGTGAACAATGGGTTAAATAGGAACATTTCGACATATAGCGACCCTTTTTTTGTTTTTGTGTTGTATAGTATTCACAAATAATAAATAATCTTAAAACACGGGAAGTGGTTAAATGGTTTTAAGAAATTTAAAAAACGAAGGAAATCTTAACAAAATGCTGATTTAATACATAGTGGTGATCAATAAGGAGACTTTAGCATGAGGCATCTATTAAAAAAAATATTTATAAATAAC
>NZ_BJMS01000068.1 GCF_006539285.1 Sporolactobacillus inulinus
GCGAGCTTCCTCAGACAAGCCAGAAATCTGCGGGGTCTCGCTGGCACGCTGTTCCCGCTGGCGCCAGAGCACCTCCGCTTCGTTTCATAGCCAAGATACGGGTCTATTGGCTTGAAAGACGGGGTAAAATCACATATTTATTGACTTGCAAAAAAGACTCTCCCAGTCAATTGGGAAAGTCTTTTTCATAAGCACTGTTTGATTGCTTGATTATGCTTCTGGAATTGAATCATCGATGGCTGCGGTGGACAGGCGAAGTTCGGAACGTTTCAGCTTCAAGTGCGCTTCTTCATAACCCTCTGACGTTTCATGAAGCGTGTTAAGCTGTTCTTCCGCTTCAGCTTTTGCTTTTTCTGCACGTGCCACATCAATGTCGGCTTTTAATTCGGCAGCTTCCGACAAAATGGTAATGCTTTTTCGGCTCACTTGAATGAATCCGCCATGAACAGCCACATAGTCGACGATCTTTTCGTCTTCATGTTTCAAACGAACAAGCGCGATTTCGAGTGGAGCAACGATTGGCAAATGATTTGGCAATATGCCAAGTTCACCATCTTTGGAACGCACACATACCATATGTACGTCGCCCTCATAAACCTTGCCCGCAGGTGTGACGATATCCGTATGCACCGTACTCATCAGCCAGCCCCCTTCATAAGGTTCGAGCGATTCAAACGCTCATTAAACCAGTTGCTTCGCTCTTTCCAATACATCCTCGATCGTTCCTGTGTTTCGGAATGCTTCTTCTGGAATGTCGTCGTATTTCCCATCGAGAATACCTTTAAATCCGTTGATGGTCTCTTCAACCGTCACGTAAGATCCAGGCACACCGGTGAACTGTTCGGCAACGTGGAAGTTCTGACCTAAGAAGAATTGGATGCGGCGCGCACGGCTAACCGTCAATTTATCCTCATCTGAAAGTTCATCCATACCGAGAATTGCGATAATATCTTGCAGTTCGCGATATTTCTGAAGCGTCATCTGGACGCGTTCGGCAACTTCGTAATGTTCCTCTCCAACAATATCCGGGCTTAACGCGCGCGATGTCGAGGCGAGCGGATCAACGGCTGGATAAATACCGATCTGAGTCAATGAACGTTCAAGGTTTGTCGTTGCATCAAGGTGCGAGAACGTTGTTGCCGGCGCTGGGTCGGTGTAGTCATCGGCAGGCACATAAACGGCTTGAATCGATGTAACGGAACCTTTTTTCGTTGATGTAATTCGTTCCTGCAGACGACCCATTTCCGTCGCCAGCGTTGGCTGATAACCAACGGCAGACGGCAGACGGCCGAGAAGTGCAGATACTTCGGAACCCGCTTGAGTGAAACGGAAAATGTTGTCAATGAAGAGCAGTACGTCTTGCCCTTCAACATCACGGAAGTACTCCGCCATGGTCAGTCCGGACAACGCAACGCGCATACGCGCACCCGGCGGCTCGTTCATCTGACCGAACACCATCGCCGTTTTCTTGATAACGCCCGATTCGGTCATTTCAAAGTAAAGGTCGTTCCCTTCACGAGTTCGTTCACCGACACCCGCAAATACGGACACACCGCCGTGTTCTTCGGCAATGTTGTGAATCAATTCCTGAATCAGGACGGTTTTACCAACTCCGGCACCGCCGAACAGGCCGATCTTTCCACCTTTAATATAAGGGGTCAGCAAGTCGATAACTTTAATTCCTGTTTCAAGTACTTCTGTCTTCGTTGAAAGTTCAGAGAACTTCGGCGGGTCTCTGTGAATAGCATGCTTTTCAACTTCCGGTGCAACCGCGTTTCCATCAATCGCTTCACCAAGTACATTGAAGACGCGGCCAAGTGTTGCGTCCCCGACCGGAACTGAAATTGGTGCACCGGTATCGGTGGCTTCCATACCGCGTACAAGACCATCTGTAGAGTCCATGGCAATGGTACGCACCGAGTCATCACCAAGATGCAACGCAACCTCCAGAGTCAGATGAATATCTGCTTCATTGGAGGATTGAGCTTTATAATTTACGGTCAGAGCATTATATATTTCAGGAAGGTGATCGCGTTCAAATTTAACATCGACAACGGCACCCAAAACCTGAGTGATATACCCTTTGTTCATTAAACTACCTCCCATCAGCTAGTCGTGCAAAGAATTATTCGAGTGCGGCAGCGCCGCCAACAATCTCTGTGATTTCCTGAGTAATGGCAGCCTGACGTGCACGGTTATAAGACAGAGACAAGTGATCAATGATATCACTTGCGTTATCCGACGCGCTTCTCATCGCAGTCATTCGAGCTGCTTGTTCTGCAGCTTTTGCATCAAGCAGAGCGCCATAGATCTGCCCTTGAGCGTAAAGCGGCAGGAGGTCTGTCAGCACTTCATCTTCATCAGGCTCGTAGACATACGACACTTTTTGCGCCGGCGCATGCTCAAGATTTGTCAATGGAAGCAGCTGTTTATCTACCAGTGTTTGAGAAATGGCATTGACGAAATGGTTGTAGACCAAGTGGAGCTCGTCAATTTCCTTCTTATTGAACAAGGAAACCGCTTGTTTGGCAAATCCCAGTATATCATCAAAAGTAAGAACATCAGGAACGTCTGCTTTGCTGAATGCCACGGGATACCCGCGCTTCGTAAAGAAGTTCAGACCGACTTTTCCTGTAACGATGATTGTGTACTCATCTTTTGATTGATGCTTTTCGCGAATCAAGTTCTGTACATATTTCAATACAGTACTGTCATAAGCTCCGGCAAGCCCGCGGCTCTCGGTAATGACCAGATAAGCCGTCTTTTTTACCGGTCGGGCAGCAAGCATAGGGTGTTTGCTGCTCGCCCCTTTTGACATGGTGCTCGCGATGCTTGCCACAACTTCGTGTAGTTTATCAGCGTAAGCGGCATAATCCTGAGCGACCGATTGGGCACGGTTTAATTTTGCCGCCGCAACCATCTGCATTGCTTTGGTAATTTTACGCATCTGTTTTGTCGATGCGATTTTTTCCTTTATGTCACGCATTGAAGGCATGTTCGTTCACCACCCTTGAAAGCCTGCCCGATGGGATGCAGCACATCTTCCATCAGGACAGACCGATCTTCAGAAGAATGTGCGTTCTTACGACCTATCCTTATTCTCGGCTTATTCAGCTTTTGAAGGAACAAATGTCTTTTTGAATGCGGCAATAGCCGCTGAAAATTTTTGATCATCCGGCAGCTGTTTTGTTTTACGGATTGTTTCAAGAATTTCCTTATTGGATTGTTCCAGATAAGCAAGTAATTCTTTTTCGAAACGTTTCACATCCGAAACCGCAACATCATCGATAAAGCCTTTGGTCAGCGTATAAAGAACCGCAACTTGCTTTTCAACCGGATACGGTTTGTGCAAATCTTGTTTCAAAATTTCAACAGTACGTGCGCCTCGATCAAGCTTTGCTTTCGTTGTCTTGTCAAGATCGGAACCAAACTGAGCAAATGCTTCCAGTTCTCGGTAAGAAGCAAGGTCAAGTTTCAAGGTTCCGGCAACTTTCTTCATCGCTTTGATCTGAGCTGCTCCGCCAACACGCGATACCGACGTACCGGCATCAACGGCTGGACGGATACCGGAATAGAACAAGTTCGATTCCAAGAAGATCTGTCCATCGGTAATGGAAATTACGTTGGTCGGAATGTAGGCTGAAATATCCCCGGCCTGCGTTTCAATAATCGGTAGAGCGGTAATGGAACCGCCGCCTAGCTTGTCACTCAGTTTCGCTGCACGTTCCAGCAGTCTTGAGTGCAGATAGAAAACGTCGCCCGGGAATGCTTCACGGCCCGGCGGACGACGAAGCAGCAAGGAAAGTTCACGATATGCCGCCGCTTGTTTGGACAGATCATCATAGATAATCAACACATGTTTGCCGTTGTACATGAACTCTTCACCCATTGTAACGCCGGCATAAGGTGCAAGGTAAAGCAATGGAGCTGGTTCAGAAGCACCGGCGGAAACAACAATTGTGTTTTCCATGCAGCCGTATGCTTTCAGCGTGTTTACCACACCGGCGACCGTTGACTCCTTTTGACCAATCGCAACGTAGATACTGATAACGTCTTGGTCTTTCTGGTTGATGATCGTATCGATCGCAATCGCCGTTTTACCGGTTTGACGGTCACCAATAATTAACTCACGCTGACCGCGGCCAATTGGGATCATCGAATCAATCGCTTTGATACCGGTTTGCATCGGTTCAAATACGGATTTACGATCCATGACGCCTGGAGCTTTGCGCTCTACCGGACGGGATTTGTCTGTGACAATAGGTCCCTTTCCGTCAATTGGCTGGCCAAGTGGATTGACTACCCGGCCGAGCAATGCTTCGCCAACGGGTACTTGCATAATTCGACCCGTACGTTTTACCGGATCGCCTTCATGAATATCTGTAAAAGGGCCGAGAATGACGATTCCGACATTGTCCTCTTCAAGGTTTTGAGCCATACCAAGGACGCCGTTAGAAAATTCGACAAGCTCGCCCGACATAACACTGTCTAGGCCGTGGACGCGGGCGATTCCGTCGCCGACAGTGATGACGGTGCCGACTTCGCTCACTTCAACGGTGGATTGATAATTTTCAATCTGCTGTTTAATCAATGAGCTGATTTCTTCCGCTTTAATGCTCACGATATTTTCACCCCTGTCTCCCTACTTTAATCTCCTGTTTGAAGCCTGCCAGCTTGCCGGCAATTGATCCGTCGTAGAGACGGTCGCCGATGCGCAGCTGAATGCCTCCGATGATTGACTTGTCAACCTTCGCATGGATACTCAACTTCTTACCGAGCGAATCACCAAGCCGTTTCGCTAAATCCTGTTGTTCCTGGTCATTTAATGAAGCGGCTGTAGTGATGGTGACGTCGAGTATGCCTCGCTTTTCATTTGCCTTGTGCGTATAGGCTTCAAGCACTTCATCAATGATGGCTTCACGCTTGCGATCGATAAGCAGCCTCAGAAGATTAAGGACTTCAACACCTGCCTGGTTCTCAAATAACTTCTGCACAAGTTCCTTTTTATTGGTGCTGCTTACTTGAGGATGCATTAATACACGTCTCAAATCTTCATGCTCATAGAGGCTTTCTGCAACGAATTGCAGCTGAGATTCGATCGTATCAATAAGATCACGTTCTTCAGCAACTTCAAAGAGGGCTTGTGCATAACGGTTCGCTACGATTTCGCTCATCGCTGATTCCCCACTTGCTTTATCAACTGGTCAATCTCTTTTGAATAATTGTTCGGATTGATTTCCTTCTCAAGTACTTTCGATGCAAGCAGAACCGAAAGGTCGGCGACTTCGTCACGAATGGCGGAAATTGCCTTTTCTCTCTCAAGGCCGATTTCTTCTTGAGCATCTTTAACCATTAGATCCGCACGCTTTTTCGCTGATTCTAGAACAGCTTTGGCTTCGGCATTTGCCTGAGTTTTCGCCTGTTCAAGAATACCATGCGCTTCGTTGCGAATACGTTCAACTTCCGACTTCTGTTCTGTTAAGTAAGCTTCAGCATCTTGACGGTTTTTTTCTGCTCCGCCAATCTGATTGTTAATGTATTTTTTCCGCTTTTCCATGATTGCAACGACCGGTCGTACGCCGACATACGCTACAAAAATCATCAACAGAATGAAAACGATCAGCTGGAAAAGGATATTTCCAATAGAAAATGACAGCACAGCTCTTGCCACTCCTTTCAATCTACAGATTTCCTCACCAATTTCTTACGAAGAGAAGGGGCAAGCTCACCCAATTATACCGAAGAGCACAAGAATACCAAATGCAATCGAGATAACTGGCAGGGCTTCAACAAGACCAAGACCGATCATGGATTGTCCAAATAAAGTACCCTGAGCTTCTGGTTGACGGGCAATTCCTTCCAAATAGCGGCTGAACAGAATACCGTTACCGATACCTGCTGCAAGCGCACCAAACGCGATCATGATACCACCAGCTAGAACTGCTAAACTCATAACAAGATTCCTCCTAGTTTGTCTATGTTTTTAACCAACAGCGGCAGGTTTGAGGGCCTGTTTGCACGAGGCATTATACCTCTCCCACCTTTTGAGCGATGTACACCATTGCCAGTACGGTGAAAATGTACGCCTGAATACATCCGACGAACAGTGAAAATCCCATCCAGGCAAACAGCGGTACACCGGTAAAATAAAACATTCCTTCACGAAGAATAAGGATTAGGACTTCGCCGGCGAAGATATTTGCCCAAAGCCGCAAAGCATGTGTTGCCGGTTTCGATACTTCATCGATAATATGGATCGGCAGCATCCACCAGTACGGTTTGACATAGTGCTGCAAATAGCCAAGCGGACTTTTGGCAATACCCGCAAAGTGCGAGTAAAGAAAGATTGCGCCGGCCATCGCCACGGTAACGTTGATATCCGACGTTGGCGATTTGAACCAGCTGACTGTATCCGTCATTTTTAAATCAGCTGCCGTGATGCCCAGCGACGGAATTGGGCCATGCGCCTGTGCTGTGACCATAACAACGACGCCCAGTATGTTTGCCACAAGGATGAAAAGAAAAGTAGACAGTGCAAAACTGAAATAGCGCGCCGACTCTTTCTTCTCGAGCATCATCCCGGTTATCCCGCTGATAAAGTCAATAATGTATTCCATGACATTTTGTCGTCCGTTGGGCCGCACGGACAAACGACGGGTTAGTAAGAACACGAGCAACATGACGATTAACGCGGAAACAACTGACCCGATCATCAACGTGACATCAAAGGTCATTCCGAGAAATTTCACTTTCGGAGTCAGATCCATAAATCTCCCCCCCTTCCTCCGAAGATGTCGTGCCTTTGCTTCTCAAATGATAATAGCTCATCACCATCACAAGCATGAGGTAGCCAAACAAAAGTGACAGCACAAAAGATCGATAGTCAATACGGGTCGAGAAACGATAGACGATCAGTACACCGAAAACAATCATGAGTATACGAACAGTCATATGTAATCCCTCTGATTTGCGGACACCTGATTGAGCTCGAAGTCCGGCTATCTTTAAGCGAAATGCTAGGTGAAAAACATTATATAAACTGATTAATCCGCCGAGGAGAAAGCCGCTGGCCAGCGCTCTCACCGGTTCGTAAAACCAGATTAATCCAAACAAAAAGATATAAACAATCGTGATGATCAGCAGAACATGCGAAAACCATTCCATCACTGATTTCACTGCGAATCATTCCTTTGTTAAGGATTTCAACGTATAGAAACAGCTGATCATTCCCGCAAAAAAGCCGGCGACCGCACAAATCGGCAGCCACAAATGCCCTGTTCCAAATTTTTGATCGAGATAGTTCCCGCCAAGTGCGCCAATGATGATGAACGAAAAAATTTCGAAACCCATAGCACTGACTGCTGCAGCGATCTGCAAATTGTTAGGTTTTTTCTTTGGCTCCATAAAAAGCCCTCCTCTGAAATAACGAAGTGCTGATCGGCTATTTCTGATTATGATATGCCTAACAATTAGTCATTCGAACCCAATGACGAAGAACTGGAGTCAGTCATCAATTGTTCACAAATTAGCGTTCCCTAAATAAAAAGAAGTCATTTAAATACCCGTATTTATGACGGGCGTTCACAAAATCGACACTTCTTTTATAGTTTAACGAAAGCGCTATCTTTATGCAATCTTTAAGTAAGAAAAGATGATTTTATTTATTGACTGAAAAGTCTAATAACGAATAGTCACCATATGAGCATTTCCTTATAACTAAAATTTTAATCATTTTTGCGAGCGGCAGCATACCCCAATTGTGACAAATCACCAACAATGAAAATTATTCTCACATCATACAGGGGCTTCCGAAACTTTATTTCTAAGCTTTCTTAAGAGAAAATCTGTTCCTTTATTTCGTGCCGAACAGACGATCACCGGCATCACCGAGTCCTGGAACGATGTACCCGTGTTCATTTAATTTTTCATCGAGAGCCGCAAGATAAATATCGACATCCGGATGCTCTTTTTGCACCGCTTTAACTCCTTCCGGAGCAGCGATCAGACACATCAATTTAATGTTCACTCCGCCCCGCTGTTTCAACGAAGCGATCGCAGCAGCGGCCGATCCCCCGGTAGCGAGCATTGGATCGACAACAATTAAATCACGTTCAGAGATATCGGCGGGAAGCTTCACATAATATTCAACCGGCTTTAACGTCTTCGGATCACGGTATAACCCAACGTGCCCAACTTTCGCAGCCGGAATCAGTTGCAGGACACCGTTAACCATACCGAGCCCCGCGCGAAGGATTGGAATAATCCCCATTTTTTTGCCGGCAATTTCATAGGCCTTCGCCTTTGCGACCGGGGTTTCTACTTCGACTTCCTTTAAAGCAAGATCACGCGTAATTTCAAAGGCCATAAGTGTTGCAACTTCATCAACCAGTTCGCGAAATGCCTTTGTTCCCGTCCTGTAATCACGAATCATTGTCAATTTATGTTGAATCAGCGGATGATTCAATACGACTAACTTACCCATTTATAAACCTCCATTTTTATTATCAGCATGTTTATTTTGCTCATACAAAAAAGGGAGAATCAGATCTCCCCATAAACAAGCCTGCTCCAATTTAAGCAAATGCACCCGTACCCTCAGCATAAAGCGGGTGTTTCTTAGTCAGTGCACGCACACGTTCAGCCGCTGCAGTTAATGTTTCTTGATTATCCGGATCTTTCAGAGCAGTTGCGATGATCAACGCAACTTCTTTTAGATCATCCTCTTTAAATCCGCGCGTTGTTACGGCCGGTGTCCCCATGCGCACGCCACTCGTAACAAACGGCTTCTCCGGATCAAAAGGAATTGCATTTTTATTCGTTGTAATCCCAATGCTGTCCAGCACGGCTTCCGCCTTCTTGCCTGTAATCCCAAGGTTGCGCACGTCGACGAGTACTAAATGGTTGTCGGTACCGCCCGAAACAAGATCAATCCCTTGCTGCTGCAGTGTTTCGGCAAATGCCTTAGCATTAGCGATAATCTGAGCTGCATAGGCTTTGAAGTCGGGCTTCAGTGCTTCACCGAGTGCAACGGCCTTCGCTGCAATGATGTGCATTAACGGACCGCCCTGGATACCTGGAAAAATAGCTTTGTCCAGTTTCTTTGCAAATTCTTTTTTGCAGAAAATCATACCGCCGCGCGGACCACGCAGCGTCTTATGCGTCGTTGTCGTCACAAAGTCTGCATAAGGAATCGGGCTTGGATGAAGGCCTGCCGCTACCAGTCCGGCGATATGCGCCATGTCGACCATCAGGTAAGCACCGACACGGTCGGCGATCTCGCGGAATCGTTTAAAATCAATGACACGAGGATAAGCACTCGCACCGGCAACGATCAATTTCGGTTTGTATTGTTGTGCCTGCTTGTCCACTTCATCGTAATCAATCGTTTGCGTTTCTTTTGTTACACCGTAATCCACAAAGTTGTAGAGCTGTCCGCTGAAGTTTACCGGACTTCCGTGTGTTAGGTGCCCGCCATGGGCAAGTTTCATTCCAAGAACCGTATCGCCGGGTTTCAGAATCGTTTCATAAACAGCCATGTTTGCCTGAGCACCCGAATGCGGTTGGACATTCACATGTTCGCCGCCAAACAGCTTAAGTGCCCGATCTCTCGCCAAGTCTTCCACAATATCAACATATTCGCAGCCGCCGTAATAACGATGGCCCGGGTAACCTTCCGCATATTTATTCGTAAGAACCGAGCCTGCCGCTTCAAGTACCGTTGTACTGACAAAGTTTTCCGAGGCAATTAATTCAATTTTATTTCTTTGTCTTCCTAATTCTTTCTCAATCGCTTGAAACAGTTCAGGATCGTTCGCTTTAATCCCCTTCATGAAATACGTGCAGCTCCTCTCAAGTCTGATTCAAATAAAGTTTATCACATTTTATCAGAAAAAAGCGAATTAAAACCGACAAATCAAAGATTAAGCACAACTGAACTTTTGGTTTGTACATCACGTTCTAATGGCTTCTTTCGATCTGTTCGCTACAGCAGTAAAAATTTTACATTTGGCATTTTCAGGATGCGCCGATACCGTCCACTAGCCGCAAAAAACAACACAATTTCCTCAACAAGCGACCGCCCCCTTAAATGAAACGGGGGGTCCGATCGATTGTAATCGCTCTTTTACGTTCACAGCTCTTATCAATGAAAAACTGCTCATCCGGTTATCCGGAGCAGCAGTTCCTTTGGCTTAATCCTGTTCCGCTTTTTCGCGAATCGAATAGACCGCTCTTTCGCCGCCAATTAATTTTGGCCGCGTACGTGCCATAACCAGATGCGCCTGACCAATTGATCGAATGGTGCCGCGTACCGGAATAGCCACATGTTTCAAATGCATCCCGATCAGTGTATCACCGATATCTAGTCCGCCATCTGCACGAATAAATTCGACAATGATCGGGTCGGGCAGGTGATCGTAGGCGTACGTCGCCATTGAACCGCCCGCATGACGAATCGGACGTACCGTTACCTCATCATAATTGCGCTTCTCGGCAACGGTTCGGTCAATAACAAGCGCGCGATTCAGATGTTCGCAGCATTGAAATGCAAAATGGACACCGGTTTGCTGATGACAGTTTCTTAGTGCCGCGTAAATTGAGGCGGCTGCGTTTTCAGAACCCGATGTGCCGATCTGTTTTCCCAGCACTTCGCTTGTACTGCAGCCGATCACTAGAAGTGTTCGTTCATTAAACGTCATGACCTGATTCAAGTCCTGTAGCGCTTTATCTACCGATTGCACAATTTGTTGATTAAGTGTCTCCATCGCATTAGCCTTCCTTGAGCAAAATAATTGCCTTTTATACCTGCTATTATAGCAGGTTGTGCTGTTCAAATCCGAATCATACACAGATTGTGACACCATTCTGCTCTTGTATCATTCCCTGGGAAATAATGTGTAGAAATATAAGAGAATACGTTTGTTTATAGCATAAAATGGAGCAAAATTTTCAGTCCAAAAAGAAATAAAATGATGCCACCAAGTGCTTCCCCGTATTTCCCAAAATATCGGCCCGTCTTTCGCCCAATGTAGAAACCGCTCCATGCCATAATCATGCTGGCACAGCCAAACATAAGGATGGCAGCCAGCATCTCAGCCCCAAAAAGGCCCATGCTGAGTCCCACAGAAAAGCTGTCAATGCTGACACTAAAAGCAAACAAAAGCATGCTTGCATCGGACACATAGACGAATTCATTGCGGGTATCCTTCGTGCGCATGAGCGACAAAATCATTTGAAAACCGATTAAGAGCAGCAACAGACCTCCAGCCATTTCTGCAATTTCACCAAAGCGGGTGGAAAGCAGTTGACCAAGGATCATGCCAATGAGCGGCATAAGCATGTGAAAAAGACCGATCCACATACCGGTCCACGCAGCGCGGCGCAACCGAAAAACGGTCATGCCCATGCCAACACATACTGAAAATGCATCCATACCCAGTGCAATCGCCATAACAGAAAGCGCCAATCCCTGGCTGATCAGATGCTCTGCCACATTCGTTCCCCCTCTCGCCCATAGGGACAATCTATGCATGTCCTTAAAGAAATAGAAGGACAAACGGGCGGGGGCACAATCAAAAATTAAGTGCGCCGTAGCTGCGAATCGTTTGTTTTGAAACATTTAAATAAGAGGGCATCTTATACTAAGATACCCTCTTGTTTCCCCATATAAAAACATGACTTTATCCATAAGTATGATGACTAGTCAAGGATACGTCCTCCGGCTGCTTTGGACAGACGGTTCATCACCGCTTTACCGATCCCTTTCTGATCAAACGTTTCACTGAATATTACATCAACCTCTTTTTGATCGAAATGACGCAAGACATCAAAAAGATGATGGGCCACGGTCGCAGGCTCACTGCGACGCCCGCATACAAGTAAAACATCCACACCAGGATAAGAGTCCTGTTTCTCTTCCGTCGTTAATACGCCGACACGGCGGCCCTTAGCCCTTTCTGAGGAAATAAGTTCGCGTATACGCGATTCTCCGGCAGGTACTAAATACATTGTCGCCGACGGAGCATAATGCTTATACTTCATACCCGGGGCTTTCGGAGCCTGATCTGAACGAACAAGCCCCGGATCATCAGAAACCAGTCCAACGACTTCAATCAACTGTTCTTTCGTAATCCCGCCTGGACGAAGAATTGTGATCGGTGTCGTCGTACAATCTACAACCGTCGACTCAACGCCAACCCCGGTTTCTCCGCCATCCAAGATTCCGGCAATCCGCCCATCTAGATCATTGAAAACATGTTCTGCGCGAGTTGGACTCGGCCGACCCGAACGATTTGCCGAAGGTGCGGCAATCGGTAAATTAGACGCCGAAATCAAGGCTCTTGCAACCGGATGACTCGGCATACGTACGGCAACCGTTGACAGACCTGCTGTAACCGCGTTTGATACCGTCCCCCGTGATGGCAAAACCAGCGTGAGCGGTCCCGGCCAAAAAGCATGGATCAATTTCTGAGCAACCGGATGGATCTCCGTACAGATTTCGCGAACTTGCTCCAGATTTGCAACATGCACAATTAACGGATTATCGCTCGGCCGCCCTTTTGCTTCATAAATCTTTCGCACTGAATCTTGTACCTTTGCACTTCCTCCTAATCCGTACACCGTCTCCGTTGGAAATGCGACAATTTCTCCCTGTGCCAATTTCTCCGCTGCTGCTTGGATTTGAGGTGTATGTTCAAGGTCGGGGGCATTCGGGTCTACCCGCCACACTTGCGTTTCTGCCATAGTCGTTTCCCCTTCTTCATTAACTATTCCGTTCAAATGAAATCGGCTTCCGTCCGACCTCATTTCGTTCCGTATACACCATAACATTGTGACAAGCCGTACGCAACGCTTTTACCCAGCAATCGAACGCCATACACCGGTGAAGAAATCAACAACAAATGAATGAACCTGAACCTCTTGATCGTCAGATTCAACGGTCTTCTTTTCGGGTTTCTCAGTTTGCTGCGCGGCATCCTCACTCGCCGGACTTGTCTTAACGGTTTGTTTTGCCCGTTCTTGCCCGGGCGCTGTAGTATCGGTCGAGGCATTGTTTTTTGCTGCTGCATCGCTGTTTGAAAAGTCCAGAAAACAAAGGGGCGGGAAAAGCACACACCACCAATTGGCACCACGACCATCGCCTAATGTAATCACCAGCGCATCATATTTTCCTGCCGGGTAAACAAAGGTTCCGTACATCTTGGTCGGGAAATCGGCTTGACCTAATTTTATTTTATACGTGCTGTCCGCATGGGCTTTCTTTAATGCTTGCTTGACCGTCCGATTCAGTTGCGGCATATGCGCACGAATGACACGTTTGGCATCATTGGTCGACTTCAAGTCCTGAACCCAAGTCGTAATCTGGGCATTGACTGCATCGCGGATCTGCCGTTTCACCGCTTGATCGGCAGGTGAATCACTGTTCGCCAAAATACGCAGTCGAATCGCATCACTTGGGATCGGTCCCTTCTCATCTGCTTTAGTCGTGCTGGATTGCCAGAAAAAAAATACAAATACAAGATTAATAGTTAATAAGAGCATTAAGATCCATGGTTTTCTCATGACGCCCGCCTCCCTGTCACTCATTGTGGACAGGAATGACCGAGACTAAACCTCGAAGTGAGAATTACCCATGGTTCGTTCGAAGCGCAACCATGACGTTGCGGTCATGTCCGGAGATATCTTTTTCAATAGAGAGCGCTTCTATTTGATTCGGAAATGCCTTTCGGATCAAATCAGCAACAGCATTTCCCTGAGTGGCCCCGATCTCAAAAGCCGCAAGAAACACAGACCTTCCGCTAAATAGCAACGGCATGTCGGCAATGATCTTGCGGTAGCAATCCAAACCGTCATTTCCTCCGTAAAGCGCTAAATGCGGCTCATAGTCGCGTACCGTATCATCCAGGCCGCCCATTTCGTGCTTCGTGATATAGGGTGGATTGGATACAAGAACATCAAAAGGCTGATGAATCAACGGGCGAAGAAAATCCCCATGGCAGAATACAATCTGTGCGCCTAGATCGGCTGCATTTTCGCGCGCGACATCCAGTGCTCTTTCAGACAGATCGACTGCCGTGATTCGCCAGTTCGGGTGCTCCAAACCAAGCGTAACCGCAATCGCTCCGCTCCCCGTGCCGATATCACAGACCGCCGGATGATCAAGATTCGGCGCATAACGTTTGACCCATTCACCGACCTGCCATACCAGTTCTTCGGTTTCTTGGCGGGGAATTAACACAGCCGCATTCACTTTAAAGGACCGCCCATAGAAGGGTGCACGGCCCAACATGTATTGAAGCGGGGTTCCTTTATTTACGTGTTCCTCAACGCTGCGGCGCACCCACTCAGCATCCTTGCTTGCAACGGGTTCGCGCAAGCCTGTGATTAAGTCGATGCGCG
Organism: Sporolactobacillus inulinus; assembly: GCF_006539285.1. Lineage (GTDB taxonomy): Bacteria > Bacillota > Bacilli > Bacillales > Sporolactobacillaceae > Sporolactobacillus > Sporolactobacillus inulinus. The sequence goes on from NZ_BJMS01000068.1 coordinate 14,398, forward strand.
TGAGACCTAATCGTGCTTGAAGCAGCAGTTCGCCGATATTTGCATCACGATGATGTGCAGTTAACAGATTAGCAGCCCATTTCAACAGTTCGTATCTTCGTTCCGTCACCTTGCATCCGCCTGTTCGATTTTCTTTTCCTGATCATGAAGAATCAGCGCTTGAATGATTTCATCCAGTTTCCCGTTCAACACTTGGTCCAGCTGATGAATCGTTAGCCCGATTCGATGATCCGTCACCCGGTTTTGTGAGAAGTTGTAAGTTCGAATCCGTTCGGATCGATCACCCGTTCCAACCGCCATTTTGCGGTTCGAATCGTATTCAGCCTGAGCTTCCTTCTGATATTTGTCATAGACGCGGGCACGCAGCACCTTCATCGCCTTTTCCTTATTTTTAATCTGAGAACGTTCTTCTTGGCATGATACCACAATACCTGTAGGAAGATGCGTCAGCCGAATGGCGGACATCGTCGTATTGACACTTTGACCACCCGGGCCGCTTGAGGCAAAGCGATCAACACGAATATCCTTATCATTCAGTTCAATCTCAACGTCACGCGCTTCCGGCAAAACGGCAACCGTTGCCGTTGACGTATGGATACGACCGCCCGATTCGGTTTCCGGAACGCGTTGCACGCGATGTGCTCCATTCTCATATTTCAGTTTTGAAAAAGCACCTTTGCCTGAGATCATACAGACAATTTCTTTATAACCGCCAATTTCATTAGGACTGGCGTCAATAATCTCCGTTTTCCAGTTTTGCTGCTCCGCGTAGCGTGAATACATGCGCAGTAAATCACCGGCAAAAAGCGCAGCCTCGTCCCCTCCGGCCGCACTGCGAATTTCCAAAATGACGTTTCGGTCATCATTGGGATCCTTAGGAATAAGTAGCTGCTTCAATTGTTCTCGAAGTGTTTCTAGTTCCATTTCGAGACGATTAATTTCATCAGCAACCATCTTTTTCATGCTGGCATCCATTGGTTCATCAAGCATCGTCTTATCATCGGCAAGTTCTGCAGCAGATTGCTTGTAGCTGCGGTACTCCGTAACCACTTCTTGCAAGTCCGATTGTTCTTTCGAATATTTGCGCAGTTTTGCCGGATCATTGATCACTTCAGGATCTGCAAGCATCTGATTCACTTTTTCATAGCGGTCCTCAATGGACTGCAACCGTTCGAACATTTCATCCACCCCATCATGCTGCATCGCGCGCAGCCGCTCCGTTGTCGTTCCTTTTATTATATTATAGCTGGCTTTTTATGGTCAAAAACGTGTTCAAGATCTTATAGAGGCGGATGCGTGTAGCAGTGGCGACAAACCGGGTAATAACTTTCATTTCCGCCGATCTGAATCTGATCGCCGCTATAGATTGCCTGCCCATGATCATCAATCCGCAGATTCATGGTTGCTTTGCGTTCACAAAACCAGCATATGGTCTTCATTTCTTCAATTTTATCCGCATACAAAAGCATGTATTTGCTTCCTTCAAACAATTCATTGCGAAAATCATTTTTCAGTCCAAATCCCATCACCGGAATCGATAGTTCATCGACAATCTTCGCTAGCTGCAGCACATGCCGCTTCGATAAAAATTGAACTTCATCGATGAGCACGCAGTGTGGACGCGGGTGGCAATCACTGACCTTGGCATAAACATCCGAAGAATCAAAGATTGGAATTGCCCGACGTTTGAATCCGATCCTGCTGGAGATCGATCCGACTTCATCCCGATTATCGATCCCGGAGGTAAAAAGAAGCACCGATTTTCCTTGTTCTTCATAATTATGCGCGACTTTGATGATTTCGATTGACTTTCCACTATTCATTGCACCATATTTAAAGAAAAGTTGAGCCATCCTATATTCCGTCCTTTCACAGCTTTAAAAGGTTCCTCCGGTTTTTATGAAAAACCCCGCAAAAAAACGCCTCGTTATTTAATCTCCGACCCTGGCCGTTGGTTTGTATCTTAATAGGACAATTTTGCGCCCTCAAGGCGCTGTTCTTTTCTTATTCAAAAAGCCGGGCTAGCCTGATCTACTGAGTGCTGCAGTTCGGCTTGTCTCTGTTTTTAATCCTGTGAAAAAACAGGCAGTTTCCTGCCTGCACAAAAAAATCTATGAATGTCCTGGCCATAGCTAGAGCCAAAAATAAAAACGGCTAATTCCGTACCGCCATTCATCGCACCGGAACATGCCGCTTTTCTTTTCTGGACTTCAAAATAAATCTTATTTAAGATTGTATTTTTGTTTAAATCGATCAACACGACCGCCCTTGTCAGCGAATTTCTGACGGCCGGTGTAGAATGGATGCGAATCGGAACTGATTTCGACTGTAATTAATGGGTATTCATTACCGTCTTCCCATTTTACCGTTTGATTCGACTTCTTTGTTGAACCGCTCAAAAACTTAAAGCCCGTACTTGCGTCCATAAATACGACCTTATGATAGTCTGGATGGATGCCTTGTTTCATCTCATTCATCTCCTTTACGCCCTGATTAATCTCTCAAACCAGAGTCTTATTACGTCCTATAGTATAACGCACAACGAGTATTGTATCAGACTGCTCCAAGCTTTGCAAGGATTGTTCTGCTTGAATCACCGTTTGCCTTCGTGCTTGCTGCGTGCTTCACTCGGCGCACAATTCACTTATCTTGTCTGCAAACTGCCCTTCTTCTCTTTCTCAAAGAGATCGAAGAATTCTTGGTTGGACGCGGTATCACGAATTCGTTTGTAAAAATGTTCCACAAATTCTTGAGATTCATCCATTGTTTTACGCATTGCCCATAATTTTTCCAAGTGATCGCGATTAACGAGCAATTCTTCCTTACGCGTGCTGGAACGGCGAATATCGATTGCAGGAAAAATTCTCCGTTCAGCCAACCGGCGATCAAGATGCAGTTCCATATTGCCGGTTCCTTTGAATTCTTCATAGATGACATCGTCCATCCGTGAACCGGTGTCAACCAAAGCGGTCGCAAGAATGGTCAAGCTTCCGCCCTCCTCAATATTGCGGGCCGCACCGAAGAATTTCTTCGGTTTATGGAATGCTGCCGGATCAATACCACCGGACAAGGTTCTTCCGCTTGGCGGAATCACAAGATTATATGCGCGCGCGAGACGTGTTAAGCTGTCCATAAGGATGACAACATCGCGTTTATGCTCGACCAGACGCATGGCTCGTTCAAGTACCAATTCTGAAACTTTAACATGATTTTCCGGAACTTCGTCGAACGTTGAACTAACAACATCGCCTTTAACTGAACGTTCAATATCCGTCACTTCTTCCGGACGTTCATCAACAAGCAAAACGATGAGTTCAACATCGGGATAGTTGATGGTGATGCTGTTGGCGATTCCTTTCAAAAGTGTTGTCTTCCCTGCTTTCGGAGGGGCAACAATCATCCCTCTTTGACCGAAGCCGACCGGAGACACCATATCGATAATTCGCGTTGAAAAGTTTTCTTTACCTGTTTCCAACACCATCTGCCGATTTGGATAAAGCGGTGTCAAGGCAGGAAAATGTACGCGTTCCTTTGCTGTATCGGGGTTTTCGCCATTAACAGCTTCAACCCTGAGGAGGCCGAAATAGCGTTCATTTTCCTTTGGCGGCCTCACCTTGCCCGTCACTTTGTCACCGTTTCGCAAATCAAAGCGGCGAATTTGTGAGGCTGAAATATAGATATCCTCTGAACTCGGTGAGTAGTTGATCGGCCTCAAGAAACCAAATCCTTCGTTCGGAATGATTTCAAGAACACCTTCCATCAATGACAAGCCATCTTTTTCCGCCTGCTTTTTTAATATTGAGAAAATAAGTTCTCTTTTGGTTAGCTTGCTATAATAAGAGACTTTAAACGCTTTCGCATGCTCATACAATTCTTTGAGTTTCATATTTTCTAACTCTGCTAATGTAATCGGCATTCTCACACCACACTTTTCTTTTTTAAAATCGGTTTATATCAAGACAAGTACTGTCGTACACCAGTTAATGAATTGAGAACTCCGGAAATGGCACGAAACTGTGCACTAAGAAGAGGAGGGGAAGAAGTAATAACAGCGCATTTTATAAATCGGTTTTTTATGGAAATCCTTCACAGGTTCAAGGGCACAGTATAACAGTTCTTATGTGTAGGGGATATAATATTTTTTTCTTACCGTTAAAATTTTTTATAAATTCATCTATATCATTATTATCATATTATACCCTTTTTATCAACTGCATATTCTTTTTTTGTGCAAATTTTGTGGAAATAACTGAATTATTTTACCAAAAATAGAGCATTTTTTTTGAATCAGAAAAACTGGTCAACCGTAGTGCTTACTTCTGCAGGATGTATCAGATTGATTAGTCTTGAGTTTGATGGCTGCTCGGATCAACAGGCTGCGGCCACGGGTATACGGGAGCCTCTTCAGACACATCGGGGGTCTCTCCCCTGACCTGCACTTTCGCGCGTTCCCCAAGGGGATCAAGAATGCGTCTTTCTTTGCACAAAAAGAATCCGCGTCGTATGATGAGCGCGCGGATTTCATTTCCCTATTCTTGTTCCTTGAGACTCTCGCGGGCTTCTTCCTCGCGCATCGGCTCCCGCCAGATATTTGCTCCTACACCCTGTAATTTTTCCATAATATGATCATAACCGCGATCAATATGTTCAACGCCGACAATTTCCGTAATGCCTCTTGCCATCAGACCCGCAATGATCAGCGATGCACCGGCTCTTAAATCAGTCGCACGAACCTTTGCTCCTTCGAGTGATGTCGGCCCGCTTAAGATTGCAGACCGTCCTTCAACTTTGACATCGGCACCCATTCGGCGTAATTCATCAATATGCTTAAAGCGTGCTCCATAAATCGTATCGGTAATAATGCTTGTACCTTCGGCCTGAGTCAACAGGCTGGTCATCGGCTGCTGAAGGTCGGTCGGAAATCCGGGATATACCAAGGTTTTGACATCAGCGCTTTTTAAAGGCATGCGACTGCGTGATACAAGAACCTGATCTTCGCCAACTTGAACATCAGCGCCAATTTCGCGAAGTTTGGCAGTCAACGGCTCCACATGTTGCGGAATTACATTGTCGATCAACAAGTTATCGGACACTGCCGCACCGGCAACCATGAACGTACCCGCTTCGATTCGATCAGGGATAATCATGTGCCGGCATCCATGAAGTTCATGCACGCCCTCGATGCGGATGACATCAGTCCCCGCCCCTTTTATTTTTGCGCCCATACTGGTTAGAAGCGTTGCAACGTCAATAATTTCCGGTTCCTTCGCAGCATTCTCGATTATGGTTTGCCCTTCGGCCTTCACGGCAGCCAGCATGATGTTAATCGTCGCACCCACACTGACTACATCAAGATAGATGCGCGCACCATGTAGCGAATTAGCACGCAGATAGATCGCACCGCGTTCATTCGTTACCTTAGCACCCAATGCTTCAAACCCTTTAATATGCTGATCGATAGGGCGCGGTCCGAGATTACATCCACCCGGCAATCCGATCACCGCTTTATGAAAACGGCCAAGCATTGCGCCCATTAAGTAGTAAGATGCCCTTAGCCGTTTCACCGAACCATTGGGCAGTGGCATGTCCACCATGTTTCTCGGATCAACAACAAAAGTATGTTCTTCAAAAGACACCGTTCCGCCAATCTCACGCAAAAGTTTGCACAGGATACGCACATCAGAAATATTGGGAAGTTGATCAATGGTCACAGGTGAATCAGCAAGAATAGTGGCCGGTATTAATGCGACCGCACTGTTCTTCGCACCGCTGATCTGAACGGTGCCTTGTAAACGTGAACCGCCTTCGATTAATAATTTATCCATGGTCACTGGACAGTCAAAA
>NZ_BJMS01000069.1 GCF_006539285.1 Sporolactobacillus inulinus
TGTGGCGATCAAGTTGCATCAATTGCATGGGCAGTGGGTCAGGCATTGCAAAGTTAAAATTCGTAAACCAGGCCTGTTTTTTTCTTAAATTAATGTATCAATTCTCCCCTTTCCGTATACACTTTGTATATACGGAAAGGGGAAGAGATGATATAATGGATACAAGAAAGCATCAAGCAACAAAGAAAGGAGGGATTCATGTGACAACAAAAGTTCAAATGTGGGGAAACAGTCTTGCCGTCCGTTTGCCCAGGTCGGTTGCGGAATCTGCGGGTATTGAAAAAGGGACTGAACTTGAATTTTCAATCAAAGATAAGAACATTACTCTAAAACCATTAAAATCCGCTCCGTCTCTTGATGAACTGCTTTCCAAAATCACCTCTGAAAATCGTCATGAAGAAATAGATCTTGGCCAAGAGGGGAATGAATTGTTGTAATGACCTATATTCCTGAACGTGGTGATCTTGTTTTCCTTAACTTCAATCCCCAGTCCGGCCATGAACAGGCGGGACATCGCCCAGCTATTGTTTTATCTCCAGAAACGTTTAATAGAGCCACTCATTTTGCACTTGTATGCCCCATTACTTCACACAAGAAAGGCTATCCGTTTGAGGTGGATCTTCCTCAGAGTCTTTCCATCGAGGGTGTGATTTTAACGGACCAATTAAAAAGTTTGGATTGGAACGCATGCCACTTTTATTATAAGGATAAAGCGCCTTCACATGTCATTGATGAATGTCTTAAATTGATTCAAACGATCTTATTTCAATCCTGAAGTGACCCCCTTGCATCTTGAATTTGAACTGTCTATACTAATTCTAATGAATATATCATGCGATGATGAGAAGAAGTAAGCGGATGAATTTTCCACAGAGAGCTTCGTACCGGTGAGAGAAGCAGAATTCCAAGCTGAACAATGGCCTCAGAGCATCCACACCGATCCGCGCCACGATGCGGCTAGGCTGTGGACGGGTGGAACCCGGTTAACAAAGCCCGAGTATCGAGCAGACGCTCCGTACTTGCTGAGATCAGCGATGCGAGTCGCTGATGAATTAAGGTGGTACCGCGTGGACACAAGTCCTCGTCCTTATACATGAAGAATGTATGAGGTCGAGGGCTTTTTTGTTTTCTAAAAAAAGGAGTGAAGAAAAATGGCAGTACTAATCGCGGGCGCATGGCCGTACGCAAATGGAGAGCTTCATTTGGGGCATTTATCAAGCCTGATCCCAGGCGATTGTTTGGCACGTTACTTCAGACAGAAGGGGGAAAAGGTGCTCTATGTTTCAGGGAGTGACTGCAACGGCACACCGATCACGATTCGCGCGAAACAGGAAGGGGTGGTGCCGAAAACGATTGCTGATCGTTATCATGCTTCATTTCAGCGATGTTTTGCGAAACTCGGGTTCACTTATGACTGCTACACGCGAACGGATACGCCACTGCATCATGAAGTCGTCCAAAACATTTTCAAAACATTATATGATAATGGCTATATTTATCATAAAAAAACGGAGCAAATGTACTGCAGTCACTGCGCGCAGTTTCTTCCGGACCGCTACGTCGAGGGGACTTGTCCCCATTGCGGGGCGCATGCGCGCGGCGATCAATGCGACGCCTGTTCAACGATTCTTGATCCGGTTGATCTGCTTGATCCAACGTGTAAGCTGTGCGGTCACAAACCGGAGTTGCGCAAAGTCGAGCATCTGTACTTTGCACTCAGTAAGTTTCAATCGCAGCTCGAGCAACAATACCAACATGCCAATAATAATAACGATTGGCGAGAAAATGCGCTTAATCTGACACGCCGCTATCTTGATGAAGGTCTTCAGGATCGGGCGGTAACACGCGACTTGCCAATCGGCGTTACCGTCCCGATTAAAGGCTTTGAAGATAAAAAGGTCTATGTGTGGATTGAAGCGGTGTCCGGCTATTACTCGGCAAGTGTCAAATGGGCGAAAGAACACAATCAAGACCTCACCGAATTCTGGAATGAACAAACGATTTCCTACTATGTTCAGGGGAAAGACAATGTACCGTTTCATACGATTATTTGGCCGGCGATTCTTCTTGGCATCGGCAAAAAGGCATTGCCGACGCATCTTGTTTCCAACGAGTATGTCACGCTTGAACGGAAAAAGCTGTCCACCAGCCGCAACTGGGCGGTTTGGGCTCCGGATATCCTCGAACGCTATGATCCGGACAGCATCCGTTACTTTTTGCTGATCAACGCGCCGGAAACGCATGACGCCGACTTTTCCTGGAAGGCGTTTATCGAGAGTCACAATGGCGAACTGCTCGGCGCCTATGGTAATTTTGTCAACCGAACGCTCAAATTCATTGAAAAGCTGACTGATTTTAAAGTGGATGCAAGCCAGGTTGATGCGCACATCGAACAGGAGACGCAAGCGCTGTACACCAAAGTTGGTCAATTGATCGAGTCGGCACACTTGAAGGCGGCACTCGGCGAGCTCTTTGCATGGATTCGCAGTCTGAATAAATATTTTGATGAACAGAAACCGTGGCAGACCATCACCACTGATCCGATTGCTGCCCATCGAACCTTAAACACCTGTTTGTTTAGCATCGCCAATCTGACCCAGCTTCTGGCACCGTTTCTACCGTTTTCAAGTCGAAAACTGGAAAAGGCGCTGCACCTCAACGGGCTAAAATGGGAAACGCTTCATTGCCCGGGAAAACTTCCGGAGCATCTTGAACCCTTGTTTGAACGTATTGATCCCAAACAAATTCAAATTGAGCGTGATAGGCTTACGCGACAGCAGACCATGTAAAAAAAGCATATTAGAGCCTCAATGAAAAACATTGAGGCTTATTTTTTTTGTAGAATTAATGGCTGCATTGCTGGTGACACCAATATCGACAAGCATTTTTATCATGTCACCAATTGCCGGACTGCTGTTTGATCGCATCGGCGCACGCTTGACTATTTTCACCGGTTTCCTCTTGATGGCACTTGCTTACTTTTCGTATTATCATTTAAAATGTGGCCCATGGTTATTTTGGGTTAATGATGAGTTGCGTGGCGCTCGGGGCAGGTTTCGGGATGATTGTCGGACCAATTACTGTACTTGCAGCTGCCGATTTTAAAGGGGAGCTGTTAACTGCATCGCAAAGCGTCGCCGGTGTTCTTCGGCAACTTGGCTCCGTGCTTGCCGTAGGAATTTTTATTTCGGCACTGACCGGTGCAGTCAGTGATGCAAAAAGTGCGTCGATTTATGATGCGGAAAAACATATTGCGGCACTGAATTTGTCCGAGGAAGATCAAAATCGGATCAACCATCAAATTGCTTATCAAATCAACCATCAGAGTCATCCTTCAGATCAACCGGCTGTTTCAAAGACTAAAGAAAAAGCACTTGTCACGCATGTGGCAGATAAAATTCGTGCGAAAACAAGTCATCAAATGACGCAAGCCTTTGCTTCGCTCTATGGAAAGGGAATTTCCATTCGCTATTCTTTCATGTTTGCTTGCATTTGTTTACAAAAAAAAGGACGGTTAGTTAATGAAAACGGAAGAGGTTGTTCTAGGAATCCTTCATGAAAAACCACGCACCGGCTATGAAATCGTTGACGTAATCAAGACGATTTTTTCTCATTTCTTTGATGGTTCCTACGGAAGTATCTATCCGGTGCCCCATAAGCTTGAAAAAAGTGGTAAAGTTAATAAAAATGCCGTGGTTCAAGAAGGAAAACCAAACAAAAACATCTACTCGATTACCGAACTGGGAAAGAAGGAATTCAGCCAATACCTATACTCGCCTGTTCAGGAAGAAGTGATTAAGTCTGACTTTCTCATGCGTCTTTATTTTGGGGCAGATGTTTCCGATAAGCAAATCCAACGGACGGTTAACGAAGAGATTGCCCGGAAAGAGCGCTTAATCGATGCATTGGAACAAAATTACCGAAACTGGGCGGATAAAATGTCACGTTATCAAAAACTGTGCTACACCATCGGTATCCGGCAGTATCGCTCCGAGATTGCGCTGCTTAAGGAGAGTCGAATGGATTGGGACGAGGGCTGTGACCGTGACGGATCGAACGACAAAAGTTGACTGTCTGTACTTTTAAATAATAAAAAAGACTATGGAAAGGGCGATTCTTTTGAAAATAAGTGTTCTTGGAGGCGGTAGTGAGATCGGCGCTTCTTGCCTGCATATACAGATTGGTAAAACCAATTTAATCATTGACGCTGGCATGCGTGTTCACGGAGATGAGCCGCTGCCGGCTATTGGGATGCTCGACGATCTTGGCAAGCCGGACGCGATTCTTGTCACGCATGCGCATGCCGATCACATCGGAGCGCTACCGGTTGTCCATCGCATCTATCCGGATGTTCCTATTTTCGCAAACCCGCCAACCGCAGATCTGATGCAGATTATGATGCGTGATTCGTTTAAAATCATGACGCAGCGCTGCATGGACAGGCGTACGCTGATTCCGTACACAAAGGAGCAAATGGAAGAGACACTGCGTGCACTCCGGCTATTTCCGGCGAACGGACAAATGACAATAGGGGACGCATCGGTAACGCTTCACCGAGCCGGGCATATTCTCGGTGCGGTAATGTTCACAATTGAGACAGGCGAGGAGAAGCTGCTGGTCAGCGGTGACTTGAGCTTCAAAGCGGGGCGGACGATTCCGGGTGCCGAAGTGCCTACCGGCAGCCGGCCCGACGCACTGATTATCGAATCGACGTATGGCAATCGTGAGCATTCGGACCGTAATACGGAAGAAAAACGCTTAGCCGACAATGTCGCAGAAGTGATTGCGGCCGGCGGGTTTGCTTTGATTCCCGCCTTTGCACTTGGACGAGCCCAAGAAGTTCTACTTATCCTTCAAGACTACATGGATCGCGGATTGATTCCCCAATTTCCGATTTATGTCGATGGTCTCGTCACACCAATCAGCAAAATTTACCGACGCTATCCGCATTATCTAAAAGGACCGGTTGCCCATCGCATCCAGCAGAACGGTGATGCGTTTTTGACCGAAGGACGCTGCACCGCGGTTGAGCCAAAAGACCGAGAACAGGTGCTGAAAGGAAAACCGGCCTGCATTGTTGCTTCATCGGGAATGCTGATCGGCGGGGCAAGTGTCTGGTACGCTGAACGTCTTGTCGGCAGTGAGAAAAATGCGGTTTTTATTACCGGTTACCAGGATGAGGAAAGCCCGGGACGCAAGCTGCTCCGTCTGGCAGAGGGAGAGAGTCGGGAACTAGAGCTGAACGGTGTTGTTCATCAAGTGAAGTGCCGCGTGGACAAATATGGCCTTTCCGCACATGGTGATGCCGGTGAATTAACTCGGTTTATCAGCATGATTCGGCCAGCGAAAACACTGATCGTTCATGGTGACGATGAGGCGCGTACGGCTCTGCTTGAGCGAATCGATCGACGCAGTCATCCGCTTTTGACTGAAAACGGGGAGGCCTATACGTTTATGGCCCAGGGGCACGTGGCTGCAGCGGCTACGCGGCAGGAAAATCGGCGTGATCAAGAACTAAGGGATAAGGTCGGCCAATTGGTTCTGTACAAAAAAGATATCGGAGATGAGTTAAAACTGGCGCTCTGCAGCGGTTTCTATTCGAAAACGAAATCGTTGACGTGCCGAACGCCGAAGGGAAAAACGATACGGATTTCGCTCGAGCAGGTTTGTGAAACCTTGGGGGCTTGGAACCGATCGTTTGATGAGTTACAGGGTACGGTGCGTGCGGTGTTCGACTTCTCACGCCCCTTCTTGAAAAAGATCGCTTGGCAAAAGCTCAAGCAAGGACGGTTTGGTTTTGAATCAATCGCGGCGCAGTGCCTGACTGAACATACACTCGAACAGCGCATTGCTTTGGCACTTGCCTTGCAGAGTCTCCCCGATACCTGCAAAACAGCAGCAAAGGGTGCGACGAACTATCAACTCGATGCGGAAAATTTGCAGAGACTGACCAACCTCGAGCTGCCAATACAAGCGATGAAAATGAATGCAACCAAAGCGATGGATTGTGTGCGCACACTACTGACAGACAATCGCCATTTTATCCGCTGCGGAGCCGATGATTTAGGTACAGGTCAGGAACACATCACGCTCTATTTTGATTTTCCGTCAACCCTTGATGCTGAGGCGCGGAATGCGCTGGAGAAACGTATCAAGGCTGATACCGGATGGGCAATTGTTTTTTCGGATTCTGTCCGTGTTGATTTGCTGCAGAACAGGATCAATGAATTACTTGGAACAAGCGGTTCATCCTCGGTCTATCTGGATACCTTGACGGCGGGAGTCCCGATCAAGCGGCCGGACAATGCGGAAGAACTTTTGAAACAATTGAAAGCAGAAACCGGTTTTTCATTGACCTTTAAGGATGAACCGGGTGAGAGCGGTGTCGGTCGTTCTCCGTCAAGTGTTCAGCCCGACTTTTATCGATCGGAAACGGTCTCACCGCGTCTTGAAAATAATGAAGCGATTCGTGAAGCTGGTGTTTGGGCGAAGGAGCGCGGCATCACACTGTATAAGTCGAGCATGAAACAATCGGGCGGACAGACGTACATGGAAATTCATTTTATTACACCGGAAGTCGCTTTACGCCACGGATCGGATATGGAGGAACTTTCCTGGCGTACCGGACTGCCGATCACCTACGCCAAAAATCCAAAGCAGAACGAAGTGATTCGGATTGCGGCTGAGAAAATTCCACAAAGATGGGGCATGAAGAAAAATCCTTCCTTGCATACTGCTCAAGCGGAGCTCATCGTGAAACTATCCGAACAGCCACCGGACGATGAGCTGCAGCAAGTCCGCGATGAAATTGATCAATTAACCGGCTATCAACTGAAGGTTGAGGTAAGGTAAACTCAGGCACAGCACCCGAGTAATGAAGATGCAGAGTTCAAAGACTCGGGGATATAAATGAAAGCGTATCACCAACAGCGCATTACATGAAAAGCCCATGGCGTTTTTTCGAACGCTTGGGCTTTAGCTATGCGTTCTGAGGCGGCGATGATCGTTTTGTGCTGCTTTTTTTTATTTTGGCAAAATAATAGTCGTCATTTTTTCTTATACTGCTTTATCTTATTTTGAAGATGTGATATGAACGACATCGGAAATAAATTCCCGAGTTTCTGGAAACATCTGGCTTCATCGTTTTCAAAGAAACTCTTGTGGTCGAACGATCTTACCAGGGCCAGTTCCCGACCTAAATGGCTTTTAATCCTTGCTTCAGATATTAACTGCCGCATTAATATCTCTGTCGTGGTGCGTGCGACATTCAGGATATGTCCATTCACGTATTTCTAATGGCTTTTTGCCACTATGATAACCGCAGCTCGAACACATTTGGCTCGTATCGTGTGGCCAGGCAACAGTTAATCGTTTGCCGTACCACCTGCACTTATACGCGAGCATGGTTCGAAGCATCCGCCAGCTCGCATTGCTGATGCTTCTTGCCAGATGATGATTCTTGAGAAAATTTTTGGTTTTCAAATCTTCAATAACAATCACATCATAGTGTTTGATCAGTTGTGTCGTTAGCTTATGCAAATAGTCTTTACGCTGGTTAGCGATTTTAGCTTGAAGCGTTGCTTTACGTTTCCTTGCCTTCTGCCAGTTAGAGAAGTCTTCTAATTCACGTGGGGACGAGACTTTATGATGCTGATCAAAAGCGACGTTCATAATCAATTCAGGCAATAGATGAGGCATATGAGCGGATGCGGTGACGCCCTCTGAAAGGGGGTGGAGCCTATGACAGTATACCAAGCATTAACATTGATGACTAGTTTTTCAGTGCTAATACTGATGCTGTCAGATAGAAAGAAATGATCCGCTTCATATGCCATCGCACTGGCTGAAGCGGATCGGGTAGAAACTATTCGACTGTGATGCACTGCATCCGCTCTTTTCGCGGATATTGCCATTCCGTCAGTGTTCATGCACTGGCGGTTTTATTCTACGTTCCTTATGCTTTTATTATACACAAAATTTGCGGATTGATGCAAAAATTTATAATCGATATCCAAACACTGATGATCATATATATGATCATTGTATATAATAGAGGCGTTTGCGCCGATTCAGATTGTGAAAAGCAATGAAAATGGACCCTGTTTTTTCAAAGGTTGGGTATGAAGAGGGTTCCGCTTCTCTCTTTTGGCCGATTTACGTAAACATTTACGATCATCACTATAGCTTAGAGAAAGGGTGGTTTTTATGGAAAAGAACTGGTGGAAAGAAAGCGTTGTCTATCAAATCTACCCGCGCAGTTTCAAAGACAGCAATGGAGACGGGATTGGTGATCTGCCGGGAATCCTGTCTAAATTAGATTATCTGAAGACGTTAGGCATCGATGTCGTCTGGCTTTCTCCCGTCTATCAATCACCAAATGACGATAATGGTTATGACATCAGCAATTACCGGGAAATTATGGATGATTTCGGTACTTTAGAAGACTGGGAAAAGCTGCTTCAAGGCATGCATGAACGCGGCATCCGTCTGGTTATGGATCTCGTCGTCAATCATACTTCCGATGAGCACGCGTATTTTGTTGAATCACGCAAATCGAAGGATAACCCTTATCGCGATTACTATATCTGGCGGCCACCGTTAAATGGTGGGCAGCCAACGGATTGGACCTCTGCATTTAGCGGTTCAGCATGGGCCTATGATGAGCACACAGGTGAATATTACCTTCATCTGTTCTCGAAAAAACAGCCGGATCTGAATTGGGAAAATCCGAAAGTCCGGAATTCCGTATTCGAGATGATGAAATTCTGGCTGGATAAGGGTGTTGATGGATTCCGGATGGATGTCATCAATATGATTTCAAAAACAGAATTTCTCTCGCCTTACGACGATTTTGCTAAAGGAACTGCAAAAAACAAGGCTTATCATCCAAACGGTCCACGTGTTCATGATTATCTGCAGGAAATGAACCGAAAAGTCCTATCTAAGTACGACATCATGACCGTTGGCGAATGCCCGGGAGTCACTCCGGAAATCACGCAGCGCTACACCGATACCGACCGCAAAGAGCTCAACATGGTTTTTCAGTTTGAACATATGGGACTGGATCAGCAAGAAGGAAAAGAAAAATGGGATTTGAAGCCGCTTAATCTATTCGATTTAAAAGAAAACCTGAGCAAATGGCAGAAGGCGCTTCATGAAAAAGGCTGGAACAGTCTGTACTGGAACAATCATGATCAGCCGCGGGTTGTTTCCCGGTTCGGCAATGACGGAGAATATCGCGTCGAATCAGCTAAAATGCTGGGTACTTTGCTGCATATGATGCAGGGGACCCCCTATATTTATCAAGGAGAGGAAATCGGGATGACTAATGTCCGTTTCCCAGCCATTGACGATTATCGGGATATTGAGACATTGAATATGTATCAGGAGCGTGTCCACGAACAAGGCGCCAATCCTGAAGACGTCATGCAGTCGATTTATGCCAAGAGCAGGGATAATGCGCGGACACCGATGCAGTGGGATGAATCGAAACAAGCCGGCTTTACATCTGGAATGCCGTGGCTTGCCGTTAATCCTAACTATCAAACGATCAATGTGAAGCAGGCGCTCGCAGACAAACAATCGATTTTCTATTATTATAAGCAATTGATTGCCCTGCGCAAAAAATACGCGATCATCGTCTATGGCGATTACGATTTGATTTTGCCGGAGCATCCGCATGTTTTTGCTTATCAGCGAACCCTGAATGGTCAGCTGCTGCTTGTACTCTGCAATTTTTATGAAAATAAAGAAACGATCACTCTGCCTGAGCTTCCAAAGCACGATACGGAGCAACTTCTAATCAGCAACTACCCCGATGAAACAAGCGAAATTACCGAAACGCTTGAGTTAAAACCGTATGAAGCCAGGGTCTATCTGTTTTCTTAACTGCTGAACGGCGAAAGTGCGACGAACGTGAGTTAATCAATAGAATAACCCAAGTCCAGGACGCTGAGAAACCAGGTCCTGCTTTTTTTTTGCGCGGGTAAGAAAGTATTAAAAAAATTCAAGGAAACGAGTGTACGTGGTTCGGTAGAACGCCGCGTCCTGCGGCTCGCCGAACACTAGGCCGTCCATGGCAGTCACGGGCGGCGACTGTCCCTTCGCCAGAGGCTTGGCAAAGTCAAGTTTTCGAACAGGTAAAGAAAATTGCGCATCCGGGATCAAGAGTATCCGCACTTATCGGTTGGTGGATCAGATCAATCCGATAAATAGACGGAAAAATTCCCCTTAATTGTACAGGATCTTCACTAATCGTAAAAGGAACTTCCGCTAATTTAAAGGAACCGGAAGTAAGGACCAACCCACAGCTTCGTTTTTCTAATAAGCAAAAACCTGTGGATTATAGCGTTCGATGCTTGTCTAGAAACAGCGTCACAAATTGGATGACCTGGTCACGCTCGTCGCCCTGACAAATATGATGCCGCGCGTGGGGCAGATAGTGCAGTTCTTTTTCTTTCGAAGCAGCTGCGTGAAAAATCAGTTCGGCGCTTTTCGGATCGATCGTTTCATCCCGTTTGCCATGAATGATACAGATCGGGACATGAATGTTGTGGAAAATCCGTTTTGCCTGCCTGACAACCTTGTGAAACTGAAAGACATTAGCAAGCGGGATCTTTTGAGTGAAACGCGTCTGATCGCCCAGCGCCTGGTCATGTTCTTCCGGTTTCCTTTTCCTCAATTGACGAAATCGTTCCAACCTCATTTTGAAGACATGAGGGGTCAGCACATAAACAGCTGGAGAAAGCAAGACCAGAGAAGAGATCGGATACTTGGAAGCTGTAATCGAGGCGATCATCGCCCCCATTGAAAAACCGATCAGATGAATCTCTTTCTTGTCGTCTTTTGCCCGTGTAACAATTTTTTCAATCGCTTGCAGCCACTCCAGCGCAGTGATCTTTTCCATACGCTTTTTGTCTCGATCATGACCGGGCAAAAGCGGGGTGATGACTTCAAACCCGGAGCGTTCGAGTGCGTGCGCCAGCGGTTCCACTTCCCAAGGGTTTCCGGCGAACCCATGGATAACGATACATAAGGGTTGCTTCATTTAATCACTTCCTCACGCACTTAGTCTGCCGTGTCCACGCGGTATCATTCCCGGTTGTCACAAAATATTTGGATAGAAACACAACGTTTGGGAAAAATAGGTGCAATTCATTTCTCCGAGGTGACCGGGCGATGGCCTATTTCCAAGCAGATGATTGCCAACTCTACTACAACGTTCAGGGCCAAGGGATCCCGATTCTTTTTGTTCACCCTCCATTACTGACCCATTTCAATTTTTTAAATCAAATGAAGGCACTCTCTAAGGATTATCAAATCATTACTTTTGACATACGCGGTCATGGAAGAAGTTCAGCAACAGATGAGGTCTTGACTTACCCGCTGATCGCGGATGATATGCTGCATTTGCTCGATCATCTGAACATTCGTAAGGCCTATATCTGCGGTTATTCAACCGGAGGATCAATCGCACTGGAATTTTTCTTGAAGTATCAGAACCGAGCATTGGGCGGAATCCTGGTCAGCGGCTTGTCTGAAGTCAGCAACTGGTCATTAAAAAGCAAACTGATTCTGGCAGCGATGCTCGCACGTCTAAAAGCGCTTTCTTTGTTGGGCTTTTATATTGCCGGAACGAATATGAATACACTCTCTTCGTTTTGGAAAATGCTGCGGGAAGAACGCCAAGGATCGGGCAAAAACGTGGCCGAGTACTATCGCTACAGTCTGTCCTACACCTGCACCCGTCAATTGGATCAGATTCAACTGCCGATATTACTGGTTTTCGGACTTAAAGATCGCGGCTTTTATCGTTACGCAAAAGTACTGCATGAACACCTGCCGAATAACGAACTGAAATGGATTCAAAACGTCAAACACCAAATCCCAACAAAGGCAGCCTCAGAACTAAACGGCTACATCAAACAGTTTGTTAAATAAGAAGGCGGTTAACGATGACACGCGCCTCTCGACGAAAATTTCGATTCCCCTGCAATGTCGACCACAACGCACCAAATTCCCGATTGTTTCATTAGATGAACATCAAATTTAATCAAATGTCATCTTGCAAAGATGAAGAACTTTTATTAATATCTAATTAGATATATAACTAATTAGAAGGTGGTTCCATGCAATTTAATCGAATGATTGCTTTTTACAAGGCAATTGGTGATCCGACACGGCTGCGGATTGTTGCCCTTCTACGCGATCAAAAACTTCATGGTCAGGCGATTGCCGGCAAGCTGGGTTTGAAGCCGCCGACGATCACTCACCACATTGATAAGCTACGCGAAGTGGGCTTGGTTAAGGAGAGTCGGGTCAAAAATACGATTTATTTTTCTTTAGAGAAGAAGGTATTGGAAAGCCAAGCAAGTGCGCTTTTATCCTTTGGAAAGGGTGGATTATCGATGTTGCCGGAAATTAGCGAGGAAGAACGTATGAAAATACTTGATCACTTTTTTAACGCTGACGGAAAATTAAAGACGATTCCTGCGCAACGGAAAAAACGTATGGTGGTAATGGCACAGCTCGTTAAGGGGTTAGATTTTGGAACCATTTATTCTGAAAAGGAAGTCAGCGATTACCTCAAAAAGTTTTATGCGGATTATGCGACCTTGCGCCGAGAACTGATTGTCTATCAGTTTATGTATCGCAAGAATGGGAATTATGAGATGAATCCTCCCGAACTTTGGGGGTGATGAACGCAAGTGGGCAAGAGATTTGAAATGGCGTCAGTCTGACCCTGCCGGGTGATCTTAGACTCAGATCACAGTCAGTTTCCCGGATCATAAAAAGATGATACAATGAAGCAATGTTAGAGACAAAAATTATGAAGAAAAGTGATCGATAATGAACATAGCTGTATTTGATTCCGGCATTGGCGGCATGACCGTTTTGCAGCAAATTAGGAAACTAATGCCGAATGAAGATTTTCTCTACTATGCAGATACTGCGCATATTCCGTATGGAGAAAAGCCGAAAAATGAATTGAAAACGTATATTTTTGAAGCGGTTGACTTTCTCGTTGCCCATGACATCAAGGCACTGGTGGTTGCCTGTAATACGGCAACCAGTGCGGCGATCGAGGACTTGCGCAAGAACTATTCGATTCCGATTATCGGAATTGAACCGGCCGTCAAGCCCGCAGTGATTGAAAGCGAACCGGAGAAGAAAAAAGTTCTGGTAATGGCGACGCGGTTGACGCTAAAGGAAGAAAAATATCACCGTTTGGTTGAACGGATCGACAAGCATGACATTGTCAACCCGCTTCCGATGCCGAAACTGGTTGAATTTGCAGAAGCGTTCGATTTTAACCCGGATGATATTGTTCCTTATTTACAGAAGCAGCTGCAACCGTTTGACCTGAATCAGTATGGCACGGTAGTGCTTGGCTGTACCCATTTCCCGATTTTTAAAGACATCATTGAGCAGCAGTTTCCTAAAGAAACCCATGTCATTGACGGCAGCCTAGGCACCGCACAGAATCTGAAACGGACGCTCGAGGCACTTCACCAAACAGGCGGCGGGAATGGTAAAATCACCTTCTTTAAATCAGGTGTGACAGTCAAAGATGAAGAAACTTTAGCCCTTTATGAACAGCTCTTGGAAAAGTTGAATGCAATCCTTTGACTGCAGGAACATAAATACCAATAACAACCCGCTCCGATCTGGCGGATTGTTTTTTTAGTTTTAACTAAATCGTTAAGATAACTTTGTATCATGATGAGCCATGCATCAATCAATGGGTTATGCTTTATATTCAGAAAATTGACAATAGTGTATAATTATTGACAAGTGAATTTTTTATGGCTATAATATTTTTATCCTTTTATTTATTCGCGATCTTGGATTCTTCCGTTAACCGTCGGAAAGCCCCTGAGGTCATCCGGATTTATAGAGGAGCGATAGTAAAGTGCAGATGAGCAAATCATTATTGATCTGCGGGAATAGAGATCCGCGCATTGGTTTCTAATCATCATCGGTTTTGTATGAAAACCATAATAAATTTTGGATAAATCAGCCGCTTTGTCTAAATGTCCTAGACAAAATCCAGCTCCTATTCGTTTATAGAGCTGGATTTTATACATTTTTAATGACGTTGAAAATTAAATTTCTGAAAAATCATTTGAGTCTAAAACAAATGTCAATTTTAAATAAGGGAAGGTTCCTCTATGCTGCGCTTTGTCTTAAATCGTTTTCTTGCAATGATCTTAACATTATGGGTAATTGCTACATTGACATTCTTGCTCATGCATGCGATCCCGGGATCACCCTTTAATAACTTGAACGGGAAAGTCTTGAGTGATGCTGCAGTGAAAAACCTTGAGGCACATTACCATATTGATCAGCCGCTGCCGGTTCAGTACTTAATTTATCTTAAATCGATTGCAACGTTTACATATGGTCCGTCGATCAAGCAGCCTGCTCAAACGGTTAATGATTTGCTGGGCAGAGGTTTTCCGGTGTCATTTGAACTTGGTATGTGGGCGCTTGTTGTGGCGGTTCTAACAGGCGTTGTCCTCGGAATATTTGCCGCGTTGAAACATAATGGTTTGATTGACTATCTGGCGATGACTCTGGCGGTTCTCGGCATTTCGATTCCAAACTTCGTCCTGGCGACATTGTTAATTCAGGAATTCGCCGTGAATCTTCACTTGCTTCCAGCCGGCACATGGCAAGGACTCGCGTACATGATTATGCCGATTATCGCGCTTGCAACCGGTCCAATGGCGATCATTGCGCGACTGATCCGTTCCAGCATGCTTGAAGTTCTCACACAGGACTATATACGAACGGCTCAGGCTAAGGGATTGCCTCCGTTTATCATTGTGATGAAACATGCCTTGAAAAACGCCCTTCTTCCTGTAGTTACCGTACTCGGAACCTTGGCGGCGAGTATTTTGACCGGAACGTTTGTTATTGAGAAAATTTTTGCAATCCCCGGGATGGGCAAATACTTTGTCGACAGCATTAATTCAAGAGATTACCCCGTCATTATGGGGACGACGATGTTCTACAGTGCATTGCTGATTTTTATGCTTTTTCTCGTTGATCTCGCCTATGGCTGGCTTGATCCGCGAATCAAGCAAAGCAAGGAGGGGAGCAAATGATTCATTCAAGGGATATGCAAGAAAAAACGACTGCACAGAATGTTCCGGAAGAATGGTTTCGCCTTCTTGATCGCAAAAAAACGGTACAACAAACGCTCGTCCGGCCAAGTGTTTCTTATTGGAGCGATGCGTGGATTCAGCTTAAGAAAAACAAATTAGCGATGCTTGGTTTGGGCTTCTTGATTTTGCTTGGTATTGCCGCTCTCTTTGGGCCGATTGTATCGCCTTACTCGGTGACTGCGCAGCATCTGACTTTGCAGAACTTGGCGCCTTCGGCTAGTCATTGGTTCGGCACCGATGAACTCGGACGTGATGTGTTTACGCGGACATGGTACGGCGCACGCATCTCACTATTCGTCGGTGTTGTTGCTGCACTGGTTGATCTTCTGATTGGTGTTGCCTATGGCGGAATCTCTGGCTATATCGGCGGGAAAACGGATCTTGTCATGATGCGAATCATTGAGATCCTTTACGGACTGCCTTATCTCTTAGTCGTCATTTTACTTATGGTTGTCATGGGTCCCAGCTTATTAACGATTATCGTCGCCTTGACGGTGACGGGATGGACGGGCATGGCGCGAATTGTCAGAGGGCAAGTGCTTCAATTAAAAAATTATGAGTTTGTTACGGCGTCCAAATCCTTCGGAAGCAAGCCTTGGCGTATTGTGCGAAAAAACTTAGTACCCAATACGATGGGTCCGATTATTGTTCAAATGACGTTAACCGTGCCATCGGCTATTTTTTCAGAAGCCTTTTTAAGTTTTCTTGGATTGGGCGTCCAGGCACCTTTTGCAAGTTGGGGCGTCATGGCAAGTGATGGTTTATCCGCACTGCTTGCCGGTTATTGGTGGCGGTTGTTTTTCCCGGCTCTCTTTATTTCATTAACCATGTTTGCGTTCAATATTCTTGGTGACGGCTTGCAAGACGCACTCGATCCGAAGTTAAGGAGATGATCCCCTTTGAAGAAATCATCGGGTAAGCTGCTTGAAGTGAAGAATCTGCATGTTTCTTTTCAAACGCATGGCGGAGAAGTCCATGCGGTTCGGGGTGTTGATTTTGACATTGAGCAAGGCGAAACGCTGGCAATTGTCGGCGAATCGGGATGCGGCAAGAGTGTCACGTCTCTGGCCGTGATGGGGCTGATTCCGAAACCACATGGGAAAATTGTCGCGGGATCGATTCAATTCAAGGGTACCGAGATCACCGCGCTTTCCGCAAAGAGGATGCGGCGCATTCAAGGCTCGGATCTATCGATGATCTTTCAAGATCCGATGACCGCACTTAATCCGACCTTAACGATTGGTTCTCAGCTTACTGAAGGCATTATCTATCAAAAAAAATTGTCCCGACAAGCGGCGCATCAGAAAGCGATCGAGATGCTTCAATTAGTTGGTTTATCCAATGCGGAGCAGCGCATGAAACAATACCCACATCAATTCAGCGGCGGGATGAGGCAACGGATTGTCATTGCCATGGCGTTAATTTGCAAGCCAAGCCTGATCATTGCCGATGAACCGACGACGGCACTTGATGTAACGATTCAAGCGCAAATCTTGGAGCTGTTCGATCAAATTCAGGAAGAGACAAACGTCTCCATGATCATGATCACGCATGATTTAGGGGTGGTTGCCAAAACCGCAGATCGCGTTGCGGTGATGTATGCAGGAAAAATTGTCGAGATGGGCAACAAACGTGATATTTTCTATCACGCCAAACATCCCTACACGCAAGCATTGCTCAATGCGATTGTCCGTCTCGATTTGCCTTCGGACACATTAAAGCCGATTGAAGGGGCGCCGCCGGATTTATTTGCGCCGCCGCAAGGCTGTTCGTTTTGCGACCGCTGTCCGTTTGCCATGGAAGTTTGCCGTCATGTTCAACCGCCTACGACTGCAGTTGATGACCACCATACTGCGGATTGCTGGCTTTTAGATAAAAGAGCCGATGCTATTCGGCAAAAGGTTGAAATCTATTAATAACGGGAGGAATTCATTTGAAAAAGTTGTGTAAGAACGGATTCATGCTGGGGCTGGCTCTTTTACTTGTGTTCGTGCTTGGCGCATGTACCGCAAAGCCGAATTCATCAAATGAAAAGTCAGATGGCAAGCAGGTTCTGAAATTGAACAATGGCGCAGAGCCAACATCATTTAATCCGCCGATCGGTTTTGATGCTCAATCTTGGAATGCGCTGAACAACTTGATGGAAGGGCTGACGCGTCTCGGTAAAGATCACGAACCACATCCGGCATCTGCTGAAAAGTGGGATGTTTCTGCGGATGGCAAAACCTATACCTTCCATATTCGCAAAGATGCGAAATGGGATAATGGTGACGACTTAACGGCCGGAGACTTTGAATATGCATGGAAACAACTCTTAAATCCGTCAACCGGCTCACCGGCTGCCTTTCTCGGCTACCTCATTGAAGGCGGCGAAGCCTATAATATGAAAAAAGGCTCTGCCGATGCTGTACAAGTGAAAGCCGTTGATGACAAAACCTTAAAGGTTACACTGACCGCACCGCAGTCTTATTTTCTTAATATGATCTCAAACCCGGCGTTCTTTCCGGTGAATCAAAAGGTCGCGGAAAAGAATCCGAAGTGGTATGCCAACGCCAAGACATTCGTTGGAAATGGTCCATTTAAACTCGCTTCCTGGAAGCATGATTCAAACATGGTCTTCAAAAAGAGCACGACCTACTGGGATAAGAAAAGTGTAAAGCTTGACGAAGTGGATTGGGCAATGGTTAACGATACCAACACCGAGTATCAGATGTATAAAACCGGGGAACTCGACTCGGCAAGCGTTCCGCCGGATCTGGCCAATCAGTTGTTTAAAGAAGGTAAAGTCAAGGTAGACCCGCAAGCCGGCACTTATTTCTTCAGTATGAATGTGAAGATGAAGCCTTTTGATAATGCCAAAATCAGAAAAGCATTTGCGCTCGCCGTGGATAACAAGCAAATTGTCGATTATGTCGTGAAGCAGAAGAATGATCCGGCATACGGTTTTGTTTCTCCTGGATTTAAAGACCCGAGCGGAGAGGATTTCCGCAGTCACAATGGCAATCTCTATAAATATGACCCTTCAGAAGCGAAAAAACTGCTTGCAGAAGGGATGAAAGAAGAAGGTTACAAGACGCTGCCGCCAATTACGCTGACCTACAATACAACCGATATTAATAAGGCCGTTGCAGAAGCAGTACAGGAAATGTACAAGAAGAATCTCGGCGTATCGGTGAAACTGGCCAACATGGAATGGAACGTTTACGGCGTGGATCAAAAGAAAGGCAAATTCCAATTCTCACGCGGTTCTTTCCTAGCGGATTACGGCGATCCGATCAACTTCCTTGAAAACTTCATCACCGGCATGCCGATGAACAGCATGCAGTGGAGCAACAAGGAATACGATCAGCTGATCAAACAGGCGAAGAATGAGAAAGACGATGCGAAACGTTATGCGTTGATGTATCAAGCAGAAAAGCTGCTCATCAAAGAAATGCCGCTGTTCCCGGTTTACTTCTACAATCAAAGTGAACTGCAAAACAGCAAGGTTAAGGGAATTGTTCGCCATCCGGTCGGTTATATGGAATTGAAATGGGCGACCAAGTCGAACTAACGGTTTAACAATGAGTATGGCTCATGGTTCATCAAGCCGTTTTCCGCGCTTGTGGAAAACGGCTTTTCCTTGAGAAAGACAAAACGGTCATGCAATAGGATTGAAGAGCGGATTGATGCGATGCAACACGGACGAGTATCCTGCAGATCGAAACATGCACTTGGGCATTATAGGCGTTTGTGGAAGGAATGATGACTGATGGGGACCTCCCCGCTTCTGAAAATAGAGCACTTGAAAAAATATTTTGAGGTTGATCGAAACCAGACTTTGAAAGCCGTTGATGATGTTTCGATCTCCATAAGTTCTGGTGAAACGCTGGGCATTGTCGGCGAATCCGGTTGCGGTAAATCGACACTCGGCCGCACAATCATGGGGCTTTATGATAAAACAGAGGGTCGTATTGCGTTCAAAGGTCGCGCGGTTGATCAAATGACAGCTTCGGAACAATTTCGGCTGCGTCGCAACATGCAGATGATTTTTCAGGACCCCTATGCCTCTTTGAATCCGCGTTCAACCGTTCTGGAACTGATCGCTGAACCGCTGGATGTTCATAAAGCTTATAAGAACGGCAAGGAACGCAGAGCAAAAGTGGAACAATTGCTTGAGGAAGTCGGCTTAAATGTCAGCTTTCTGAATCGATACCCCCATGAATTCAGTGGCGGCCAAAGGCAGCGTATTGGGATTGCACGCGCATTGGCACTTGATCCTGAATTCATTATTGCCGATGAACCGATCTCTGCTTTGGACGTATCGGTACAAGCTCAGGTGGTTTTTCTCTTAAAACGACTGCAAGAAGAAAAGGGCTTGACGATGATGTTCATCGCCCATGACCTCTCGATGGTCAAATACATCAGTAACCGAATCGGGGTCATGTACCTTGGCCATCTTGTCGAATTGACGACAAGTGAAGCATTGTATGAGAAACCGCTGCATCCGTACACGCAGGCACTGCTTTCGGCCATTCCGATTCCTGATCCCGACATCGAAGAAAAAAGAGAACGGATTATTTTAAAGGGAGAAATTCCAAGCCCAATCAATCCACCAAGCGGCTGTATTTTCCGAACCCGCTGTCCGTTTGCCATGGATGTGTGTGCTGAAAAACGTCCGGCGTTTGTTGAAGTGGAAAACGGTCATTTTGCAGCCTGTCATCTTCACACAAAGAAAACGCCGAAAGTCACCATTCGCGCTTAAGCTGTGATTCTTGTCGTTCTGCAAGACGATTGTTTCATTGCTCTTCCGCTAAGCCATGATCACTGTTTTTTACTGCCTCTCCAATTCGGAGAGGTTTTTTGCACGGGTAAGAAAGAATAATAATAGAAGATTTAA
>NZ_BJMS01000070.1 GCF_006539285.1 Sporolactobacillus inulinus
AGGCGCCCGTGCACCTCCGCTTTGATTCTTGGCCAAGACATTGGTCTATTGGTTTGAAGACGAGGCAAAATCATAACCTTTTATCTGCAAAAAAAAACAGATGCGGCGGCGCATCTGCTCCATGATCGATATGTTTCGCATTATTTATCCTGAGCTTTCTTCACGAATTTCATATCGACCAGCTTATTGTATTGATAACCATGCGTATAAATACCGGTTTTCTTTACGACATCCATCGGTTTTGCGACGGAAGCTTTGGTTATATAACCATCCTTGCTCCAAAGATTGTCTTTATAAGCACGATCCATGGCTGCTTTCAAGCTCGCGTCCGGGGTGGTTGGAAATTCTTTTTTAAGTACCTTGTACGCCTCTTCTTTATCTTCATTGACCACTTTCAACCCTTTAAGCATCGCGTTGACAAACTTTTGCACGGTTTCAGGGTCCTTTTTGATGGTTGATGCTTTGACACTGACGACCGAATAAGCGTAGTCCCCCAGACTCGGGAATCCGAAGAACGGTTCGTTCCAAGCGCCTTTTTTAATCCCTTCATTGATCTGCGGCTCCCCGCCGTTCGCCATATCTGCTTTACCTTGTGAAACGAGCGATACAACAGCTGCCGCGTCTGCCGGTTCATCCAGTTTGACATCTTTATTCGGGTTCAAACCGACCTTCATCAGCAAATACCGCGTAAGCAGGTTTGGGCTGCCCCCGTAACGTCCGGCAGCGATTGTCTTGCCTTTCATAAAATTGGCAAGATCTTCGTCACTGTTGCCATGCAGTTTCAATTTCTTATTAGCCATTAAGTAAACATTGGCGCGATTGACGACATTGACGACCGACGTGATTGGGTCTTTGCTTTTATAGTTGGCAATCTGATTGGATTCTGGTCCGCCGATCACGCCCCAGGCATCGCCGCTGACCACCGATGTCACATGGGCACCGCCCGTTGCTGTCACCGCCTTAACATTTAGGCCTTCTTCCTTGAAGTAACCTTTATCAATGGCAACATAGAGCGGTAAATAGGCAATTAAATGTACCGGTTCGGCGATAACTAAGTTCTTGGTCTTTTGTTTCGACCCTTGAGATGCGCATCCGCTCAGCACGAGCGCAGCCAGAAGCAGCAGGCTCACAGCCCATTTTAATCGTTTCATTGTATTCATTCCTCCGATTAAGATTTAGGGGTTCTCCCTTTCATCAGCACATGTTCCAACCAAACGGTCCCTAAGTACATGACAATCGACAGAATGGAAAGAACAACAACGCCTACCCAGACGAGGTCAATATCAAGCACTTGGCCGGCATATAGGATCATGCGGCCGATGCCTTGTCTGGAACTGATAAATTCACCGACAATGGTTCCCGCAAGTGCAAGCGAGATGTTGATTTTCAAGATGCTGACAATCCATGGTATCGTTGTCGGCACCACGACTTTCATAAAAACATGGTGGCGTTTTGCGCCAAGTGAAACCAGCATTTTCTCAAGATCTTTATCGACATTTTCGACGCCGCTGTATGCGGCAATGGCTGCGACGATGATCGTCATCAAGAAGGCGAGCACAACCTTAGAATCAAAACCAATTCCGAACATGATGACTAAAACCGGTGCCAGTGCAAGCTTTGGAACCGCATTAAAGGCGATTAAATAAGGTTCGAAGATGCGTGAATAGAGATCCGACCACCAAAAAGTCAGCCCAAGCAGATAACCGGCCGCCGTTCCTAGGATGAAGCCAATGATGGTCGATCCGGAAGTATACGCTAAATCCTGAAGCAGATTCCCATGTACGATTGCTGTCCAGCCGGTACGGACGATCGTGCTCGGGCTGCTCCAATAATAGCTGTCCAGCCATCCGATCCGACTAAAGAGTTCCCAGAAAACGATAAGCAGAGCGCCAAGAATGATCTGACCGACAATCGCTCGCCGGCGCAGTTTCGTCTGCTCGACGGTTGGGTCCTCAATGATTAACGCACTTTTGTCTTTTTCTGCCAACACAATCACCTCCATTCTCTGCAAACTGTTCCCGCATTTAATGCACGTTCATTCCGGTATCCGCTCTTCACGAAGCATTAAAAGCAGCTCCCGCTTCAATTCAAGAAAACGGTCGTTCATCAGTGTTTTCGCATTACGCGGACGTGGCAGGTCGACATCGATCCGCGCTTTGATCTTGCCGGGACGGTGGGTAAAGACATAGATTTCATCCGATAAGTAAATCGCTTCATCAATATCGTGGGTGACAAAAAGAATGGTCTTCTTAAAATCTTGCCAAATCTTAAGCAGCCAGTTCTGCATCTGCATCCGTGTTTGTGCATCGAGCGCGCCGAATGGTTCATCGAGCAGAATCACATCTTTGTCATAAAGGAGCGTACGAATCAGTCCGGCTCGCTGCCGCATCCCACCGGACAATGCATCGGGATGGTCGTATTCAAACCCGCCAAGTCCGTAATGGCGAAGCATCGGCAGTGCCCGCTTACGTGCTTCCTTTTTCGGAACGCCGCGAATCTCCAAACCGATAATGACATTGTCTAAAATCGATCGCCATGGAAGAAGCAAATCCTTTTGCAGCATGTAGCCGACGTGGCCGCTTTCCCGGGTAATATCGTTGCCGTCAAGCAGCACCGTGCCTTGTGATGGTCGAATCAGCCCGGCGACAATATTAAATAAGGTTGACTTGCCGCAACCGCTCGGACCAATGATGCTGATAAAGCGACCGCTTTCGACATGCATGTCGGCTTTTTCAAGCGCACACATCGGTTCACCGTTTTTTTTGTAATATTTGCTGCAGTTCACAATCTTGAGCTCACTCATACATGACCACTTCCTTTCGCGGCTTGCGCAACCTTTTCATAAAAGCAGCGCATCCAAATGAACAGCCACGCGGGTTTCGATCAGCTCCATCGTAGCAGCGATCGAGGCACGCGCTCGCGTTCACTAAATTAGGCTCTAATCATGGTATATGCAGCATATGGGCGCCATGACACTGATTTAAAAAGGAGAAAGGTCATTACTCGGTAAAATGGTCTCGCCAATGCCTTCATTTCGTTACGGACAACGCACCGGAAACATGTTAGGCTTAATGGGATAACAAATTATGGGAGATGATGATCATCGAAACCGAACACGCCCCCATCCTATCCATGGAAAAGCTAACCATGAGTTATAGCGGCACTCCGGTATTAAAAGGGGTCAATCTCGAGGTAGAAAGCGGACAGGTCATTGGCTATATCGGACCAAATGGCGCTGGAAAAAGTACGACCGTGCGCATTTTACTTGGCCTTCAACAAGGCTACGGCGGAACGGCGCGCCTGTTTGGCGAGAATATTAAAACCTCCGGCATCGCCTACAAGAGGCGCATCGGCTATGTGCCGGAAACCGCCGAAGTCTACGATATGCTCACCGCGCGTGAATATCTGGTCTTTACCGGAGGATGCTACGGCCTCGATGCTGTGAAAGCCGAAAAAAAGGGGCAGCAGCTCATGAATCAATTCGGACTCGCTAATGTTTTCGACACCCGGCTCTCCTCCTTTTCGAAAGGCATGCGGCAAAAAGTACTAATCATCGCCAGTCTGCTCCATAATCCCGATCTGCTCTTCTTCGATGAACCGCTTAGTGGTCTTGACGCAAACAGTGTTCTCGTCTTCAAAGAAATACTGGCTAAACTTGCTGAAACCGGAAAAACAGTCTTTTATTCCTCACACATTATGGACGTCGTCGAGAAAATCAGCGATCGAATTGTCCTGCTCTATGACGGACAGATTGCCGCAGACGGGTCCTTTGAAGAACTAAACGCGCAGAATAAAGAAGGAAGTCTTGAAGACCTGTTCAATCAGCTGACCGGATTTCATCAGCACGCGCAAATTGCCGAAGACTTCGTGTCGCTCGTGGAAGAGGTGTGATCGATGAAGGAAAGTCGTTTCTTAAAAATCACGGACTTGATGCGCCCTGTCTTTGAAAAGTTAGGCGTCAATTATGCAGTGATGCGCCATGTGCTTGCCGTTAAGTTGCTGATGGATGCGCGCCGGATGCCGATTGTCCTTGCAAGCGGCAGGCAAAAAAAGAAAAAGGACAGCAATTTGTTTCTCAAATCACTATGGGTTTATGCTCTAGTCGGCTTGTTTGTCGTCCCGTTTATTTTTCTTAGCAGTGATTACTTATTTAAAACCAGTCTGATTTTCGCCATCATCCTGTTTATGGTGATGACCGCAATGATCGCCGACTTCTCGTCAGTGCTGCTCGATACCCGTGACCAAGCCATCCTGTGGACAAAGCCGATCGATGCGCGAACGTTGCATGCCGCGAAAACCGTCCACCTTTGCATCTATCTGATCTTGCTGACCGGGGCGCTCGGTCTGCCAGCGGCAATCGCCGGGTTGATGCGCTTCGGTTTGGGATTCTTTCTTCTTTTTCTCTTGAATTTGATTTTTATTGATCTGATTTCCTTATCTTGCACGACGTTTGTTTATTTACTTGTCCTTAAATTTTTTGACGGTGAACGGCTAAAGGATATCATCAACTACGTGCAAATTTTTCTTTCGCTCGCGGTTGCGGTTGGCTACCAGTTTGTTATACGCGCTTTTGACGTGA
Organism: Sporolactobacillus inulinus; assembly: GCF_006539285.1. Taxonomy (GTDB): domain Bacteria; phylum Bacillota; class Bacilli; order Bacillales; family Sporolactobacillaceae; genus Sporolactobacillus; species Sporolactobacillus inulinus. The sequence continues at coordinate 4,580 of NZ_BJMS01000070.1, forward strand.
CAGCCACACATATTACGCTCACCCCGGCCTGGTGGCAGCTGTTTGTTCCGCCGCTTTGGTTGGCCTCAACCATTGAATGGGTGATTGGCGGGCAGCGAACCGCTTTCCTTAGCCTGCTTGCACTACTTGGCCTGCTGATGCCGTTTATCCTTTTTTCCATTTACCAACGATTCAGCAACGCCTTTGAGCAAGCCGTCATCAAATTAACCGTGCAAGCGGGAAAAAGCAGAACGCAATCCGGAAAGCTAAATCACTTACTTGGCAAACTGCTCTGCCGCAATCTGGAAGAAAGAACGTTCTTCCGTTTCTCTTCATTAATGATGAAACAGGACCGTACCTTCAAGTTAAAAGTCTACCCATCACTAGGGATGGCGCTTGTTTTTCCGTTTATCTTTCTCATTAACAATTTTCATGGATCATCCTGGCATCAGATTGGCCAAGGATCGGGATTCTTTTACGCGTATTTCAGTCTGCTCGTGATTCCAACGGCGCTGATGATGCTGCGCTGCTCAAGTACCTTCAAAGGCGCTTGGATCTACGGCGCAGCACCGATTAAACAGCGACATTCTATTTTTTCCGGGGCGCTCAAGGCAACGATCACGCAGCTCTATTTGCCTGCTTATTTCCTTTTGTCCGTCGTTTTCCTGCTTCTTTTCCGATGGACAATCATTCCTGATCTCATCGCTATTTTACTGACTGCATCAATCTTCACCATCATCTGCAGTCATTACTGTCTGGGCGAATCGTTCCCATTCTCCGAACCGTTCGATGCGCAGCCATCAACGGGAAACTTTACGGTTTTATTCCTGTTTCTGATTGCCGGCTTGTTTGCTGCCGCTCACGCGATCGTGCGCGCCGTCCTTCCCGGTTACAGTGTATTCATTTACATTGCATGTCTGCTGGTTGCCCATGTGATCGTTTGGAAAACAGGATTGAGAGGAAAAGATTAAGAGAAGGAACTCCATTCGAAACAAACAAGGCAGCCACATCGTCGAAAAGCGACGGGTGCGACTGCCTTGTTTTAAATGACTCAAACATATATTTGTGAGTATTTGCTTTTATATTTAAAACCAAACCTACAGCAACCATATTGATAATTAAAGAACTTCCCCCATAACTTTGGAATGCACGAAAAGAGTGTAATTGGTCAACTAAAATAATCAAAAATCGCTGCTGGATAAAAACGAATAGTTTTAATGAGGTGGTTGTGTTGCTAGTTTTTCCATACAGTTACACTGCGTCTATCTTTGGGGGGATACTGGGTCAACACTAAATCAAAATTTAGGTGTAGAAGCTTGTATTCAGTTGATGCTGGATCGTCTAGTGACCTACGCATGCGAACATAGGTCATGCTGAATCAGTGTATCAACTGCATAAGTACAAGTATAAAAGCCAAAAAGGAGATCAAGTTCTTTTCGGCTTTTTTAAATGGGATTGTCTACTGTGTCACAAAGTTCATTCAGAAACATCATGTTACACCAATCAGCAACGTGAGAACTATTGACCGATATTTTTTGTATCCTGCTTAAGTGGATCAACCGTATTGCCATTCTTATCCATAATCTGTGTCTTTGGCTGATCTTGTTGAGCTGTTTTGATTACAACAGCACTTCCAATTGCGCCAAGAATCAGCACAGCTAACACGACTAGCCTGACGCTGAAAGTGACATCAATAACTTTCTTCATAGAAGTGCCCTCCCTCTATTAAAAATGTCTATTCCAATCACCGTAAATCATATAACCTCAATTGTAAATAGGATCAGACAGCCAAAGGAACGTGTCACTGTAGATAACGGTGCCATCTGGATTGAAAAATGAATGCAGTTGCGTCACTATCCCCCTATTACTTGCCTGTTAATCCCAGAATTTATTTTTATAACTAACCGACCTGCCAACCCAAAAACATTAGGGTACGTCCATTCCCATAAAGCAGCTCACCCATTTTAATACCCGCTCGGGTCATGTATAATTAAGGAAAATAAAACTTTTGGAAAATACGAATCTCATTAATTGTTTACCCAATCATCAATAAAGGAGAGTCCTATGGAAAACCAACAAATTATCGACACCTATAAAAAATTACTCGCTTTTGCTGATGAAGATGATAGTGATAAAAAAATCATTACTTATTTACGAACGCTTGATACAGATCGGTTACAACAACTGCTCATGCTCTATGACTTCCCTAAATACAGTACTTTTTCTAATATGCAATCAGTATTTGCAGCAGGTACCATTGTTGCATTAGTATTCTCTTTTCCTACTGGAGATGTTTACATGTTAATCGCACTCAAACTTTTATATTCTGTTCTTATTTCAGCAGCAGCACTCTGGGTGATTGGCAAAAAATTTTACGAATCGAGAATTAAAAAAATAGCCGAACTATCAGCTAAATATTTTCAACAGAAAAAAGTACAAACATGTATCACGTTTGTACTTAATGAGAAATACAAAAAGATTAGTTGAACGCATTGACTGCGTTTTGTAAAAAAGCAGCAAGGGAGACTACAGCTGCAGCAGTCGCTGCAAGTGTTGCAAGTGCAGCAGAAGTAAAGTAAAGTAATGCTGCAAGGAGCACCACCCCACCCAAAACCCCAAGACCGATGGCTGCATTGATAAAAAATTTTTTTAAATTATAGAATTCATTCTCAGCGGGCACTCTTGCGCCTTCTGGAACGCTTGGATCATTGTAATCAATCGTGTACGTTATTGAAACGGACAAGACTGTTTGATAGGTCTCCGTCACAGGTATACTGTCCAAACTGGTTGAGATGGTATAGCTTACTGTATTTGCAGGGGTATCATAAGAGACTTTATTCACAATATATCCTGAATTTGTTGCTGAGGCGATACCATCCATCGTTGATTGATATTGCTCTGAGTTTGGTACTTCAACCTTTTGAGTTAAGGCCGTCAACCCTTCAGTAAACGGATTCTGAACTTTACCATTTTTTATAGTCAGAACATGATCAACAGGGTTAGTTGGTTCAAGCGATTCAGAAAATGTGATCGTAACTTTAAGTAACCCGGTGCTAATTTCAAATGGAACATCATACTGAATTTTGGGCGGAAGTTCAAAATTTTCAATAGCAGAGATGTTTTTCTTAATTTTGTTGAAAGCATTAACTCTGGCTGCATCTAATTCATCTTGAGTTGGAGTAGTATTCACAGACTCCTTAACATAGTTGATCCCTTTGTCTCTATCTGAGTACCCATCCATGTCCACTTCTACAAAGCCTAATGTTGCGTTACCAACTGTGATGGTGCGGAATTGATCGTAACTCCAATTGCTAGGCATTTTGAATCCTAGATTTCCACTCCAGCCGGTGGACATATCGGATACAAAACTTTTCACCGCATAGCCAGCTTCTGTTACTCTTGAGCAGACATTTCTTGTCCCGTAAACACCAATTCTGTAATTAGGGTAATTATCACTGGTAAATCGCTTTTTCAATCCTGAAAAATATGGAATAATATTTGACGTTATTTCTCCATCAAGGGCATCAGCATCAACAGCGAAGTAAATAATCGTTCCCTCAGGAAGACCCAATTGAACGGCTGCATTAATTGCTGAAATTGCATCGAATACTCCCTGAGTTTCATTAAAATAATTAATACCTCCATCTTTGGGGAAATCTTCATAGATAGGAAAAGCATTTAGTCCGGCATCAAAAATATAGTTCAGCTCTTGTCTCGTTAATGCTTTTGAAGTAGAGCCGCCAACTGTTCCCGTTAAGTATCTTCCCACATAACTAAATCCGGCTCTTTTAAGCACTTGTGCTGTTGAAGCGGTTAATCGTGTGGCTGTATCGCATGCCAAAGCATCACGGTTTGTATCTCCTGCACTTGATAGAAGTCCCTTAATCGTTGTCATGTTTGCGATCCCGGTTTCAGGTAATACCATAAAACTCTGAAATGATTTTACAGCTGACTTCACTGATTCTGAATAGATACCGTCAAAGGCTCCATTATAGAAATCATTAACGCAAAGCGCATATTGTAGAATTCTCACAAATGCTTTTCGTGAGTCCCCAGGTTGTAACGTCGGGCATTTGCTTGTTGTTGATGGGCCAAATGCACCATTAGCTACTGACGGTGATAAGCCTTCCTCGGCTTGAAGGGCATAAATTAAAGCGGTGTTGGTTTGTCGGCCGTAAAGTCCATCGCAAGGTTGCAGTCCTGTATAGGCTAAATAGTCGTGGTTCAGATTTTGTTGAATCGTTCGAATGCGGCTATTTCCGCCTGGTACGAGAACAAAGGCACTCATATCCAGTAGGGCGTCCATGATCGTACTATCTACTGAAGCCGTATCACTGGAAATGCCGGCATCAGCCTTAAAATTCATAATTGTTTCGGCTGTATCATCATTGAAAATACCGGTCCAAGAACCTGGTCCAATTCCCTTGCACCACAGTGCACCTTGAAGAATATAGATTTGATTACCAACCATACCGGGTTCCAGAGTAGAAAATTTATTTTTTGTCTGATCACCAAAATTATCCGCTGGTTCGGCAATCCCTAATTCAATTTGTAGTGCTCTTGTTAATGCATGGACAGTCGTCCAACCGGTCTTTCCATTTTCCGGAATCGTCTCATAGCCATGCCGTCCGTTATACGTTGTGTTTAACCATTTTTGCGTCAATAATACCATTTCATCCATCAAATCACCCACTTAAGTTTTTTTAATCACTTACACCTCAATGTGTCTCTCAGAAACTTGTTTTGTGACGACGTTTTCCACGAAAGTTTTGCAACGCCTTTATTCGGGCTACTATTCGACTTATCCCCTTGTTGAATTGTTTTATCTTTCTTTAACTGTGATCGTCTTCCATATTGAAAAATGAATGCGGTTGCGGTACGGTGGTAGGAAAAGGAGGGAGCTATGAATGGACAAAATAAAGCTGTTCACACTGGGAACGTTACTTGTTGTGCTTTTATGCCTGATAAGTCTTCTCGTATATAGGCCGTGGTCAAGTAACGCTGAGGTTGCCACCACTAAAAAGGGGCCTCAAGTTTCATCTGCACCTTCCCAAGATAAGAGTAGTAATCTGCCCGGTTCTTATGGCCTTGATGTATTTATGAAAAAAACAAATAACAATCAAACGGTGATTACATCCGGTTTCGACCGATCGCATAATACGGATCCCAAAAATCTAATCGACGATCATTACTTTCAAAACTATCTATCTTTCATGGCAAACGAACCTGATCAGATCATTGATACTACAGTTGCAGGTCTGCTGTATGCTCTGTCTATCCGTCAAGATGAACTGAAACATGCCGATATTTATGCAGACATTTTATACCGTTGGAAAAGCAAAGACCTTTCACAACTTGCATCCGATAAACAAAAAATTCTTGATCTACAAGAATAAATACCGTCGAATCAATTGCCGATCCGACTCAATATTTAATCGTTGAAATTACGCAGAAGAAACTTCTCCATTTCACAAGAAAGATCACTTTGTGAAAAGTATGTATAAAAAAAACGACCCGAGGATCGCCTATAATAAATCACCAAGTATTCAATCCATGTTCAGAGGGCCACTGAGTAGGATCATGATCTATGAACCCAGACTGTAAGTGATAATCTCCATCAGGATACTGCCAGCCAGAAACAAATATTTTTCCGTGAACGTCCCATGACGGTGTATATCCATAATTACCATTAGGAATCAAAATTTTGCAATCTTTTCCAATATATCCAAAATTATTCCCGTTATTATCATAAATATTTACCCCTTCATTAAGACCATATTTTGACCCATCAAGATACCGATATCCTGAACCATGTCTGTGAACATTAAAGTCATACAGTGGACATAATCTCATAATAAATCCTGCTCCATAAGTATAATCCCATGCCTCAGTTTCAAAATGATCTGAGCCAGCATCCCAAGCATAAAAATCAGGATAGTTGTCATTAGGAACAGTATTGTGTAAATCTCGAATACTGAAGCGAACGCCGTTTGAAGTCCATCCTTTCAGCCAGCATATCTGCCCAAAACGCGCTCTAATTTCTGAACCGTCAGTGGCGTGTAGCATACAATCCCATCCGGGCTGTCCTGAATACATAAGATAACAACGCATTTATATCACCTCAATTTATTTAAATTAGCAATGGTGAAATCACCACGCCATCATTATCCGTAAATATCCTTTGCTTCATCGACAATCGAATTTTATCGAAAGTTGATCAAACGATGCGACATGACGATGTAGAATGAAGAATTCGATCAGGGCGTTGTTCCTCTTTTGTTTCAATGATTAGACCTTTTGCTGATGCGCTTTCGACACCAGGCCAAATAAGCATTATCACACCTCCACTCGCGGCAAAGTTTTTTCTCTTTAATTCATGAATACCCCTTACCTTTCGGCATATACTGTTGTCTTACAGTTGAAGGTGTCGGCGTTCACACGACAATGTGACAGATAGGTCTTAAGAATTTATTCCATGTGGAAAGCATGTCAGAAACCAACTTATGGAATCATAAAAATAAAGCTAGTCTGCAAACTAACTTTTGGGAGATTTGAAAGAATAAATTTTTTTACCGGTTCATTTGGTGTGACCGAAGAAATTACAAAATAGTTAACAAAGGGATCATTTGGATAAATAATGCCTTTATCAAGACGACATAAAGCATTGGACAGGAAATCATTGTAATTTCCCTTCCAATACGCCTTACCACCCTCTAAACAATCTCCTTGGTTATTGTGAGTAACCATCAATAAATTCATAGTTATCTTCACAAAAGGTATTTTCCTTGACTAAAAAAACAAGAGCAACCATTTCGTGATCATGATCGTGATTGTCTTCGGTTTCAAAAATTACATTGATTTTGTCATCATCATTCACAAGCATACCTTCAATCGAAAAGTTTACTATTCTGCTAAGATGGTTCCATCAGTGCCCTTATAATTGTTCTTCACCAAAAATATTAAAATGCACACTCCCCCCGTAGCGGGCTTCATTCATGGCGCTCCCCAGATAAATAGGAACATTTGTTCCCTTTTTATTTTATTATAGATAAACTCAGCTCAATTTGCAATGAGCTGAGTTCGCAGAAATATTCATAGCTTTATCCGTTTGATTATACTTTTCGATTCTTTGATTGAAACTGATTTCTTCAAGGCTACTTAATTCGTTTTAATGAATGGTTTGAATCCTGCCTTTTCTGCTTTTTTTACGAGTAGTTCAGCATTTCCCCAGTCTTGGAAGGCACCGATCTGTACCGAGTAAGTGGCATCAGCAGGGGTTTTTGATTTTGTTTCAGTCTTTCTTTTCGCTCCTGCAATGCTTGCCACCCCTTTTGCATAAACATAAGCAAGGTCATCCAGGAACGTATGATCTTTTAAATGCTTTGCATCATTGAGTGTATCAATGAATAAGGTTTCAACGAGCACAGCTCGCATCTTTGTTTCACGAAGAACTGCGTAATCGGCTTTCTTTTTCCCCCGATCCTTAATCTTGTATTTCTTCAACACCGGAAGGATGGCTTGATGCAGCTCTGTCCGAGCGTTGTCTGTAGCACTTCCCGATGATAATTGATTGTAAATGTAATCCTCGTACCCCGTTCCACTACCTGCATTGACATGAATGGAGAGAAAATAATCAGCATTTTCCTTATTCGCCAACTCGGCACGTTTTGACAATGCAACATACGTATCCTTATTTCTTGTCATTTTCACGATAATATTGGAATAGTCTTCTTCTAAATGATTGCGAACTTTTTTCGCGAGAGCCAATGTAATATCCTTTTCTTTGAGTCCATTTGCAACAGCACCGTTATCTTTACCGCCATGCCCTGCATCCAGATAAATAATCATACAATCCCCCCAATTTATACATGGACGCATTAACCACTAGTTGATTGGAATGCTCGAAATGAATCCTTTGCCCGTTGAACGAGTTTACGAACTTTTGCATCGTAGCAATATCCTTCATCCGTCACACGTGCTAAATCATTTCCTCCATACCCTTTACTCAGTGAGTCAATGATTTTCGCATAGCGCGCATTTTTTTTGGCAAACGCCTGAACAAGATTAGTAAATGCATGATTTGATAGATAGGTGTCTTCAGTAGAGGGGTGCTCCGTTATGATAATATCGATCAAGCTTACTGATGAGTCGCCATTAGAATCACTAAGGCTTCGGTCAAGAGAATCCCAGCGCGCTTTGGCATAGGATCGTCCGTCTTTTTCATTTTCGTCCCGTGTCTCGTACTGACGCCATACCGTAGCCTCAGCCATTTTAAAACGATAAGAAACTAATGATTTTAAACGGCCTTTGGTTGGGTCAAAGGATTTAACGGCTTCCCATAATGACAAATTATATGCTGAAATAAAGTCTTCTTTAGGGATTGAAAGATAGAACTGGCTTGCATGACGAACAGCGTTTCCGGCACAACTTCCAATGTATTTTTTTAATCGAATAAATAGCTCTTCGAACAACCGCTCCTTTCTTTCTTGATCACTTGCTTTTACATACAGGTTTGCTAAGTTTTCGACAGTTGACCAAAGTTTACAATTTGATGTGTTCATAATAAGTGACCCAACCTCTCAAGTATGAATTCCGGTTTATCCGATTCATCTTGTTGTGTTGACTCATTTCAATTTTTGTGACACAAATATACTTATTTTTTTAAAAACATGTTTACATTTTTAATGCTATAAAAAAAAGAAAATGCCCCCTTATCTTGGGGCGCTGACTAATGAGTATCGATCATTCTATGGGAAAAGGCTTTTCACCACTGTGAAAAAATCAGCGAATGTGCGACCGGAACTATTCATCCTACTGAATAAAACATATCCTTCTGTTAAATGCTTGTCTACGTTTGATGGAGCAGATTATACCATTACGACGGATTAGCTGCGCCATAGCTCTAACAAAGTTTTATATGCGTTTGACTCTTTAGCATTCAAATCTTTTTCTGCTCGTGTTAAGAGCTCCGCAAATAGTTCAGCACCATCCATTCTTTTAATCGTTGACAAAGCGCGGAATCGATCCACATTAACTTGATCTACTCTGATCGCAAAAGGTCGTTTAGCCACTTGGATATCTCTCCTGTCTAAAAAGCTCATCATAACTCAATTATAGCTTCTTCAAGATAAAAGTAAACATGTTTTCAATAAAACAAAATAAATAAAAGCTGACACAAATCTTAATTTTATTCAACACATTATTTTGAAGCAGGTAAGCCAGGTTCATATATTGTGCCAAAAGAAAGGAGTGACCAAATTATTGACAGATCTTTTAATCACAGAGGCGGCAAAGCAAGGATTGTGGGCCATTCTATACATTACTCTCTATTTCTATACATTACGCGAGGGGCGAAGGCAACAGACGATCTCGGCGACACGTGAAGATCAGCTTCGTGATGAAGCCAGTATGCTTCGCAAAGAATGCCTTGATCGAGAGGCGAAATTGACTAATTTCATTGACAATATGGCAAAACAATTTGAGCGGCTTGCAACTCAATATGAAAGGATTGCTGCTGATGTCCAAGAAATTCGTGTTGATCTTGAACATAAAGTCGATCGAACGGAACTCAAATAATTTAGAAAGAGGGAGCTAATATGTTTCAACTCGTTGTTATCGTAGCGCTTGTTACTGGTTTATGCCAGCTGATAAAGCTGTACGTACCCTCCAAAATCATGCCTGCAATTTCGTTGGCAATCGGCATCGCAGCAGGTTTTACATTTATCTCAGGAACCATTCAAGAACATGTATTTAATGGACTTGCCATTGGACTTGCAGCTAGTGGTCTTTTTGATATATCAAAAATGCCTACTAAAAAGTGACCGCCTCGAATGAATTTCCGCTTTACGTCTTGATCAACTTTAGAAGAAACGACCTTTGTTATAGGTCACAAAACGTAAGACACACACCACATATACCGTCGTGAGTGGTGCACAACATCGCAAATAAAATATTTTATATAGGAGGTATGTCCTTATGGCATACGTTAATACAGACGCTACTTATTATTCACCAAATGCAACCTCAGTTGATGTAACTGCAAGTTGCACACCTTATAATCCAGCTAACCATGCAAAAGCAATGGTCATGTTGATTCACAAAACAAGTGGTTCAGCAATCGTTGCCGACACTGTTGTCCAAACCAACACGAAAGCTACATTAACAGATTCACTCGGAATTTTACCAAGTGATCCAAGAGGAACCTACTATGTTCTCATCGTTTGGTACAATTTCGACAATGATCCAGTATTAACGGCTCAATCAAAGGATATTTTTTTAACTAAATAACCAATGGCGTCCCTTCCTAGGGGCGCCTTCTATTTGTTGGGTAATTGCCACTATGGTAGTGTATATAATGGATTTACTTTTTTAGGGAGGCTTGTATCCATGAAGAGGATTTTCTCTATTGTCTCAATCATTAGCATGGTATTATTTGGACTGACTGTGAGCTCAGCCAATGGTGAAGGGCGGACCCGAACAAGTGTAACAACTCCAGATGGAAAGCTGCTTCTTCCTGCTTCAGAAAGCCACGACAATCTGCCGCAACGGACCGGGAAAGAGCATGCATACAAGGATGCTTGGTATTCCTTCTCACTCACGTTGGATTACCCTCACTATAAGAATCAAGTGGCATATAAGGACAAGTCTGCGGCAAAGCAAACATTGCGCCGAGCAAAGACGTATCTGGACGAAGTGACCGTTAAAGGTCATGACTTTTCGGCTGCGAGCGACTTGCAACGCGATCCATCTTGGGAAAAATTTGGCGAAAATCTCGCAAAATTACAGAATCGGGATTTTGGAGAATCTGAGATTTTAAATGATCTAAACAATGCCGGTGCTTTGTTTCTTCAAGTTCAACGTTATGATGATGAACCATCCCTCCGTTACCTTTACGAGATCATCTCTGATCTAAGTCGTAAGCTAAACGGTGGTTCAAAGTTCTATGGTATCACTCGTACTTATGGCAATAAATCTGAAGCCATCCACAGCTACCTGGAATCAAAACTAGACTAAATTTTAGGCGTGTTCAAATTGAGTGAAAAGATCGCATCACTCTTTCTCCACCTTAGAATTTTTTGGTATGGCTTTGACTTTCATTTGATTTACTTCATACGATAGACATTAGAAATGAGCATGATTATTGTGCATTAAATAAAAACGCGACGATTGTCATCCCTTTTGAACATCGATTTTATCTGGGAGAAAGGAGTATCAGTTTGTTGGTAATGGGTAGCCTAAATTAGCGCTAAAACCTGTAGACATGTCACTGACAAAACTTGTAGCTGCCCAACCTCTCTCAGATACCTGTGTACATACATTTCTTGGCCCATAAACACCTATTTTATAGTAACTATCAAGGTAGTTGATTTGCTGATTAATTCCTTGAAAATAAGGAAGAACATTACTCGTTATTTCATTACCCAAAGCATCATAATCAACATCAAAATATATCGTAGTACCACTTTTAAAACCATGATTTTTTGCCGCAGTGTAAGCATCTTGTGCGTCTATTTTCCCTTGGTTTCGATTGAAATATCCCGACCCATCACCAACTGTTTGATAAATTGGGAAGACCATTAATCCTTCATTAAAAATAACGTCTAACTCATTGGGCTTGATTTTTTTATCCTTTCCTTCAACAACATTTACAAGATAGCGTCCCACCGTCCTATATCCAGCATCTTTTAATGCCTGCGCTTTAGAGGAGGTAATTTCTGTGACACAGTCACAAGCCGTTCCCATGCGATTAGGGTCTCCCTTGCTTTGAAGAAGAGATAGCCAAGTTTGTTTTCCGGCAATTCCATCAGCAGTTAATGCAACAAATTCCTGAAATTCAATAACAGTGTTTTTAACCCCATTCCCGTAGACTCCATCAAAGACTCCCGGATCATAACCATTAACGTACAATGCATTGTAAAAGTTTAACGAATACTCCATTATTTCCAATTGATAAAGTTGGTGGGTCCCTTTATAAAATCAAAGACGGTTTAAATTATTGCCGCAAGGTAATGGATATTGGGGTGTTGATTGAATCTCTAAAACACAACATCTTAAAAATTATTTTACAATACAAATATTGAAACACAAAGACAATTAATCTATTATGTGAACAAGGGGAGGGAGATCGAGTGAAGGTAATGCGGGCAGTTACATTAGGATCATTGATAGTGATAGTTGCCAGTGCGGGATTTGTTTTTGCAAATAATCTGCTTGTCATGCATCCAAAAAAAGTCTATGGACACACGCAAAAAAGACAGAATCATCAAAAATCATCTGTTGAACAATTGAAATCGACTTCAAATGAATCTCTGTCGATGACCCCATCAGATATGGGATTGACTCCAGAACAATATGCGGAAAAATATCCTTCAAAAGATCTCTCGAGTGAAGAAAGTAAAAAGGGACTTGATGTAATACAGAATCCGAATCCCTTCGGTGACGAATACAAAAATCGTGGAATTGTCGACGACAGCGATATTCAGCGGTACATACTACGAATGGTCCGCGACAAGAATGAAATATCCTACAAACGTATTGATTGGTTGCTGTCAGCTATAATGCTTGATAAAATGGATCTGAAACATAAAAATGTTTACAACAAAGTGTTGAAACGATGGAAGGCAAATGATTTTTCTCAACTTCAGATAGATCAAAGGACAATCGAAAATCTGCAAATATATTGAAAGACAGCCGCTCATTCAGCGTCTGTCTCCTTTTCTCATATTTACTCGTTTTTGTGATATTATGCCCTATTTTCACTGGCTATTTTCAATACTGGAAACTTTTTAACCCATAGTGTTCATCGTGCCAAAAAACGAAGAAACGGGGAATTCCTAACGATCATGTTGTTCTTCTATACAGCGAAATTCATTCTAGCATCTCCATATGTCTTCGTACTATTTAAATGAATTCCGGCCATTTTTGTCGATGTCCAAGGTTTCGTCCAACGAATCCATGTTATACGTTCTCTCCAGTGTGTTCACAAAAGACTGCCACGAAATGATCAGCCGTAAATTTTGATGAACTGATCAATTCGCATCTTCATTTACCCTATTTAGATTTAAACCACATTTGGATGTTCCAAATTTAGAGGCAATGCCAGTTTCATTTCATGTCGACTTACGAACCCATGTCGAAATTTTTCTGCACGCAAATGGACGAATCAGATGCCGTCCATTTGCAGAAACATGTCATTTTGTGTTGATTTTATAATCGTTCGGACGATAATCAAAATCGGGATCTAATAAATAATACTTTCCACCGCCAACATCGTGAAAATGACCACTTGTGTCCCACCAGCCGCTAAAACTCTTGTGCGCTGTTCCATCATATGCGGTATTTTTAAAATTGTTGAGTTCACTCGGCGTGTATCCGTAACCGTATTTGATTTCTACAATAGAACCGGCTGGGATAATGCCTTTATAGGAATAAGCGATGTCATAAATATAATAATACTTGCAGTCGTGACGCAACGTATATTTTGAACCGATTCCGTCCCTTGACGCCCAACTATCTCCATAGACTGAACGGTTCATTGCGCTAAGTCTATACAGACCCCAACTATCATTGTCATTCATATATCCACCATATCTACCTTGTGAATCCGGATACCATACAGTACCACTTCCACCGTTTTCTGATACTTTCCACACTTTATTAGTGTTGTCAAAATGCTTGAATGACGCACTATCATACACAGGGTTTACAATACCTGTCATATAATAATACTTTCCACTACTCGCATTACCAGGATCATCACCATTATGCGAAACATAAACCCACATCATAATCGTCTCCTTGTTTTTTAGAATGAACACGACTTACGTCGTTTGTATTCCCCGATGTTTAGACAATCGACACAATGACGCATCATCTGTTCCATGTGAACCAGCATGGATAAAAGCTGATTTATCGATGAATTAAACTTTGCCCCTATGTTATTTCCTCCTTGTGTTTTTTCGGTTACGATAAGATGTGTTGATTTCATATAGAATTCTGTGACTTGTTATTTACTTTTTTTAAATCACACATGCTTTACATTCACCAAGATTATTAACCAAGTAAAGTTTTCTAGTTGGTAAAGTTCACCTATTTTTAGCAGAATCGGATGTAAATCAGCAGTATTGTTGAAACTGTAATTCTTCCTATTCCCTTTTTGGTGCGTTTGCTGGCTATTTTAGCAATACGAATGCTTTATTGGCTGCAGAAGTGCCTAAGAAGAAAAGTGGTTATGCCTTAGGTACTTCTAGCTACGGGTTTTATAACAGGCTCACTGCTTGGTCCCTTATTAGGAGGAGTAATCGGCTCACTGCTTGGCTACAGATTAACTTTTTTTGCTCACCAGCTTTTTATTAATTGTCGTCTTCTTTACCAATCTTTTCGGTGTTTACGAAACGAACCATCGCCCATGGAGAAAGAGCTCATCGCAGCAGCGGGTGAGATTTAACGATTTGCAGAAGAAGAAAATCATTGTGAATTTGTACTTGATCACCCTGCTCATTCAAATCGGAAACAATTCGATCAGTCCAATACAGCCCTTGTATGTGGCACAATTAATGAACAATACCGGAAATGTGAATTTAATGAATGGAGTGGCAAATTCAGTGCCTGGAGTTGCTTGCTTAGTGATGTCTTCCTATTTTGGCAAACTAGGGGATCGTATAGGTACGGAGAGAATCCTTAAAATGTGCTTGTTAGCGACTATTTGTTTCTTGTTGCCAATGGCTTATGTCACGAACATTTGGCAATTATTAATTCTGCAACTGCTTATTGGGCTCTCCGATGCGGCATTAATGCCTGCAGTTAGTATCCTGCTTGCCAAAAATACACCAATCTCAATGTCCAGCAGTATTTTTGGAAATAACCAATCCTTTCAATCTGCGGGAATCGTCATCGGTCCATTTCTCGGCTCCTTTATTGCTAATTTATTCGGGTATCGGGGAGTGTTCCTCGTGGCGGTTCTAATATTCTGTGTACTCGTGGTTATTAGCAAAACCTTAAGATATCAGGAAGCATAAT
>NZ_BJMS01000071.1 GCF_006539285.1 Sporolactobacillus inulinus
TATATAGTTGTACATAAAGTGGTTCATTCAACTGTTTATTAAGTTTTGGAAAGATTTCCATAACTCACACCTCACACCTCTGTATTCAACTAAAATTTACAATCTGTGTCTTTAAAACAACACAAACACTTTTATAATAAACCATAACTACGAAAAATCAATGTATCCATTGAAGAGGAATAACCTTTTAAGACTGAGACAAAATCATGAATAAGAATAACAATTTTTCGTTACACCATTTTTTGCTTTTTCTGATTTTAGAACTTTGGTTTTTCACTACGCGAGAGGAGATTATTAATGAATTTTTCAAATCATATTTCAAGCTTAAAACCATCAGCAACACTTGCACTAAATGATAAAGTAAACCGCATGATCGCACAGGGTCAAGATATTATTAATTTAACCGTGGGAGAGCTGAATTACTATGAACCTGAAATTGCAAGGGAACGTGCAAAGGAAGCAATAGATAAACATTTCACACATTATACTGACTCCGATGGAATTTATGACCTTAGACAAGCGATATCAGAAAAATTGAGAAATGAAAATTTTTTAAATTATAAACCAGAACAAATTACTGTATCGGCAGGAGGAAAGCAGGCACTTTTTAATTGCTTTTTTACCTTAATTGATCACGGAGATGAAGTGATTGTACCTACACCTTGCTGGTCCACATACCTAACTCAAATTAAACTTTGCGGAGGAATTCCTGCTACCATTTCTACAGATGAAAAAACAAATTTTAAAATCACTCCAGTTATGTTGGAAAATGCAATTACCCCAAGAACAAAGTTGTTGTTACTTAATTCACCAAGCAATCCGACCGGAGCAGCCTATTCAGAGAATGAGCTAAAAGAATTAAGTGGGATCATTCGGAAACATAAATTGTTAGTTATTAGTTATGAAATATATGAGCGTTTAGTCTATGTGAGTCATTATGTGAGTGTAGGGACAGTATCAGAATATTTACAGGAAAATACGATTACGATTAATGGCTTTTCAAAATCATTTGGTATGACAGGTTGGCGTATCGGGTATTCTGCTTCACCGATTGCAATTGCAGAAAAAATTAGTTCCCTGCAAAGTCAAGTCACAGCGAATATCTCATCCATTTCTCAGATAGCTGCATTAGCAGCAATCAATCACTTTAATCCCGAAAATAAGGTCAATCTTCAGGAAAATAGGGACTATTTATATAAATTCATTAATGAGCGCTCACCGTTAAGTGTACCTAACCTACCTGAAGGCGCATTTTATTTATTTCCAAATATATCGGCCGTTGTCGGTAAGTCTTTTAAAGGCAAGATGATTAAAAATTCAAGTGAATTATGCTCCCTTTTGTTAGAAAATGCCCAGATAGCTGTAACAGCTGGCGACGCTTTTGTAGCGCCTAACAATATAAGAATTTCGTATGCTAAATCAATGAACGAAATTGTGCGTGCAGCTCAAAAAATGGCAAGATTTTTTGCACAATTAAGTTGAAAGAAGAGGGGAGAGTTCATGAAAAAAGAATTGGAAACATATCAAACTCTGTTAAAAAAATCAATAAATCAGGCAAAAAATGAGGAATATGTTTACGATAGTGTTATAGACTTATTAACATTGCAAGGGAAATTAAAAATAAAAGAAACCGAAAAAATTCTGAATGATTTTGAATTAGAGTTACTTGAACTCTTGAAACAAAAGAAAATTAAATTCAATTACTTAGAAGATAATCACTTCGATGAACTATTTATTTATGTATTGAATAATAAGGTTTCAATTCTGACAAATAAAATTAGTGAAGATAAAAATGTTGAATTTGTAAAAGACTTTAAAATTTAAAATAACCTTGCCAAAACAATATTTGACAGAAATCAAAAGAACGTAAATGCAGAGAAAACTGTGTGCCAAGCATATTTCGAAAACCTGAATGAGAAATCATTGAATAAAATTTTAGGTGAAATTGAATATTTTTTAAGCCATATGGCTCCTGTTATTTATTACGTACAAAATAAAGTTTATTCTAATTTTGACTATTTGAATAATCTCCTGGGAAACGGCGCAACGAAAAATTATTATTTTCTTATTGGAAAAACAATCAACTTATGAAATGGGATTCTGAGGATTTTGTGTTCTTGTATCCTGGATTCCCGTTACACATCACTAGGTAGTGGGACACCCAGTGCTTCATAAATTTTCTTCTGCGCGGTCAAAATCTCACCCACTCTTAGTGCCTGACCTGGGGATTCAAAGGCCTCGATCACATCTAATTTATCGAATAAAGATTGAATCGTGTAGTCTTTGAAAAGCTTCTGTGCCTGCATTTTTTTTTTGATCTGCGCAAGCAAAATCAACCCAACAAAACTTACAAAAACCTTCCCGTCTAGCGTGGCTTCTGATGAAACCAACATGCGACGTAAGTTCAGCCGCTCTTTTATGTCTCCAAAGCACTTCTCAATGGGATCTTTTCCCCGATAAAGTTCGAGGGCTTGGATGGCATCCATTTTTTCATTGGAAAGCAGGGAGAAATACCCGTAGTACCGCTTGGCCTTCTCGACCATTTGATGGTTGACGGTAATCTGTGCCCCTCGCTTTGGTGTTGATTTAACCGTGAAATACTTTTTGTAAAAGGCTTCGTGTTCCGGAACGCGCTGCCCGTTTTTCAGTTCTTGATGATGGCGCATCAGCTTGCGATCAAACTTTTTCTGATCTTCTGCCGCTTGATCGACATTGTAGTACAGATGCAGATAAACGCGGCGCTTCTCTTTGAGCGTATCTCCTTTATATGGCCGATCCTGCGTGTAGTCCCAGTCCGTTCTCACCGTCAGGGCATAAAGATCATACTGCTCATCCAGATTTTCGAAGGTATCGAGCGCGTCATAGACTTGATCAAGTTCATGACGTACCCAAGATAATGAGGGATGGACGGCAATCAAAAATTTCAGATGTTCCTTCATCAAAGTGTTGATATTGGCCGCACTGTAAAAGCCTCGATCCATCACCAGCTTGACCTTTTCAAAACCGAGGGTTTTGAAATCACCTAAAAGATTCAAAACCGTTTTGACATCAGGAATATTCTCGGCCAATTTCCGATAATAGAAGGGCAACCCGCTGGATTCACCAAAGATGAGGGCTAAGTTGATTTGGGAAAGACGGTCATCTTCCTTGTTCTTGCCATAGGCGACCTGTTTGAGCACTTCGGAATAGCTCGAGATACTGGTCGTATCATAAGCCCAATACTCATCCTCATGACAACGCTGCTTGCGACGTGAGAAAAACTGGTTCTTGCCCGCTTCAGAGATGGATGAAAAAACAGTGCTGCTGCGCTGAGAAGTCACATTTTTCCCGTACGGATGCTTATGTAAATGATCCCATTTCTCAAAACGAGTCAGAGGATTCGGGTGTTCCAAAATCATATAATAGGCAAGCGACAGAATCTGTTGATAATGCCTTGGAAAACAGGTCTTGAGATCCTCAGTGAGTCCAAACTGTTCACCGATTTGATCCAGTAAATAGGTGGCTCCATAAAAAACACGCTTCGCTTCAGCAGCAGGAGTGGGGCCTCGTTGAGGCTTTTCCTCAGATGTTTGCCTGCGTCGTTTCCCTCGCCCGTCTGTAGGGATTATTTTTCCCGTCTTTTCATCGACACGTCCAATGAGTTTGCGTCTTGAACGCGGTTGTTTCTTCTCTTTATCCCAGTACGATTCCGATTCGTAAGCATAGGTGAGTCCGCTACGCTTGTCTTTTTGCCTGATGATCGCCATTTTTAGCCACCTACCTAGTGAAGTAATTATAACACATAACTAGGTAGAAGGAAAGCAAAAAAAGTCCCCAAATCCCCATGTAATCAACCTTTTTGAGGACTTGGGGAAAATCATAGTGTGGAGATACGGGAATCCAGGTTATCAAGGTGTGCAGTGTGTTTTAGTTGGATCATGTGAAATATCGGCATTCCGAGTTTTCACTCTATTCTATTGGAGCAGATGATGTTACGATAGTTTTACGGACACATTTTAGTTAAACTAAGGATTAACGAAAGGATGTGTCCCGTATGGGCAGCGAAAAATACATAGGCTTTCACCCCTGAAAACATCGTTAAATTTCAGTATCTGTTTTTATTGAAGAGAGGGCATTTTTCAATCGGTTTCTCCTGTAAACGCGATGATATGGGCATGCTGGACCAAACGATCCACCAGAGCTGAAGTTAGCCGATTATCCCAAAACACTCGATTCCACTGACCAAATTCCAGATTCGAGGTCACGATGAAACTTTTGCGTTCATAACAATCGGCGATGATATGAAACAATACTTCGGAACCTTGTTTTTGGAATGGGACGTAGCCTAATTCATCGAGAATGAGTAGACCTGATTTCTCGATTTGGCGCTTCAGTCGACTGAGTGTTTCTGCTTTTGAGCGCTTTCTCTAATTGACCGACCAAGTCGGCGACACGAAAAAACGAACGTCGTACTCCGATATGGGGTTCATAATATTCAGAAGTGTTTGGAGAAAGAAGGCTTTAGGGTCAGCCTCAAACGGTGCAGCGGTTAATGAGACGAGCCAATCTACGTTCCATTATTGTGAAAAGTATCGTACGCAATCCAGTCAAGTTCCGGTGGAAAACAAGAAGAATCTATTGGCTCAAGACTTTACCGCGACAAAGATCAACCAAAAATTGGTGGCCGATATCACGCGTAGTCACACGATCAAATCGGGCAGGTGCTATTTGGTCTCCGTCATGGATTTGTGTACACGAAAAGTTATTGGTTATTCTTTTTCCCGGAGCATAACGACAGAGCTTGTCCTAAAGGCCTTAGATAACACTTGCATGAACCAAGATTCTGAACCCGGACCTGATCCTGCGTCCGGATCTTGGATCCCAGCATACCAGCCATGAATTTGAAAAAGCGGTTCAAGTGAAACAACCCATTCGTTCAGTAAAAAAGACTGCCCATACGATAATACCTAAATCGAGTCCTTTCATGCGACTTTGAAAAAAGAAGAAATCCACCAGACGACGTATCAGGACTTCGATGAAGCTGGACGTTGCCTCTTTCAGTATATTGAAGGCTGGTACAACCGATCCAGAATGCATAGTGCAATAGTGTTCGCGATTACCTGATACCTCAGGAAGCAGAAGACAAACTTTTGAAGGCGGCCTGATCAACATATCGCACGAGCACCGCTTAATCCTTTTTGCTTTGCGGGTCGAATGACCTCTATTATTTTTTGGCGAGAGTTACCAGTACTTGCTGCAATACTCCTAAGACCAATGCCATCATTATGGAGTTCCAATATCTTTGGATAATGAATCATGTAAAAAACACCTCCCGTAAAAGTGAGTTTGTCACACTTTAGGTGTGCTCACCAATTATACAAGAGGTATGGGTGCTAAACAGGTTTGTCATTTATTGGTACATTCATTGTCTTTAAGTAGTAAAAATGATGGCGTTATTGGTACATTTCATTAACCGTGGTCATGCTATTTCGAAAGATACCATGATTGTGCCACAAATTTTAATCAATCATGTGCTGACGAGAAATCATTTCAGTATTGTAAGGGTTAAATTCGTTCACAAAATAAGTCGTATTGGACAGATGAAAATTGCCGCCTACAAATATGTGACTCAACCGTTTAAACCCACCGTTTTAGCAGGTGGGTTTAAACGGTTGAGTATGTTATGTTAAATTGTTAAACTCATTTGAAGGCTTTTACCCATTGCGTCTTTATACCATTGTTGATAATCAGACTTAAAGCTGATTTCATCAGTATTTTTGTAACGTGAGTATTTAAAGCCTTCATATTGCGGAAGCATTTTTCCACAAATATCAGCCATAATTGTACGTCCGATTGCTTCTCCTAGTTGTGTTGGAACAGCATTCCCAATTTGACGATACTGTTCAACAATTTTCCCACAAAAATGCCAATCATCAGGGAAACCTTGAATACGTGAATATTCTTCTATTGACAGTGGGCGCAGCTCGGTTGGATGAACTAGATCCGTAGCCTTCATTAGCGGATTAGTCAATAACGTTGGCGAGACTTTATTGAAATCCAACCGTCTAAAGAATCCACTTTTTCCACCACTACTATTGTAAGCATTTCCCATTGCTTTTTTTTGATCTTCAATCGATAACGAACGCCAATTTCCACCCTCTGGTATTTTTGTATACCAATCTTTACGCCCCTTTGGAATATCGACGTAGTGGTGTACACCTTCTTGAATATCCCCAATTGCATCACGCAAAGTGTTCCACTTTGGGAGCCCAAATTCCCCATTTTCGCTGTGTGTAGGCGTTAGGTAGGGGAGTTTTTTCTTCCCAAGTTTCCCAAGCAGAATTACACGTTCACGACCTTGTGGAGCACCAAAGTTAGCTGCGTTATATAATTGAAATGAAACTGCATACCCCATTTTTTCAAAGCGATTTAATGTGTAGTGGAGAACGCCACCTTTAACTGGTTTATCATTAGTATCATCGAAAATAGCTTCAACAGAAAGTAATCCACGGACATTTTCTAGAATAAAATATTTCGGGCGTATTTCCTCAATCACGTCAATGTATCGTATAAACGCTTCACCACGAATATCAGCAAACCCTTTTCGCTTGCCAGCAGTAGACATGGGCTGACAATTAGGACCACCTATGATGATATCAATCGGATATCCCATAGGTAAATTGGCATACTCATAGATACGCTCAGGTGTTGCATCCCAAATATCACCAATTAAACCAATATCAGAATCATTTGCCAAAATGCTTGATCGTGCATCTTTGTTTATTTCACATGCCAATATAGGTTTAACGCATGTTTTTGAAAAACCATAATCAAGCCCTTGAGCTCCTGAAAAAAAACTTAATGCCACTATTTCTGGAATTTCATGTGAAGGACGAATTTTATCATCAGGATTTACCACAAATTCCCCTGAATTAACGTAGTCCTTATAGTTGTCTTCTTTAGTCACCCATGATCTTCCTACTTGCTCAGATTTGATTTTGCCATCACGCATGAGTTTACGCGCATATTGTTCTGATACTTTTAGCTTATACGCAACTTTTGTGGCAGATAACAGAATTCCGTCCATGGACAAGTCTCCTTTCTTTAGCGAAACAATTTATAGTCCCATTATAGCAAATAATACCCATTTATCAATATATGAAGGGAACATTTGTTCTTTTCTGCGTTGATACTTTTTAAATTAAAGTCCTAAATAGTCATTTCGAATCTTGTTTACGTACTCTGACCCCAGTGTCTCAAAGACTTCTAGTAACTCCTTGTACGTGTTTTCATTTTGCCCTACCATATTCCAAAATGCTGCTCCAATTAGAACGCTACTGGCTTTCTGCATATCGAATAATTTAGAAGGGACACTCCATGAATAATGATTTCCTTCTCCATCAGGATTAAAGGGCAACGCAAAAAAGGCATGGCCGTTTTCTTTTGCTGCTTCAATGCAGAGCATATCTCGCTTTGCAATTTGAGTTTGATCTAAATTTGGTTTAACTGTTTTCAATGAATAATATTCTTCTGAACCATCCAGACGTTTAATGTACAAGTCAAAAAGAGTTGGAATTTCAATTCTTTGACGTGTGCGCAATGATTTAATTTCAATAACTTCATCTTTCCAAACAGGAGAACCTTTGGTACGGTTTCTACGTTGATCTTCAATCAATTCATCAATACGAGTATTTTGAAATTGATTGATTGTAACGGTTTCTTGGTGTTGATTTTGTGCTTCCGCGCCACTGCCAATTGCAATTTCATATGCTACTTGTTCATACACACCTTGGCCAAATGATGTTACAAATGAACGCTCAAATGTACTAGATTTCCATATTTCATCAGGAACTAATCGGGATCCAAACGGATTAGTCTCGCGTAACTTTTCCATGTGTTCGGGTAATGCAATAATTTTACGTTCTATGATACTATCCATTTTCTCACGGATACGATGTCGAATACGTTCTTTTGTCTCTTCATTCATACTATTAAACCTCACTTTCTTTCTAATACAATAATTTTAGCAGAGTTAGAAAATTTATAATATCTTGATTCATGAAAAGAGCCTTTGTTAAACAATCTTTTGATTAATAGTTCTGTCTCGCACGTCGCAGGTAGTTTAGTGATTGGCGAATTGTAATAAATTGTCTTAAAGCGGCAATATCCCAAGGTACGGGTTATTTAATGTTTAAGAAGTAATAGCAACGGTAAAATTTATTTATCCAAAAATCCTTATTATAAAGGATCTTCTAATGCTTTCTAATAAAATGTCGTAACATTAATTGGAAAATATCAAAATCATTGTATACTTTCGATCACTTAATTCGTTTTATAGATGGAAAGGAGGTAGGGTTCTTGGATCGGTTATTAAATGAACAATTACTTAAAGTGATGAATGACTTATATTTCTATTTATTAAAGCTTGGTGCTGATCAAGAATTAGCTGAGGATATTATCCAAGAATCAGTCTATAAGTCGATGATCTATCTTGAGTCTATTGATACCGATAAATATAAAGCTTGGCTTTTTAAGGCCGCCATAAATTTATATTACGATCACTGTAGGAAATTAAAAAAATCATCTGTACGATCAGTCGATGAATCCATTATTGCGCATTCAGTATTAATTGAGGATGTGTTGATCGAAAAAGAAAATAAAGTACAAGTAAGAAGGGCACTGGAACGCCTCCCCTGCATCTATAAACAATTACTTCAGCTTAAGTATGGACTGGAATGGTCTTATCAACAGATTGCAGAGTATTTAGAGATGAATCCTAAAAGCGTTAAAACCTACTTAGCTCGGGCAAGAGCAAAATTCAAAAAAATATACCGGAGGGAAGAAAATGAAGAAAACAAATGAGGATGAATTAAAAAATGTTTTTGATGACAAATCATTAAAAAAGTCATTAAAAAAGGCAAAAAGAATTACATTATTGAGAACGTTATTAATATCAGCAGGTGTATGCATTCTCCTGTTTATCGGTGTTTTCCAGGTAAATCGTTGGTGGATAGGTAAAAAAGGCGATGAAGTAGCTTCTCAACTCATAAAAGAGGATGCAATAATGAAGGCGCCTAATACAATTGTTAATGCTGAAACGGTAGATATAGGATTATTTCAGGGCACCATTAAACGTGACGTATATAAAGTAATTGAGAATAAAGTGATTCCATGGGAGACGCAAGAGGTCTATTTTGGATTAAGCGGGTTTCAATCTACATCTTTTTCATCACAGAGTACGCAAATTGATCAAACAACTGAGGTGCATTTGCCCAGTGGAGATGGAGAAATGTTGTTTTATGTTCCACAATTTAAATATAGAAAATATGCAAACGATTTATCAAAAATTAAAGAATATCCCCAAGACAAATATATTGAAATGGGCATTTCCTTTAATAAGGGCTATTCATTACGGGAAATAAAGCAAAGGCTCCCTAAATCTGTTCATCCAACGTGGTACTGGGTAAATGACTATCCTATTAAGTCTGATTTTAGAGATTCTCCAGAATCTGGGCAAGGGTTGTTTGGCATTTCCAATCCATCGTCTAAATTAGGGCAAACTTTAACTTCATCAAACGTGAAAACTGAATCAGATTTCTTAAATCATTTAAAGCAAGTTGATCATAGTGATTACAAAATGATAAAGAAACGTCAAAGAGACGGTCTGATTATAGGTGTTGTTGTTACGGGAACAAAAGATGGCTTATCCGTATTGCAAGAGCAGCCCTATGTAAGGGCAACTAGCTTAGGCGCAGTTGTTGATAAATATTAAGAGTAGGAATAAGCCAATATGCACATAATCCCTTAGATTTTCTCTTTAGGATTTCTAAGGATATTTTTATTTTGTAGCAACTTTTCACTTTCTAATTATCATCAATTGCAGAATTAAGCGACTTATAGAACAGTCGTGGTACGCTTTTATGCATCGATTGATTTATGGAGAACGCATGTGAGGGTGGAGTTAAAAACAATTGACAGCGACCGACCGTTCGGTTATCATTGCTGTATGAAAAATAAAGATAAAAATAAATTACAAATGATTCTTCATGCAGTTCTAAGTCTGACTTCAACGAATGATCTGGTCAATTTGTCGATCAGCAAAATTGCTGCGGCAGCAGGAATATCCAAGTCAACGGTCTATGTCTATTTTAAAGATAAAGAGGAACTGCTTTCCAAAACCTATATGTACGTAAAGGATTTGATGGACGAAGGCATTGCCGAAGTTGAAGCGAAGCATTCGGATTTAGATGAACGCATCGGCGCATTCATTCGCCACTTTGTTCAGCGCTATCAGCGTTATCCTAAAGAAGCGAAATTTATGGAGGCGGTTCAAACCAATCCGAGTGTGGTCAGCGAAGAAGCGCACCAATATGCCGAAACGACGGCTGCGCCTATTTACAGGGCTTTTGAAGAAATAGTTGGAAATCCGGAGTTTGTTCAGGCACCGGCCTATGTGTACGCGACCTTCTTTTCTTTACCTATGAAAATGGCAGAGATCAATGGGACAATGACAGATTCGGAACTGGATTCGATCATTTGTATGGTGCTGAATGCAATGAAAAGGCGTTAAAGATTGACGGGAGCGCAGAAATGCGCTTTTTAATAAAATATAAAAAGACCGAACGTTCGGTCTTTATAGGAGCCATAATCATGCAAAATGAAAAAAGAGTGGTATTAATTACAGGCGCATCGTCAGGTATGGGGTATGCAAGTGCTAAATATTTTCATGATCACGGTTGGGTCGTTTATGCAGGTGCCAGACGAACCCAACGTATGCAAGACCTGTATGAGCTCGGCATTCACGTCCATCAGCTGGACGTCACAAACAATGAATCAAATCAAAATTTTGTCGAGGCGGCAATAAAAGAACAAGGCCGAGTCGATGTACTGATCAATAATGCAGGTTATGGAGAGTACGGTCCACTGGAAGAAGTTAACCTTGAAAATGCCAAATATCAATTTGATGTCAATTTATTTGCGGCCGGTGAATTGTCTAAGCTGGTCTTGCCGCTGATGCGGAAGCAACAATTTGGACGGATGATCAATGTGACGTCGGTTGGAGAAAATGTTTATATGCCTCTTGGTGGATGGTACCATGCGACTAAAGCAGCGCTGGGGATATGGTCAGATGTACTCGATATGGAAATCCGACAATTTGGTCTCCGGAGCATTGTGATTCAACCGGGAGCTACTCAGTCTGAGTGGGGAGACATAGCAATGCAAAAAGCGGAAAAGAATTTAAAAGCAGACTCACCCTATAGGAAACTCGTGCTGGCGATCAAGAAGCTTTTATTTTCTTTTCAAGCATCGGCAACGTCTGATGATTTAGCAAAAATTTTCTATAAAGCTGCGACGGATTCAAATCCCTCAAGAAGGTATTATCATTCATTAACAGATAGAATTGCGGTACGGATTGCAAGAAATCATCCGTCCCTTTGGCGCTTTGGCATGTGGAAAATGATGCGTCGAATGGATCGATAAGGAGGATGGATAAATGACGAAGTGAAAAGACGTCATTAAAACGACTCTGTTTAACACGATTTTGGCGAGAAGTCTCCCGCTTCAAGCTTTGCGAGAAGCTAAGCGGTAAGATGAATCGCTTTCTTTAGTGTCTCGTTACCATTGGCAATAATCACGATTGACTAGAATAAGCGTTCGCACTATGATTTGTGTATAAAAGGATTTCCTAAGCAGGCGGGTGAGCCCATGATCCAGAAAAAAGCCTACACGTTTAGACTGTATTCCATCAAAGAACATAAAACAGGGTTCCGGTCTTTATATGCATCCGAAGCAACATGAATTTTTCCGAGTTTATCACCTATGTGGGAGACGATCAATAGATGGAAAGTTTTGGGATTGCTGCTCTTTTACCGAATCCGCAGCTGAACAGGCATCACTTCTTAGAATGATGCCTGTTCATTATTTTGTGCTTATTTATTCAGCTTGATGAGCTCTTCTATTGATAACCCGGTTAATTCGGCGATGGTGTGGAGGTCTATTTTCTTTTGAAGCATACGCAGCGCCATCTCTTTTCGAGCTTCTATTTTGCCTTCAGTTTTACCTTTCTTCAATCCGCGATCATAGAATGAATTCGGCCATTTGATGACTTGTTCTCGCTCATCTTTCGGTAATGCATGGACTTCTTTCATGAGTTGATCCACCTCATTTTCACTCAGATTTAAATAGGTTTCAAAAAAACCGTTGATCATGCTGCTGCGTGCTTCATCAAGCTGCAAACCGGCCATCTGCCTGAGAAAGGCAAGCCGAACGGCTACACGTTCTTTCTTTTTATAATTCATTTTACTCATCAAAGCGGCACTTGCAGGATTGTTGCTGTGCATAAATGCGTGCCAGTTCATTTTGCCCAGTTCCATCTTAAAAAAACGAAATCTCATGGTATCAAGAAAAGGGGTTTTGATGATGAATTCATTCGGTTCATCGCTTATTCTTACTCCATCATAACTGAAAATGGCAATCGGTAAAACAGGTTTTCTGAATTTTAAATAAATCATTGAAAAAACGAAAAAGTAGACAGATCAAATGTAATGATTTAGTATTACAAGTAAAGTTGAATATATTCTTCGGGGCAGGGTGTAATTCCCGACCGACGGTAATAAGCAAGTAAGCTTAAAGTCCGTGACCCGCAATTTTGCGGTGGATCTAGTGAGAGTCTAGAACCGACAGTTAAAGTCTGGATGGGAGAAGAATTTAGTATTATTGCAATTCTAACGAGGATTGTATCTTTTTTGCTATGGTCTAGTTAGATAATAATAAAACTAAGTCTATTTTGTGTTGCCCCGTAGGTTACTACGGGGCTTTTTGTATCTTTTTAAAGAAAGGGGGACGTGCAATTGGATGAACGGTTCATGAAAAAAGCAATTGAGCTGGCTGAAAAAGGTGGTCGAAACACGTATAGAAATCCACGAGTAGGTGCCGTTATTGTGAAAAATAATCGCATTATTGCAACCGGCTATCATGCGAAATTTGGTGAAAAACATGCGGAAAGAATGGCCATTGACCATTGTGCTCACCCCGAAGAACTGCACGATTCAACTTTATATGTCACTTTAGAACCTTGTACACATTACGGCAAACAGCCGCCGTGTGTGCAAGCGATCATTGACAGTGGGATTAAGCGCGTGGTCATTGGCCAACTTGATCCTAATCCGATTGTTGCTCATAAAGGCGCAGCAATCTTAAAAGCCCATCAAATTGACGTGAAAATGAATTGTCTCACGAGTGAAGCTGAATCACTAAATAAGCACTATAACTATTTCTATCGACATAAAAAACCGTATATTGTGTTAAAACAAGCCCTTAGTTTAGATGGAAAAATAGCAGCTAAACCAGGTGAAAGAACGGCGATTACCGGTAAACGGGCGAATCGATTTGTGCATGAAGAGCGATTAGGCTATCAAGCGATTCTAGTCGGAAGTGGCACAGTTTTAGCAGACAATCCCATCTTATTGCCTAGTGAAAACAGTGACTATCCACCCATTCGAATAATCGTAGACAGAAGCGGGAAGACGCTGCATTTTGAAGCGTTTAAATTATTTGAGCATCCAGAGCCAATTTGGATTTTTACGAGGAGTGCATTACAAGAAAAGGCACCCGATCATGTGAAAATTATCCAAACCGATGATTTCTCAATACCAAAGATTGTGGATGATATTGGACAGCAAGGGGTGCAATCCATCTATGTTGAAGGCGGCGCGCAGATTCATCACACCTTTTTGCAAGCGCATTGCTATGAAGAAGTGATTACTTATCTCGCGCCTAAGTTAATTGGCGGTACCGGTTTATCCGCCTTTTCCGGCAATGGAATGATCGATCATGAAAATAATTTGACATTCAAAAGTATCGAACGTATTGGTGAGGATTTACGAATTGTCAGTGAGAGGGTGAAGTAAATGTTTACAGGGTTAATTCAAACGGTCGGGAAAATAAAACGGGTGAATAAGCAGCAACATCACATCACGTTGACGGTATCTGTAGAAGATACGGATCGATTAAAGGGTTTCAAAGTTGGCGATAGCATGGCAATAAACGGTGTTTGCTTAACGGCAACCACTGTTGAAAAGGATTGCTTTTCCGTTGACGTTATGCCGGTAACCTTTCAGAAAACGACTTTTTCGCAAATGAAAGAAGGCACTTTAGTCAATTTAGAGCGCGCAATGTCTCCAAATGACCGGTTTGAAGGGCATATCGTCTCTGGGCATGTTGATCAAACCACTCGATTAATTCAAAAAATGAAGTACGAAAACTCACTTAAATTAACCTTTTATTATCCACCAGAACTAAAAGGTGAAATTGTTCCACAAGGCTCAATTGCTGTCAATGGCACGAGCCTGACGGTTGATGATGTCAAACCGGGAACATTCGCTGTAGCTTTGATCCCACATTCTTTAGAAAATACGAATTTTGATCGTTTAGTAAAAGGGGATTATGTCAATTTGGAGACCGATGTCGTCGGTAAATATGTGAAGTCATTATTGAGAACAACGATTCATTTAAACGAGGAAGGGCATCATGCGTGAAGAAAAGATCCTACATGCGGTTGAAGCGTTAAAAGCAGGGCAATTAATTATTGTTGCTGATGATGACAATAGAGAAGCTGAAGGCGATCTAATCGGGCTATCAAGTAAAGTGACCCCCGAAGCGGTTAATTTTATGACCAAAAACGCTCGGGGCTTACTCTGTGTACCTGTAACAAAGAAGATTGCACAACGGTTAGATTTACATGCGATGACGGCTGAAAATTCCGATGCGTTTGGAACAGCTTTTACAATTAGTGTCGATCATAAAGAAACGACTACAGGCATTTCAGCATTTGACCGAGCGAAAACGATAAAGGCGCTCGCTGATCCGAACAGTGAGCCAAGCGATTTTTTACGGCCGGGACATATCTTTCCGCTAATTGCTGAAAATGCAGGCGTTTTGAAAAGAAGAGGCCACACGGAAGCGGCGGTTGATTTAGCAAGACTGGCTCATGAAGAGTCCGCTTATATTTGTGAAATTCTAAAAGAAGATGGCAAAATGGCGAGAACGGCCGACTTAAAAGCGTTGGCTCGGAAATGGCAACTCGATTTTATAACCATTGCCGAGTTAAGCGACTATTTAACCCATCAAAAGAAGAGCGCCGATGTCACAGTCCAATTACCTACTAAATACGGTGATTTTAAATTATCGCTCTACCTTGACCATGAAGGAAAAGAACAATTGGTCCTATCAATGGGCGATTTAAAGAAGAGCAAGGAGCCCCCGTTGATTCGCGTGCATTCAGAATGTTTGACTGGAGATGTATTTGGTTCGCATCGCTGTGACTGCGGCGAACAATTAGATCAGGCAATGAAGCAAATTGCTGAAGCGAAAATAGGTGCCATTTTATATTTACGTCAAGAAGGCAGGGGGATTGGCCTACGGAATAAGCTAAAAGCATACAAACTTCAAGAAGCAGGTATGGATACTTATGAAGCGAACGTTGCTTTAGGATTCTTACCTGATGAAAGACACTATGCGCAAGCGGCATGGCTATTAAAAAACGAAGGGGTTTCAAAAATTAAGTTACTCACCAATAATCCTGAAAAGATAGCAGAGCTACAGCAACATCATATTGAAATTGTCGAACGTGTACCACTCGAAACAACGGTTTATCAAGAAAATAAGCATTATTTAAAGACGAAGCAAGAAAAGTTCCATCACATGTTATCACTCGAAAAGGGGATTAAATCATGACGGTTTATGAAGGAAAATATCAAGGAGAACATGTAAAGGTCGCCATTACCATTGCTCGTTTTAATGAATTGATTACATCAAAATTACTTGCAGGTGCTAAGGATAATTTGATAAGACACGGCGTTGACGCGAAGAACATCGATGTTTACTGGGTACCCGGTGCCTTTGAATTACCGTTTATTACCAAAAAAGTAGTCGCTACTCAAAAATATGATGGGGTCATTACTTTAGGGGCTGTTATTCGAGGCGCAACCACACATTATGAACTCGTAAGTAATGAAGTAGCCAAAGGCGTAGCGCAAATCGAATTAAATTCAGATATACCCGTCATGTTTGGCGTACTGACCACGGAAACGATTGAACAGGCGATCGAACGTGCAGGGACTAAGAGTGGGAATAAGGGGAGTGAAGCAGCACAAGGATTACTTGAAATGGTATCGCTAAATGAATTGATGGAAAATAAAAAATCCTGAATGGCTACAGGATTTCTATCATTCGTTTTTAGCTGTTGTTTTTAGCGTTTATCCTATTGGCTTTTTGAGGAGTTACTTCAATGAGGAGTAGCTCCTTTTAAATTTATTTGTTCTTCACTAAGTAGTCTAGGAGTTTAAATAAAACCGTTTTGTTTTGTTCAGGAATACCAAAGTCGGTTATTTCTTCAGCGCTTTGCACGAATTGTGAGTGATCAATATAATCTCCGTCATGGGTGAGTAATCCCTGAATACGATTAGGGGTCATTTCCAGATGAAATTGCAAGCCAATCACTTTTTCACTGTAGATAAATCCCTGGTTTTCACATGCCGCGCTGCTCACTAATCGTTCCGCTCTATCGGGAAGTTCAAATTGCTCGCCATGCCAATGAAAAACAGTCAATTCCTCTGGTATAAACGGTAACCTTGAAGAAACGGAACGTATTGGATGCCAGCCTACTTCTTTATCGCCTTGAATAACAGCGGCTCCTAATGCTTTAGCAATCTGTTGAGCGCCTAAACAGACGCCAAATACAGGCTTATTTTCGGAAATGGTCTTTCTGATTAATCTGCGCTCTTCGTCAATCCATTGTTGATCCTGATCATTTGCACTCATTGGTCCGCCGAGTAGGATCAGAAATTCAAGATCATCGATCCGGGGTATTGAGGGATTTTCATAGAGCTTATGCATGCGAAAGGTATGGCCATTATCGTTGCCCCATTCTTCAATAGATGCGAGTCCTTCAAAGGGAACGTGCTGCAATACGTCAATGTTCATGTCATCACCCACTTTATCGATTTTGCAATCCGTCAATCAGCCTTGTTTTGCTTTGTACATTGCGGTCAATCATCCGCTTCTTGCATCTTCGTTTAAAAATCATTGATTCAATCATAGCGCATCTTTTAGCTTCAATAAAGTCTTCCCATACCAAAAAGGAACCTTAGCCGCACGAACTTCAGCAATGAAATCGAATCATTGATGCTACAATAAATCGTTACTTCTTGACAGCGGTCAATTTTAAATTCTTCGTCTCCGTTTATCCTTGAGTTATAAAAAGGAGGGGGAGGCTGTATGAACGTCCAGAAATGGGTACAGAAGCATAACCAACACATCACCTATTTGACCGGTGCTTTGATTGTCCTCGGCTTTTTAAGTAAAGGACTTTTTCATTGGGAATTAGGTTATACGGCGACCTTTATCGCGGCTACACTTGTCGGCTTTTTACCGGTTTTGATTCATGCATGGCAGGCCTTGAGCGTAAAGGTCATCAGTATCGAATTGTTAGTCAGTATCGCTGTGATCGGTGCCCTTTTCATTGGTGAATATAACGAATCGGCGATCGTTGTCTTTCTGTTTTTGTTCGGGAGTTATCTGGAGCAGAAAACCTTGCAGAAAACGCGCAACTCAATTAAAACCCTGACTGAAATGGCTCCGACGAAAGCTTGGGTTTATCAAGAGAATGGTCAGGTGCAGGAAACGGATAGTGATGAAGTCAATGCGGGTGATGAGCTCTTAGTGAAGACGGGTGCACAGGTCCCGGTGGATGGGGTGATCACCTCAGGTCACGGCTATCTGAATGAAGCCAGTGTCACGGGCGAATCGCGGGTTGTTGATAAGTCGGTCGGCGCGACCGTTTTCGCCGGGACTCTTTTAGACAATGGAACGTTACGCATTAAGGCAACTCGTGTGGGTGAGGATACCACATTCGGTAAGATCATTGAATTGATTGAAGAAGCTCAGGATACGAAATCACATGCGGAAAAGTTTATTGATCATTTTGCCCGCTACTATACGCCAGCCGTTCTCTTATTGGGAATAATTGTCTGGGGGATCACGCAGGACATCCGTCTGGCCATCACAATCTTAGTCCTGGGTTGCCCGGGGGCCTTAGTGATCGGTGCTCCGGTATCCAATGTCGCCGGTATCGGTAATGGCGCAAAACGCGGCGTTCTGATCAAAGGCGGCGAGATCATGAATACGTTCAGTAAGGTGGATACGTTAGTCTTTGACAAAACGGGCACGCTAACGA
Organism: Sporolactobacillus inulinus; assembly: GCF_006539285.1. Taxonomy (GTDB): domain Bacteria; phylum Bacillota; class Bacilli; order Bacillales; family Sporolactobacillaceae; genus Sporolactobacillus; species Sporolactobacillus inulinus. The sequence goes on from NZ_BJMS01000071.1 coordinate 18,215, forward strand.
AAGGACAGACTGAGCTCGTAGAAATGGATGCCATGCCTGGTCAGCAACGTGGATTAGCCTATACAGCTGCTATTGAAAAGGAATCCGATCACCCACTTGGTCGGGCGATCTTAGCCTATGCCGGGGCGCATGCTATTGAGTACAGTCATCTGAAGGTGACGCAAACCAAAGTGGTTAAGGGTAAGGGAATCCGGGCAGTTGTGGAAAATCAGACCGTCCTGGTTGGTAATCGTAACCTGTTAACTGAAGCCGGGGTTCGACTGAACCAGGAACAGGAACGAAAATTAACTGAGATGGAAGAGAAAGGAATATCCACCGTTTTAGTTGCGGTCGATCAGCAACTGGCGCTTATGCTTGGTATCGCCGATACGCCAAGAGACGGAGTTAAAGCAGCTTTAGCAGCATTAAAAGCAATGGGCATCAAAAAAATGGTTATGCTGACGGGTGACAATGTACGAACCGCGCAGGCGATTAGCCAGCAACTTGGTATTGATGAAGTTCATGCAGAGCTGTTGCCGGAAGATAAAGTGGGTTATGTAGAAAAGTTGAAGAAGGCGGGGCATACGGTCGCTTTCATCGGGGATGGCGTCAATGACAGCCCATCCCTTGCCGCGGCACATATCGGCATTGCCATGGGCAGCGGGACCGATGTTGCGGTGGAAACCTCAGACATTGTTTTGATGAAATCCAGATTTACCGAGCTTGTCCATGCTTATGGATTAACGAAGAAAACGGTAAAAAATATGAAAGAAAATATTGTTATTGCCATTGCTACCGTTGCTTTCTTATTGATCGGTCTGATCTTTGGCTATATTTATATGGCGAGCGGCATGTTCGTCCATGAAGTCAGCATTTTAGTGGTCATCCTGAACGGGATGCGCTTGTTAAGCTACCACACGAAGCATGCTGCATAACATGTTGCTCTTTCTGTCTATTATTTCTAACACTGGTAAAAAAGTATAAGAAAATTCAAGGAAACGAGTGTAAGTGGCCCGGCGAATGAAGGAGCTTCGACTAACGGCGCTCACTTCCTGTGAGCAACGTCGAAGCCACCGCATCCTACGGAAGTGCGTCCTGCGGCTAACCGGACACTTGGCCATCCATGGCCATCGCAACAAAGGCTTTGCCTTCGTCGGAGGTTTGGCAAAGCCAAGTTTTCTCACAAGTAAAGTTTATCGTTTTGCTTTGCTGGTACGACGATAAGGTCATAAGATTCGATTGGGTGATCAGGTTAGCGCCCAATCTTAGAAATAAACGGAAAAATTCCGCTTAATTAGAAAATGAATGAAAAAATCGCTTAAATAGACGGAGA